>SYAM01000014.1 GCA_005787645.1 Actinomycetota bacterium | reverse complement strand
GGACATAAATCCCCTGCACGTACTTCAGCAGCTTCAACATAGTGATCGATAGTGAAGTCTCGTCCTTCGGTGACAAAGCGCGCATGTTTATTAGCCTGATTAGCGCCAGTTATCCAATGTGATTCGGCTTGGATTCGTGGATCGGCGTAAAGGGTGATTCCAAAGCGTTTGGCATCTTGCGGACCTACATATCCTTTGACAAACTCTTTTCGTTTACTGAAATCCTCATCGTCAAATAGACGTAGTTCTTGAATTCCAGGGAGATTGGCTTGAAGGCGTTTGAGATCGACTTCCCTGTCTCCCGGGACGAGAACGCATATCGCCTTATCGTCTGCAATCAAAAGAATATTCTTCAAAGTGTCAGCGGCGGTGATATTTGCTTGATACTTTGCATTCATCACCTCGACCAGCGATTCGATAGTTGGGGTGTTTGGCGTATCGAGCACTTCAATCGGAGGTGGCGTATCGAATTTTTGCGGCAATACCTTTGTTGACATCGCCTCTACGTTTGCTGCAAACCCGCAAGAGTTACAGAGCACATAGGTATCCTCGCCAGTATCGCAAGGTGCGAGGAACTCTTCGGATGCTGAGCCTCCCATCGCACCGGACATCGCCGAGACAATGGAGTATTGCAATCCAAGTCGATCAAACGTTTTGATGTACGCATCACGATGATCGTCATAAGACTTTTGCAGCCCCGCATCATCGACATCAAAAGAGTAAGAATCTTTCATAACAAATTCTCGTCCACGGATAATGCCGCTTCGTGGTCGGGTCTCATCACGGTACTTGGTTTGAATTTGATAGATCGTCAATGGAAGGTCTTTGTACGAGGAATACTCCCCCTTCACCATTAGCGTGAACATCTCCTCATGCGTTGGTCCCAGAAGATAATCACCACCACGGCGATCCTGCAGTCGAAAGAGATCCGGCCCATATTCACTCCACCGGTTCGTTGCTTCGTATGGTTCTTTAGGTAGGAGCGCAGGAAAGTGCACCTCTTGGAATCCTGCCCTATCCATCTCCTCGCGTACGATTCGTTCGATATTTCGCAATGTGATGTAACCCAATGGAAGCCAGGAGTAAATCCCTGCTGCAATTCGCCGGATGTATCCCGCACGTACTAGCAGTTTATGGCTAGCAACTTCAGCATCGGCAGGATCATCACGAAGGGTACGGAGGAAGAGGTGTGACATCCGAAGCATGGTGAAAGCCTACTTCAGAGAAATATTGAGGCGAACTCTCCCACTTCGACAAAACCCACTTTTTTATAACTCGCACGCGCGGCGAGGTTGAAATCATTGACGTACAAACAGGCGCGTGGAGCGAAACTATTTGAGAGGCGAATAACACTTGCCATTCCATATGAACCAATCCCACGCCCCCGGTATGCGACGGGGACCCATACGCCATGAATCTGCCGAGCGCCAGCGCCGATTGCGCCGATATCGGCTTTAAAGAGAATCTCATCACCTTCCCGGCGAATAAAGGTTCGTCCCTCATCGATCAATTCGATTGCCCGCGCCCTGAAGTCTGAGAGATTTGGCGGTTCGCCTACCTCACCAATAAACATTTCGATTCCTGCCGAGATCACCAATTCGAGATCATCACGCGTAGCAAGAAGAACTTTTGGGTCTGACGGAATTAGTGGCTCAGTAGAGATGGAGAGAAGTGGCTGATGCTCACGAACGAGCCGAGCTCTTGGCAGAAGAAATTTGATCAACTCCCAGAGCGTGAAAACACTCTCGCCCTCCCCGACTATTGATGAAAAGGTCAGCGCTCGGGATTTGAGGTAATCAGCGGTAGCAAATGCTGCGCCTCGCGAAGTAAAGCTTGGTAAAAGATTGGCCCCAATATAGGTGACGCCTTCAACACCAAATTGACTCCGGTAAATAAGTGCTTCACTACGAGAACGTTCATGCAGAGCCTGCAGACGAGAGGCAAGAAAGGAATGTGCCTCAGGTTTTCTATTGAGAAAGTCGCGTACATCCTCTGGAATGTGTGACGAATTGAGAATGTGGAGCACGTTTACCGAACTTCGACTACTGGCGCCCCGGAACTCTCCATCTCGTCAGCAAGTCGCATCGCTTCTTCGATCAGCACCTCAACAATTTGCGCTTCAGGAACTGTCTTAATTACCTCGCCTTTGACAAAGATTTGCCCTTTGCCATTGCCCGAAGCAACACCTAAATCTGCTTCGCGTGCTTCGCCCGGTCCATTGACCACACACCCCATGACTGCAACTCGCAGTGGCACTGTCATCCCCTCTAAACCTGCCTGCACTCTCTCGGCTAGGGTGTAGACGTCCACTTGAGCCCTTCCACATGATGGACAAGAGACAATCTCAAGTTTACGTTGTCTGAGATTTAGTGATTCTAAAATCGAAATTCCAACTTTTACTTCTTCAACAGGAGGTGCCGAGAGTGAGACGCGAATTGTGTCGCCGATGCCCTCTGAGAGCAAAACTCCAAATGCAACTGCAGATTTGATGGTTCCTTGGAAAAGTGGTCCTGCCTCTGTGACTCCGAGATGTAGCGGGTAATCACACTTATCAGCAAGGAGGCGATAGGCCTGCACCATTGTCACTGGATCATGATGTTTGACTGAGATCTTGATGTCGGTAAAGCCGTGCTCTTCAAATAATGAACACTCCCAGAGCGCAGATTCGACAAGCGCCTCAGGTGTGGCCTTTCCATATTTCTTCATCAAACGCGGATCAAGTGAACCAGCATTCACGCCAATTCGAATCGGTATCCCCGCATCTCCTGCCGCTTTTGCAACTTCCTTAACTTTGTCATCAAATTGTTTGATATTGCCCGGATTGACTCGGACGCCAGCGCAGCCAGCATCAATCGCTGCGAAGATGTACTTGGGTTGGAAATGAATATCAGCAACGACAGGAATCTGAGACTTCTTTGCGATTGCAGCGAGCGCATCAGCATCGTCCTGGCTCGGAACGGCGACTCGAACAATCTGGCATCCCGATGCAGTCAGCTCTGCGATTTGCTGCAAGGTTGAGTTGACATCTGCGGTGAGGGTGGTGGCCATCGATTGGACGCTTAGAGGCGCACCTCCACCTACAAGAACTGATCCCAACTTAATTTGGCGAGTCTTGCGCCGAGGCGCCAGCGGAGCTGGCAGCGGTGCGGGCATTCCCAAATCAACCATGACGCTATCTTGCCGTACTTGGCTGGAATCTGCCTATTGATTGAGGCGAAGCGGGTTGACGATGTCGGCGAATAATAAGAGGAGTGAGAGCGAAGCGAGCACCGCTATCACCGCCAGGGTGATTGGCATCAATTTCGTGACATCGAATGGTGGAGGAGAGGGTAGCCCTCTTCGCTTCGCTCGATTATGGCGATAGCCATCAAAGAGCGCGAGCGCCATATGTCCACCATCGAGCGGTAGAAGTGGAATGAGATTAAAGATGCCAACAAATACGTTGAGGCTAGCAATGATGAGAAGGAAGAAACCAATTTTCTCCGCAAGTGAACCGTTATCACTAGATGCCGCTTCTCCACTTACCCGTGCCACTCCAACAACTCCGACGAGCCCCTCAGGATCTCGCTCCTCCCCGGCAAAAGCCGAGCTAAAGAGTGGAGGAATTTTGCTCGGTAGCGCGACAAGGGCTCGCACACTTCCGCTCACTAAATTTCCAACTTCGCGCCCTGATTCCGCTACAGCCGAGAGTATTGAATAGCGAGTCAATTCACGTTCGCTGATAACGCCAACTATGCCAACGTTCTTTCCTTCACTCACGATTGGAGTCGGAGTTACAGTGAGTTCAATCTCCTCGCCAGCCCGAAGAAGCGTGAAGGTCAGCGGTGAGTTAGCGCTACTGCGGATCAACTCCCCCACTCGCTCCCATGAGGTGATCACCTCTCCGTTTACCGCCGTAATCTGATCGCCTGCACGTAAACCCGCTTTCGCCGCTGGAGATTGCGGATCTGCGGCAGTGCATCCCTGACCGTTCAAGGTGTTCTTCTTCACGCAAGGAAGAACTTCAGCTAAACGAGTTGATTGCTCTGGGACGCCAACTGCTGCGAAGAAGAGGATCAAAATAAAGAAGGCGAGTAGAAAATGAAGAAAAGATCCTGCACCTAGGACGATCAAGCGGCGCGGCACCGAAGATTTGTAAAAGGCTCGCTCGCGATCGTCATCGTCAAGTGGTTCCACTGGAGTCATTCCAGTAATTCGACAGTAACCACCCGCAGGAATCGCTTTGATACCAAATTCGGTTTCACCTCGGCGAATTGACCAGATACGTGGGCCAAAGCCGAGGAAGAATTCGGTGACTTTCATACCAAATTTTCGAGCAGTGATGTAGTGGCCCCACTCGTGGATCATGATTGACAGGAGCATCGCCACGACGAAGGCGAGAATGCCAATTATCCCGGCCACCCCTGCACCACTAGAAGTATTCATATAGTTTTCGTAGTCTATTCATTCTCGTATCTAACGTCTCCCTCGCCTGGCTACCAGATCGCGTGCCACCGCTCGCGCATTCTCTTCAACTGCGCTGACATCATGGACATCTCGCAAGTGTGCGCTCACCTCGCCACCTATTTGGCTCAGGACATCATCCACAATCTCGACGATATCGGTAAATGAAATCTTTTTAGTGATGAAGGCTGCAACCGCCTCTTCGTTGGCTGCATTAAAAGCCGCCGGTGCGCCGCCGCCAACCACTCCACATCGGCGCGCCAAATCAATTGCTGGAAAGCGCAGAGTATCTACTGGGGCAAATTCCCAGGTGTGGCTCGCACCCCACTGCAGCGGGGTAATCGCACCTGCGAGTCGGTCTGGCCAATTAAGAGCAAGTGAGATCGGCAACGTCATATCCGGTGGGCTCGCCTGCGCAATCACCGAGCCATCGTTGAACTCCACCATAGAGTGAACAATGGATTGGGGATGTATAACAGCATCGATGATCGAATAAGGAATATCAAATAAGAAATGGGCCTCGATTATTTCAAGTCCTTTATTTACCAAAGTTGCTGAGTTGATGGTTACTACTGGCCCCATGTTCCATGTCGGATGATTGAGCGCTTCATCAACGCTTACATTGGAGAGATCCTCTCGTGCTCTGAATGGGCCACCACTTGCGGTAAGTATCACCCGTGAGATTTCAGATTGAGCTCCAGAGCGCATCGCTTGTGCGAGCGCAGAATGTTCAGAATCTACAGCGATCAATTGTCCATGCTTGGCAGCAGCAACTACGAGCGGCCCTCCTGCTACCAGTGATTCTTTATTGGCTAACGCGACGTTATTGCCAATTTTCAAAGCAGCTAAAGTTGGTTTCAAGCCAATCGAACCACTCATCGCATTTAGTGTCACATCTGCAGGAATTGCGGCAATCTCTTCAGCAGCATTCTCAGAAATAATTATCTCAACTCCAGGTAGAGCATCCTGAAGTACTTTTCGATCTCCCTTCGCCACTCCAACAATCGCAACACCGAAACTTTTTGCTTGCTCGATGAGAAGCGGAAGGTTTCCACCGCCGGCCGCCAGCGCAGTCACGGTGAAACGGGCGCGATTGCGCGCGATTAATGCCAACGCCTGGGTGCCAATTGATCCAGTCGAGCCCAAAATCACGACGGAGCGAGGGGCGGCGGCCATGGGCTTATCTTCCCAGTTGGCCCATGAAATATCACCTTAGGATAAAACCATGGCCGCGCGTGATGTCATCCTGGGATTGGATCTTGGGACCTCCTCGCTCAAGGGGATTTTCATCAACTCGAAGGGTGAGATTCTCGATAAATATGAGGTGGCGATTTCGCTACACCGCGAGGGTGATTCTGTCGAACAAGATGCACATGAGTATCTCTCTGCACTTGCGCAATTGATTGCCAGTGATAAGAACAATCGTTCATGGATCTCACAGACAAAAGGAATCGGATTATCGGGCCATACCCCTTCATTGGTGGCAATTGATGAAAAAGGTCTACCCACCTCGCCAGTGATGATTTGGCAAGATAATCGCTCAGTAGCAGAAGCGCATGAGTTGGAAGATCGTTTCGGCGATCCTCGTGAAGTTGTCGGAACTTCACTTCCGTGGTCGCCATCGGCTACCGCTGCTAAAGCTTTCTGGCTCCGACGCAATCGTCCCGAATCGGCAGCAAAGACGCGGTGGTTATTGCAACCGAAGGATTACCTCGGTTTTCACCTCACTGGGAATGCAATCTCAGATCCCTGGTCAACTAAAGGAATATGCAATGTCCGAACGCGAAGCAGCGTCGTATCTGTTCTCGAGTTTATCGAGTGGGATTCACAGGTAGTTCCCGAACTGCGCGATGGTTACTCTTCACGAGGTGTAACGACCATCGATGCTGCCACAAGGTTTGGGATTCCCGAAGGTATCTCAGTCAGCGTTGGTTGGTCGGATGCAATGTGTGGCATGCTCGCTCTTGGTGCTTTTGTGCAACCTACCTCCTTCATCATTACGGGAACTTCGGCAATAGTTGGCACATCAAGTACAACTGAGCCATATGAGGATCAACCTCTATATGTGATTCCACGTGGTAGCGCTCCGTACCCAGTCCTCTTTGGTCCAACACAAATGAGCGGTGGATCAATATCGTGGGCTGCGAAACTTTTTGGGATCAGTGAGAGCGAACTAGTAGCTCGTGGCGCCTCTGATCAGAGTGATCGAGTACCAATTTATCTTCCCTACATTGCCGGCGAGCGCGCACCACTGTGGCGAAATGACATTCGAGGAAGCTTCTCTGATATTTCGATCTCAGACGGGGCTAGCGCCTTCGCACGTGCGACGATGGAGGGCATCTGCTTCGCAGAGCGACAAGTTCTCGAATTGAGCCAGCAATTAAGTAACTCTCCCACATCGGAAATCATCGTGAGTGGAAAAGCAGGCAATGATTCCCACTGGTTAGCCACCAGACTTCGGACAATGGGTCAATCACTGCGAATAGTCAATGATCTGGAGATCACTTGTAGAGGTTCAGCGATTTTGGCAGATGCAATGCTTGCTGGAGATATTGCCGCGAGTACCCATGCGCTTATGGCCTCTGGAAAGGTCTATCACCCATCTCCAGCAGAGATTGACTATGGTCAACGAAATTACAATCGCTTTATAGAAAAGCAGAGGTCATTACTTTCAGAGCGGGGCTAAGAACGGGTGCAAATAGCGGACCTTCAATCAGTTCAGTACTCTAGGGTTATGTCACGGGCACCGATTCCACAGCAACGTATAATCAAGACTGCTATTCCCGGACCACTATCTCAAGAGCTAATCGCACGACGGAGCGAGGCAGTAAGTGCTGCCTTGGGTATGGCTATCCCCGTCTTCGTAAAAGAAGCTGGTGGTGGTGTGATCGTCGATGTTGATGGCAACTCGATTATTGATATGGGTGCCGGAATCGCGGTAGTAAATGTTGGCAATTCCGCAGATCGAGTAATTGATCGAGTAGTCGAGCAGGTGCACGCATTCACACATACCTGCTTCATGGTTGCGCCTTACCAAGGGTATGTAGAGGTGTGCGAAGCGCTCAATCGTTTAACGCCAGGCTCGCATAAAAAGAAGTCTGCGCTCTTTAACTCTGGAGCCGAAGCCGTCGAGAACGCAATCAAAGTGGCCCGTGTCTACACCAAGCGGAGCGCAGTAATTGTCTTCGAACATGGCTATCACGGTCGAACGAACCTCACTATGGGGATGACTGCAAAGAACATGCCATATAAAGAGGGCTTTGGCCCCTTTGCCCCGGAGATTTACCGAATGCCCATGGCTTACCCCTTCCGCTGGTTAGGCGATCCTAAAAAATGTGCAGACGAAGCACTTGATCTCATCACCCATAAAATCGAGAAAGAGATTGGGGCTCAAAATGTTGCAGCGATTGTCATCGAACCAATTCTGGGTGAAGGTGGATTCATCGTGCCCCCTAAAGGATTCCTACCTGGGCTAGCAAAATTCGCGCATGAGAATGGCGCACTCTTCGTCGCCGATGAAGTGCAAACAGGCTTTGCGCGAACTGGAGAGATGTTCGGCTGTGATGATGAGGGTGTCATTCCCGATCTCATCACCACCGCAAAAGGAATCGCGGGTGGGCTGCCACTTGCCGGACTGACCGGGCGCGCCGAAGTCATGGATAGCGTGCACCTCAGTGGCCTAGGTGGGACTTTTGGTGGCTCACCTATTTCGTGTGCCGCCGCCCTGGGGGCCATTGAGACTATTGAGAGGGAAGATCTTGTAGGAAAAGCCCGTGAGATCGGCGCAATTATGGTCGCAGAACTTCACGCGATGGCGAAAAAGTATCCGGTGATTGGTGAAGTTCGTGGGCGTGGTGCGATGCAAGCAATCGAGTTGGTACTCCCGGGAACAACTGATCCGAATCCGGCAGCGATGCAAGCAATCGTGAAGTACTGCCAGAGTAAGGGCGTATTACTTCTTACCGCCGGCACTTACAGCAATGTGATCAGATTCTTGCCACCACTTGTAATGCCAGAGCATTTACTTCGTGAAGCACTTGCTATTGTCGATGAGGCAATCGCTGCGCTTTAACGCAATTACCGGTCAAGCAAGTTCTTCGTTGGTGAATAGGGCTTTCCACTTTTGCGTTTAGTGATTGCGCTGAGCGCCTCAAGGACCACCCTATTAGCGAGTATCGCTGTGATATCAGCGGAATCAAAAGGCGGCGCAACCTCAACGACATCGATTCCGACAATCGGCAATTCAAGACAGATTCGTCGAACAGCTTCTAAAAGTTCTCGGCTTGTCATGCCACCTGGTTCTGGTGTTCCTGTTCCGGGTGCCATTCCTGGATCCACGACATCAATATCTACCGAGAGGAATACGCCATCGCACTCACTGGTGAGGGTTGCGAAAGATTCATCAAGAACCGCACTGAGTCCACGGTGGTGAATCTCAGTCATCTCGTAGGAACGCATCCCCTGATCGCGCATCCAATCCAGAGTCGCCCCGTCAGGCCAATAGCCGCGCAATCCCAATTGTAAAAATCGATCACCACGCACATCACCGTTCTCGATTAAACGTCGCATTGGAGTGCCGTGTCCCACCAACGCACCCATTTGCAAATCGCCCGTATCTGCATGCGCATCAAAATGGATCATCGAAATCTTTCCTTTGCCTCGGTGAGCGGCAATTCCCGCTACATCCGCAGAGGCAATCGAGTGATCACCACCAAGGACAACCGCAATCGCGCCAGCGCGCGAAATCTTCTCAGTAGCAGCGCGCAAAACCTCTAACGAAGATTCGAGATTGCCTGGTGGCATCAGCAAATCCCCTGCATCAGCGATCTTCAGTTCTTGCAGTGCATCTACGCGCAATGAAAGGTGCGGGCGCTGTGCATCATGGGGCAGATAATCCCCCATTCGAATCGCCTGCGGTCCAAATTTCGCACCCGAGCGATGTGAGGTGCCGCTATCAATAGGAGCGCCCACGATGATGACATCCAGACCTTGGTAACTCTGCGGGTCATCGAGATCGCACCGTGGAATCCCTAGAAAAGTGAAATCAGGTCCATAGAGATTGCCATGATTTGCCATACCTAAGGGTACTTAAGAATCAAAGCCTAAGCCAAGGCGATCAAGCATCCGTAGCCAAAGGTTTCTCTTGCCACCATTCTCATCGGCTCGATTGATAGACCAGCGTGTGATTTGGATTAAGAAGAATCGAAATGGCTCCGGCGGAAAGGCTATGGGCTTACTTCGCACCATCGTCAGACGGGTGCGCTCATTATCTTCACCATCGAGGAGATCAAGCATTACCTGAGCACCAAACCGAGTGGTGGCCACCCCCAAGCCGGTATAGCCAAGAACGCTCACCACTCTTTTATCTTTCGACTGACTCCAAAATGGTGAGAACCTGGTGCAAGTATCAATCGCACCACCCCAAGCATGAGTGAATTTGATTCCTTCTAATTGCGGAAAGGTCTTTAAGAAGTGATCGACCAATTTCACATACGTCTCAGGGCGAAATTCATACTCCCTTGCAACACGTCCGCGGAAGTTATAAATCGCATCCCAACCACCCCAAACGATGCAATTGTCATCAGTGAGCCGGTAATAGTGGAATTGATGGCCCGAATCTGAAATTCCCTCGCGCTCACTCCAACCAATACTCGCTAACTGTTCTGGAGTCAAAGGTTCGGTGACGATTTGATAGTCATAAACAGGAACGACATACTTCTTCAGATTTTTCTGAAGCGTTGGAAAGACGTTGGTTGCCAACGCTACTCGAGGAGCCTTCGCAAAACCGTATGCAGTATGCAAAACCACTCCGTCATCGAGATTTTCCAGCGACTGCACCTGCGAATTCTCGAAAATCTGCACTCCCAGTAAGAGGCAAGCCTTCTCCAATCCCCAAACTAATCGGGCTGGATCAACCAGAGCAGTTCCATCGTGATCGAATAATCCACCCTCATAAATCGGTGAATGCACCCGAGCTTGAATCGCTTCTTTACCCAAGAATTCAACATCATCACCCATGCGATTACGTTCTTCAGCCTCTTCACGCATTCCTTCTAATTGCCATGGTTCTATAGCAACTCGAAGTTCGCCAGTCCACTCCCAATTACATTGAATGTTGTAGGTATTTATGGTCTCTTCGATTGCCTCAAGATTCTCGCGTCCTAAACGAGAGATCACTTCCATCTCATCAGCAAAACGACGTTTGCCATTGGTCCAACCGTGGGTCAGTGAGTAATTGCAAAATCCCCCGTTACGGCCAGAGGCACCTGCTCCAGTCTCGCGCATCTCGATAATCACTACGTGCCAATCGGGATGTTTCTCCTTGGCAAGGAGCGCAGTCCACAAACCGGTGTAGCCGGCGCCAACTATCGCTAAGTCCGCTTCGATTTCACCGACGAGCGCAGAGTGTGCACTAGGTTCAAGGGGGTCAGCATCAAGCCAATAGAGATCTGGCTGTACATCTTTGAGGTGGCGAACGATTCGTGGGTCGATGGTGGCCATCGAAATATCCGGCAAAAGCCGGATTCACCCCTTAACTTCTACTTACAGCGGGCCCGGGTCCTCCGGAGTCCTACCCCATTACCCCCACCAGTTTCGGCAGGACCTTGTAATGGCTTGGGGCGAGTCTAACTCTTTCGCTTCGCTTTTGCACTCCCAATAAATTGTCCAGCAATAACGATGAAAAGTGCGATGAGGAACATTGCGGTACCTATGACATTCGCCTGCGCAGGTACGCCTCGGATTGATGAAATCCAGACAAATTTAGGAAATGTCGTAATCGTTCCTGAATTGAAATTTGTGATGATGAAATCATCGAATGACAATGAGAATGCAAGAAGCGCTGCGGCTGCTATGCCCGGAAGTACTAGCGGAAAAGTCACTCGTCTGAAAGTTTGGTATTCGTTGGCGTATAGATCACGAGCTGCCTCTTCAAGTTTCGGATCAAGGCTCGCTACTCGTGCTTTTACTGTTACCACCACGAACGAAATACAGAACATGATGTGAGCGATGACAGTTGTCCAAAATCCAGTGTTCACATTGAGATTCACGAACATAGCCAGCAGTGATGCTCCCATAACAATTTCAGGGGTAGCCATAGGTAAGAAAATCAGCAAGTTAGTCGAACTTCGCCCACGGAATTTGTACCGCCCAAGTGCGAAAGCAATCATGGTGCCGAGTATTGTTGCTACTAGCGTTGATAGAAAGCCAATCTTCAGAGAATTGCCGAGAGCAACGCAGATATCAGGCGCACCACAAGGGTTCTTCCAATTATCGAGTGTGAATCCCTGCCAATTGATATTTCGCTTACCGGCATCATTGAAAGAGAATGCCATCGTGTAACCGACTGGAATAAAGAGATAGATGAGAGCAAGACTCGCATAGATGCGAATTAGATTTCGAGAAAACCATCTACTCATTGCAACTACACCAACTCATCTGTTCCGGAGCGACGTATATAAATAATCACTAAGAGGAGAATTGCTGCCATCAAGGTGAAGGAGAGCGCTGCGGCTGTGGGATAGTCAACGATTCTAAAGAACCTAGAATCGATCACATTGCCAATCATTTTCGTCGTCGGATTGCCCAAGATCGCAGCATTGATGTAATCGCCTGCTGCAGGGATAAATGTAAGCAAAGTTCCTGCAACGACTCCCGGCATAGAAAGTGGGACTGTCACTTTGCGAAAAGTAGTTAGCCCATTGGCGTATAAATCTCCTGAGGCTTCCATCAAGCGTGGATCGATGCGATCCAAACTGGCATAAATCGGCAGGGTCATGAATGGCAAGAAGTTATAAGTAAGGCCCATCACGACAGCAAATGATGAAGCGGTGATTGTCGTATCTGGTCCGATCAGATGCAGGGCGCGTAGCACCGAGACAACCGGACCTTCCGCACCAAGTATCTGCTTCCACGCGATTGTTCGAAGGAGAAAGGAGGTGAAGAAAGGCGCAATTACCAGGATAAGCAAGATATTCTTGTATCGGCCAGATTTGAAAGCAATCGCATAAGCGAGCGGATAAGAGATAGCAAGAGCGAGCAAGGTTGCCATGAGCGCATAAGAGAACGAGCGAAGGAACTGATCTTGATACTCGATGAAGGCATCCAAGTAGTTGGCAAAACGATAGGTTTGAACGAAAGCGCCAGTCTCTTGTGACGCTGCTCTAGTTTTTGTCGAAGTTTCGGCAAGATTTATCAATGGGTAGATAAAGAAGATAAAAAGCCAGAGCAGCCCGGGCAACATAAGGAGATAAGGAATTCTCCTACCGCTCCGCTCAGGATTCACATGGGTGCTAGTGCCTGGTGAAACGTGAGCAATCGCCATTTAATTCTCGCTATCGAGCGCAAAGGTAAAATGCGGCTCCCAAGAAAGAGTCACCTGGTCGCCTTTACGAATATTGGGCGCACCGCCATCATTTTGTTCAAAGACCATGATCTCTTGCTTCCATGGCATCTCTACTTGATATTGAGTACTCACACCCACAAAGGAAATATCTGTCACTACACCACCAGAGAGCGAATTCTTTCCGACGCTACTTCCTGCTGTTTGGATGTTGATTTTCTCTGGACGAATACCCACCAAAACTTTGCTCTTCGAAGACTTGTTGCGCGAACTCGGAAGAATTATTCGCGATCCATGGATATCCACTGATGTCTCAGCGCCACTATTTGTCTGCACTGCAGCCTCTATGAGATTGGATTGCCCGAGGAAGTTTGCAACGAATACAGTCTTGGGATTCTCGTAGAGCTCTACAGGAGAGCCCATTTGTTCAATTCTCCCCTTATTCATCACGGCAATGGTGTCAGCCATGGTCATGGCCTCTTCTTGATCGTGGGTTACATGGACGAAAGTGATTCCCACCTCGGTTTGAATCCACTTCAATTCGATCTGCATCTGTCGCCGAAGTTTGAGATCTAGCGCGCCTAGTGGTTCATCGAGAAAGAGCAGTGCAGGGCGATTGACGATGGCGCGCGCGACTGCTATCCGTTGCTGCTGACCACCTGACAATTGCCCGGGCTTTCGATCTTTAAGATGTCCTAGCTCTACGAGAGCGAGGGTTTTGGTTACCGCTCCTTCGACATCCTTAATACCTCTGCGCCGCAAACCGAATGCGACATTCTCGAAAATTGTGAGGTGGGGAAAGAGCGCATAATTTTGGAAGACAGTGTTGACCGGACGTTGGTACGGCTTGGTGTACGTGATGTCGGTAGCGCCGATGTGAATAGAGCCTGAAGTTGGTTCTTCAAGACCAGCGATCATTCGTAGCGTCGTTGTCTTGCCACAACCAGAGGGGCCAAGGAGAGCGAAAAATGAGCCCTTCGGAATGGTCAGTGTCAGATCATCAACAGCGACAAAATCAGCAAACGTTTTCGTGAGATTTCGAAGTTGCAGATCCCCCACCGCCGATGAGGTGACATCCACCATTACTAGTTACCAGATGCTGCAGCAAAAGCTTCGCTGAAGTTGGTCTCTTCCTCCGGTGCTAGTGGGCGGAAGACCTTTACCTTCGCCAATGTCGGTTCATCCGGGAAGATGAATGGATTATTCACCAATTCTGGATCGATCTTCTCCATCTCCTCGCGTGCACCTTGAACCGGGCAGATGTAATTGACCCACGCTGCAACTTGAGCCGCAACTGCAGGGTCGTAATAATTATTGATGACTGATTGCGCATTCTTCTTATTGGTTGATGTTGATGGAATCATCATGTTATCGGACCAGAGGGTTCCACCCGACTCTGGTATCGCAAATTCAAATTTGCCATCGTTATCGTTGGCGAGCGCGAAGATATCACCAGACCATCCGATTACCGCTATCGCGTCACCGCTCTCCATGTCATCGAGATAATCATTGCCTTTGACCTGGCGAATAATTCCGTCAGTAACTTGCTTCTCTAGAAACTCTACGGCCGTCATGAATTGATCCTCAGTGAATGGCTGTGAGATATCGACACCTTGATACTGAAGGATGATTCCCATGGTGTCGCGCATCTCGCTCAACACTTCAATTCTTCCCTTGTATTTCTTATCGAAGAGTTGATCAAGGCTCTTGATTCCGCCAGGAATCACCTCTTTATTCCAGCCGAAACCTGCAAAGCCTGATTGCCAGGTTAGTGAACTCTTGCGTCCTGGATCAAAGCCCACATTGGCAAGACCTGGAAGAATATTCTCTTTATTTGGGATTGCGCCCTCATCGAATGCCTGGGTGTAGCCGAGGCGAATCCAACGACCGGCCATCCAGTCCGTCAATGTGACGATGTCCCAACCGATATCTTTGCCTTGCTCAAGCTTGACCTGCACCTTGCCATAGAACTCGTCGTTGTCATTGACCTCTTCTTTGTACACGACATTGATACCTGAGGCGGCAATGAAGGTTTCTAACGTTGGATACTTCTGCCCCTTATCATCGTAATCGAGGTACTCCGGCCAGTTTGCCCAGCGCACCGTTCCTGAAGATTCAGCAGCAGCGCTCTCGCTTGCGCTACCAGTCTCTTCGCCGGAACTACTGCATGCAGCAAGAACCGCAGTTGCACCGACTGCACCGGCACCCGCGAGAAATCTGCGACGAGTAAGTTGCGCTCGAATTAACGCTCGTGTCTCTGGTGAAAGTTGCTCACTCATTACTTACTCCCTCTATCTAGTCGGTCTCTCGGGCTATGCCTGTAGATTAGTCATTACATGCTTGATTCGGGTGTAATCCTCGAACCCGTAACTCGATAAATCTTTGCCATACCCAGAGTGTTTGAAGCCACCATGGGGCATCTCGGCAACCATCGGGATATGGGTATTGATCCAAACGCAGCCGAAGTCGAAGGCCTTGGCCATCCGCATCGCCCGACCATGGTCTTTGGTCCATACGCTCGAGGCCAGGCCATACTTCACTCCATTGGCCATTCTGACCGCTTCACTCTCATCGGTGAACTTTTGAATGGTGATGACCGGAGCAAAAATCTCAGTCTGAATCATCTCGTCATCTTGCTTGAGGTCTGCCACCACCGTGGGAGTCCAGAAATATCCGGGGCGCGGTACTTGGCTTCCACCAGCGGTCACGCGGGCATGAGCCGGCACCCGCTCGAGGAATCCCTTGACGCGCGCGAGTTGGTTGGCGTTATTCACTGGGCCAACGAGTACATCCTCTTCATCAGGCATTCCCACCTTGATGTTCGTCTTTGCTTGTTGGGTGAGCAGAGCGACCACCTCGTCATATGCACTGGCTTCGACAATCACGCGCGTGGCAGCGGTGCAGTCTTGGCCAGCATTGAAATAACCCGCAACGGCAATCCACTCACATGCCGCCTCTAGATTGGCATCATCAAATATGACAACCGGCGCTTTGCCACCCAATTCGAGGTGAACTTTCTTTAAATCTTTTGCTGCCTCTTTCGCAACTTCCATTCCTGCGCGAACCGAACCTGTAATGGAGACGAATTGTGGAATCTCGTGATCAACTAGAAGTCTTCCGGTATCGCGATCGCCCGTGATGACATTGATGACTCCTTCGGGCAAGAACTCTTGCATCAGTTCGGCCATCCAGAGAGTCGAAACTGGAGTTGTATCACTTGGCTTGAGAACTACCGTGTTTCCCGCTGCAATCGCAGGCGCCCACTTCCACACCGCCATCATCATCGGATAGTTCCATGGTGTGACTTGCGCGCAAACTCCTATAGGTTCGCGACGAATGAAAGATGTATGGCCTTTGATGTACTCGGCAGCAGAACGCCCTTCTAAATTGCGCGCTGCTCCGGCGAAGAATCGAATTTGATCGAGCATCGGACCAATCTCTTCTTGTCGCGTAATCGCAATTGGCTTGCCCGTGTTCTCAGATTCCACACGAATCAATTCTTCAGATCGCGCTTCGATTGCATCAGCAATCTTGTTAATCGCGCGTTGCCGCTCGCCCGGGGTTGAATCGCGCCACGTTTCGAAGGCAGTTGCTGCAGCATTCATTGCTGCATCGACATCTGCGCTATTGGAGACCGCCGCGTGAGCGAAGACTTCGCCCGTTGCCGGATTGATGAGCTCTTGTGTCTTACCTGAAGTGGAGGGAACGCTCTTGCCATTGATGAAATTGGTGAGGGTCTTCATGGCCAGAGCGTACGCGCCGCCCGCCTGGCGGGCTAGCACAGCAGTCCGCCCTTTGCCGAGCATTATCTGCGATATGGCTTGATTTTTTCTCAAAAAACTTCGGATATCGCGTAATTTTGCCTGTAAAACTACGGATTCAGTTGCAGAAGGCTCCTCCCCGTGAGAGGCTGGCCCTATGCGCCAGAAAAACCGTTCGGTTCATCTCGATGAGGCCTCCAAGGCGATCATCGAGCAGCTCCAGGGTGATGGTCGAAAGCCGTATGCGGCTATCGGCTCTGCCGTGGGGCTCTCTGAGGCTGCCGTTCGGCAGCGAGTTCAGAAGTTGATCGAATCTGGTGTGATTCAAATCGTTGCTGTGACTGATCCGCTCACCGTCGGGTCATTTCGTATGGCGATGGTTGGTGTTCGAGTAGAGGGTGATATCACTGCAGTTGCCGATCAACTCGGCAAGTACCGGGAGGTCGATTACGTCGTGGTCACCGCAGGTAACTTCGACATTCTTGTTGAAGCAATCTGTGATGACGATGAACATCTACTAGAACTCTTGCAACGAATCAGGGCAATACCTTCGGTGCGAAGCACGGAAAGCTTCGTCTATCTCAAACTGCAAAAGCAGTTATACAACTGGGGAACTTAAACATGGCAACAACGAGTGAAGCAGACGTCGTTCTTTATCACGAAGATGAACATCATGAAAACTGGTCAGAGCGAGCAAAGCAAAATCTCTGGCTCTCATTCTCTCGAATGGGAAATTACGAACAAGGCGGTTCAATTCCCGTAATCACCCGCGGTGAAGGAATCTACGTCTGGGATGATCGTGATCGAAAGATCATCGATGGCTTGGCCGGACTTTTCACCGTTCAAGTCGGACACGGCCGCGAGGAGTTGGTCGAAGCGGCAGCAAAGCAGATGCGTCAACTTTCCTTTTTCCCACTTTGGGGTTATGCCAATCCTCCAGCAATCGAATTGGCAGAGCGCCTGACTTCATTTACTCCAAAAGGTCTTAACCACGTCTTCTTCTCCGCAACTGGCGGTGAATCGGTGGAGAGCGCAATCAAGTTGATTAAGCAGTATTACAAGATGACGGGTAAGCCGCTCAAACACAAAGTTATTTCACGCGCGATCGCCTATCACGGCACCACCCAAGGGGCCTTGTCAATCACAGGTATTCCTGCGGCTAAGCAATATTTCGAACCGCTAATCGCTGGACACCACAAGGTGCCAAACACCAATTTCTATCGCGCTCCGCTAAATCATCGTGATGATTACATGGAATTCGGTCAATGGGCTGCTAATCGCATCGAAGAGATGATCAACTTCGAAGGAGCAGACACTGTCGCAGCAGTATTCGTGGAGCCAGTGCAGAACTCAGGTGGATGCTTTCCTCCTCCCCCAGGATATTTAGAGCGAGTTCGCGAGATCTGCGATAAGTACGATGTCATGATGGTTTGCGATGAGACCATCACAGGTTTTGGTCGCATCGGAGATTACTTTGCTTCACGTTTATTTGGTATTACTCCAGATATCATCACCTGCGGAAAAGGAATGACTTCAGGATATTTCCCAATGGCTGCGATGATCGCTAATGATCGTCTCTATGAACCTTTCTTGAGAGATAACAACGCATTCCTGCACGGCTTTACCTTTGGTGGACATCCAGTCGGAGCTGCGGTTGCGCTAGCGAACTTAGATATCTTCGAGCGAGAGAAGATCAATGAGCACGTTCGGGAAAATGAAGGAAAGTTCTACGCAACACTCGAAAAGCTCTACGACCTGCCGATTGTTGGCGATGTCCGTGGCGCTGGATATTTCTATGGCATAGAAATGGTCAAAGATCGCTCTACGCGCGAGACTTTCAACGCCGAAGAGAGCGAGAAGTTACTTCGCGGATTCCTCTCTAAGAAGCTCTATGACTCCGGTTTGTACTGTCGAACCGATGATCGTGGCGACCCAGTCATTCAATTAGCGCCACCACTTATCGCTAATCAGACTCATTTCGATGAGATTGAGGGCATCTTGCGCTCGGTGCTCACCGAGGCATGTGAGCTGATCTTTTAATGACACCATCTGATTCACCTCTGGGTAACACCAAACGCACCACTCTTCATCGGGTGCCACATAAAGAGGTGAAGGATCGCCAAATGCTCCACCAGATTCTGGATGCTGCCTTGGTAGGTCACGTTGGCTTTGTTCAGGATAATCAATCATTTGTCATCCCGGTTGCAATCGCCCGCGATGGTGACAATCTCTTGCTACATGGCTCTAAAGCATCTCGTTTATTTAGGACCCTTGCGAGCGGAGCGCCTTGCGCTGTTTCGGTGACACTCATTGATGCTCTCGTGCTGGCTCGTTCTGCGTTTGAATCATCGATGAATTATCGAAGTGTTTTGATTCTTGGTGTTGCGAAAGAACTTGAAGGCGATGAGAAGATACAGGCTTTCAACGCCCTTACTGATCATTTACTACCAGGGCGACGACCATCGCTGCGCCCACTCAATGATGATGAAATACTACAAACGACGATGTTGAGATTACCGATGGATGAGGCGAGCGTGAAGATCTCCTCGAAATTCCCAGCGGACGATGAGGAAGACCTGTCATGGCCGGTGTGGGCCGGAAACATTCCTATCGAGCATAGATACGGAACACCGATTCCGGATCCACGAATGACCACTCCATTGCCACTGCCCGATTACCTGGAGCGATGGCCTGAAGGACGGACATGAATCTTTGGGATGACACACTTTTCTACAACCCAAAAGAGCGGGCATCACTCGCGCACGATATCGATGCTGATGTAGTGGTAATCGGCGGCGGTTTTACTGGTTTATGGAGCGCCTATTATTTGAAGTCACTTGATTCCACATTGCGTATTGTGATTCTTGAGGGTGAACGAATCGGTTTTGGCGCTAGTGGTCGAAATGGTGGTTGGTGCTCAGCGCTCTATCCGACGAGCGCCGGGTATGCAGATATCCGCCCACACTTAATCGAATCTATCGACGAGATTGGTTCTTTTGCTCGCGAACATGCACCCGAAGTGGGTTTTGTGAAGAGCGGAACGATCACCATTGCGAGGAATAGAGCGCAACTTGCTCGGATCCAAGGTGCTACGGAGCCACATCAAACATACTTATCTAAAGGCGCACTCCTTGGACGAATCGGTGTGAAGGGTGCACTCGGTGGGCTCTACACACCAGATTGCGCAGTGATTCACCCCGGTCGCTTGGTTCGTGCTCTGGCTCAGTATGTCGAGAACTCTGGTGTGACCATTTATGAAAAGTCACGAGTAGAAACTATCGAACCTTCTTTGGTAAAGACCAAAACTGCCAGCGTGCGTGCAAATTCAATCATCAAAGCCACGGAAGTCTTCTCACAAAATCCACGTTCACATGCGCCTATCTACTCGCTGATGGTAGCGACGGAACCGCTCAGTGAGGAGATTTGGAATGAAATTGGTTTGGCGCATCGAGAGACATTCTCTGAGGCGCTTCATTTAGTAAATTATGGCCAACGCACAATTGATAATCGCCTTGCTGTTGGTGGGCGCGGTGCGCGTTATCTCTTCGGATCAAAGTTGCGTGCCAAGCGTGAGATGGAATACCGCGTTCATCAAGAGATCATCGAGTTGGTTCATAAGTGGTTTCCAGCGCTAAAGAGAGCCAAATTCACGCACCGTTGGGGTGGTGCAGTTTCTATTCCACGAGATTGGCACCCTTACATAAACTGGGATCGAACGAGTGGAATCGCTCGCGCCGGTGGATACTCTGGCGATGGCGTCACTCTCTCTCATTTAGCAGGGAAGACTCTTGCTCATTTAATACTCGAAAAAGAGCATCCCATCACTGCGCTGCCACATGTCAATTGGCGCAATCCCCTCTGGGAGCCCGAGCCACTTCGCTGGTTAGGTGTGAATGGAAGCGTTCTTGCGACAGATTTAGCAGATCGCGAAGAGGATTTCACCCGTCGTCCATCGCTCATAGCGAAGACTCTTAACTCTTTTATTAGGGTCTAACTCTTCCCACTCTCGCTGGCGGCTAATTGTCCGCAGGCGCCCTCAATCTCGCGCCCTCGGGTATCGCGAACGGTGACTGGGACCCCATAACTCTCTAACTTTGCAACGAATGCTTTCTCGTCCTCTCGTCGTGAAGCGGTCCATTTCGAACCTGGTGTGGGGTTTAACGGAATCAAATTCACATGCGCATTCTTATTTTTCAGCATCCGCCCAAGTAGATCCGCCCGCCATGCTTGATCATTTACATCACGAATGAGTGCATATTCAATCGAGTAACGCCGTCCGGTCGTGCGTGCATATTCATCTGCAGCCGCGAGAACTTGGCGCACCTTCCACCTCGTATTGATTGGAACCAAGGTATCGCGTAATTCGTCATCCGGTGTATGCAATGAGACCGCAAGAGTCACCGGAATCTTCTCTTCAATTAACTTTTCGATTCCAGTTACCACTCCCACAGTTGAGAGAGTTACCGAGCGCGCACCAATACCAAAGCCATCTGGAGCCGGTGAAGTAATATTCCGAATCGAACGCATCACTGCGTTGTAGTTAGCCATCGGTTCACCCATACCCATGAAAACAATATTGGAGAGTCGTGTTGACTCCCCCATCTCTCCCGATTCAAGAACTTTAGTCGCTTCAAACACCTGCGCAGTTATCTCACCAGCACTTAAATTTCTCGTTAACCCAGCTTGTCCAGTTGCGCAGAACGGACAGTTCATACCGCATCCTGCTTGAGACGAGATGCAGAGCGTTGCGCGGTCGGGATAACGCATCAACACGCTCTCTACTAGGACGCCATCGTGCATCTTCCAGAGGTCTTTTCGTGTGGCGCCCCCATCGCATTCAATAGTGCGTACCAAAGTTAGTAGTTGCGGAAAGAGCGTACTTGCCAACTTCTCTGCAATAGCAGGTGAGATATCTGTCCACTCTGCTGGATCATCGCTGTGGCGAGCAAAATAGTGATTGGCTAATTGTTTTGCCCGGAAACCTTGCTCACCTATCTCTTTAACCGCAGCAATTCGTTCTTCTGGCGTGAGGTCAGCGAAATGTTTTGGTGCTTTCTTTTTTGCGGGTGCGACATCAATAATGAGTGGCTTATCCATCACCAATCACCCAACCAGATTCAATATTGCCCAGATGAAAGGTGAGGTAAGAAGGACTGAGTCCAGGCGATCGAGAACGCCACCGTGGCCTGGAAGAAGCGCGCCCATATCCTTCACATCTAAATCGCGTTTGATAGCGCTCTCAATGAAGTCTCCAGTTGTAGCAGTCACAACAGCACCTAATCCTACGAGCGCACCAACCCACCATGCTTGGTCGAAGTAGGTACTGAACATCAACGATCCACCAATTGCGGTGAATACCACCGACCCGATAAGGCCCTCCCAGCTCTTCTTGGGGCTGATTGTTGGAGCAATCTTGTGTTTGCCAAGTAAGACGCCAAACACATAACCAAAGGTGTCGTTGCACGCCACAAGCACAACTAAAGTCATAATGCGGCGCAATCCATCTTCCTCATTTGCCATCACCAACAGGAACGAGGCGAGGAATGGGATATAGGCGAGGGTGAAGATGCTAGCGAATGCATTTTTCACAAAATCGTTGGGACCTCTCGTCAAGATCGCAAGTAAAGTGAAGGGAATAGTGAGCGCCGTGGCCACTGCAATACCGGCTATCCCTTCAAACCAAGCAGCAAGACAGATTGCTGTTGCTGAGATATACAGGGAGTTGCAGATATCGATATTCACTCGCGAGAGCGCGCGATCCATCTCCCAAATACCTCGATAGACGAAAGCGAGAGCTAAAAGCACGAAAAGGATGCGATCAAAGAAACTCAGCGAAGCAATGACCAATGCAAGAATCACGATGCCCACACCAATAGAAGGCAGGAGCTTTCGTCCGGCCCTCTTATTGATTGCCTCGTTTATCGAGTGGAGGTCAGACATGCCAATGGCGCGAACTCTCAGACTTCGAGAAGTTCGGTCTCCTTATGTTTGAGCAAATCAT
>SYAM01000083.1 GCA_005787645.1 Actinomycetota bacterium | reverse complement strand
GAGATTCTTGTCGCCGCTACAGATGCTGCCGGTGCAATCGACGCGATCGTAAAGGCTGCTGGCACTGGCTCAATCGGTGATGGCAAAGTCTGGTCAATACCGGTGGATGAGGTTGTTCGGGTGCGAACCGGAGAGCGCGGCATCCCAGCGCTCTAAGTTCTGTTAGGCAGTTAGGCTAGGGGAGTGTTTGATGCACTGACCTCGCGGATGTCGCGGACCCTAGCCGGACTACGAAGTCGTGGGCGGATCAATCCAGTTGATTTAGAATCGACATGTGGGGAGATCCGCACTGCATTACTAGAGGCAGATGTAGCCCTTATCGTCGTCGATCAGCTGATCTCTGAGGTAAAGCGACGTGGCCTTGAAGCGATTTCGCTCAAGCAATCGGGAATTAATCCCGCTCAACAGGTCATCACAATCATCCACGAAGAGATTCTCAAAGTTCTCGGTATTAACTCCCGTCCGCTGGCTCAAGCCAAGAAACCACCCACCAAAATCATGCTCGCAGGTCTGCAAGGCTCAGGAAAGACCACTCTCGCTGGGAAATTGGCGCTCTGGTTGAAAGAACAGGGAAACACCCCACTATTAGTTGCATGTGATCTTGTCCGACCCAATGCCGTTACACAGTTACAGATAATTGGAGAGCAGATTGGCGTACCAGTCTTCGCGCCAGAGCCAGGAAATGGAGTTGGTAATCCCATCTCAGTTGCCAAAGATGGCCTTGATCATGCTAATCAAAAATTATTTAACTATGTAATTTTCGATACCGCAGGGCGATTAGGTGTCGATGTTGACTTGATGAAAGAAGCGCGTGCTATCAAGGGTGCAATTACCCCTGACGACACACTCTTTGTCGTCGATGCGATGACCGGCCAAGATGCAGTCAACACCGCAAATGCTTTCGATTCTGGTGTGGGTATCGATGGAGTAGTGCTTACAAAAGTCGATGGTGATGCGCGAGCGGGAGCGGCGCTTTCAGTGACTTCAGTAATCGGTAAACCAATCCTCTTTCTCTCTACTGGTGAGAAGAGTTCTGAGTTCGAACCTTTCTACCCCGATCGGATAGCGCAGCGAATTCTTGGAATGGGTGATGTTGCCACTCTTGCGGATCAGGCAAAGAAAGCCCTTGATGAAAAGAGCGCTGCTCGTCTAGAAGAGAAATTTATCTCGGGTGAAGATTTCACCTTCGACGATTTCTTAGAACAACTACAGGCGATGAAGAAGATGGGTTCGATCTCTAACCTATTAGGTATGTTGCCAGGAATGCCTGGGGCGCAAGGTGCACAAATGAAAAAACAGATTGAAGCAATCGATGACTCAGAAACCGATCGCGCCGCTGCAATCATCCAATCGATGACTCCGCACGAACGGAGCAACCCAAAGATCATCAATGGTTCTCGCCGGCTACGAATTGCGCGGGGAAGTGGGAATGAAGTTTCCAGCGTCAACCGATTACTGGAGCGATTTGCTGGAGCCCAGAAGGCGATGAAGCAGATGAAAAATATGCGTCCAGGAGGTATGCCACAGATGCCTGGCTTGGGGGCGCCACCGGCTCCACGGCCACCCCAACGGAGTGCGAAGAAGTCTCGTTCGGGCAACCCCGCAAAGCGGGCGCAAGAGGAGCGCGGATAGGCCCCGTTTTGGAGGCCCCGTTTTGGAGGTTAGCCTCGCGGCTGGCAAGATATGAGGTCTTGAGCACAGGCCCTCTCTCCTGCGCTCATCACACCCCGAGGCAGTTGCCCACTTCCTCATTACATCAAAGAACTTGGAGAGTTTGTGGCTGCAAAAATTCGTTTGGCTCGCATGGGAAAGATTCGTACCCCTCATTTCCGTATCGTCGTGGCAGATTCACGTTCTGCTCGTAACAGCAAGGCGATCGAGGAGATTGGTCGTTACTCACCAGCACAAGAGCCATCGTTGATCATTGTGAACTCAGAACGTGCTCAGTATTGGATGGGGGTTGGCGCAACGCCAACGCCAGCAGTTGAAGTGCTTTTGAAGATCACTGGTGATTGGCAGAAGTTTTATGACCTCCCTGGCAAAGAGGGCACGCTCAAAGTTGCACCGCCACGACCTGATCGCCGAGCAGCATTCGAGGCTGCTGCAAAAGATGCGATGAACGAGCCAAAAGATGGCGCAACCACGTTGAAGAAGCGTGCATCTGAGAAACTTGCCGCAAAGAGTGCACAAAAGGCTGAGCCAGTGGCAGAGGTAGCGGAGCAAGCAGAGGCTCCTGTTGCACCTACAGAAGAGAGCGCACCTGAAAGCGCTCCAGCGAGCGAGTAGCAATGATCGATGAGGCGCTAGAACATCTCATCAAAGGCATTGTTGATCACCCTTCTGATGTGGTTGTAAGTGAGAAAAATGGTCGTCGCGGCTTAACCTATGAAGTACGCGTACATCCAGAAGATATTGGCAAAGTTATCGGTCGCGCTGGTCGCACCGCTAAAGCGCTTCGCACCGTAGCAAGCGCACTTGCTCGCCGCCCGATTCGAGTAGACCTGCTCGAGGCTGACGAATAACAATGCTCCTGACCGTCGGCCGTATTGGTCGCGTTCATGGAATTCGCGGTGAAGTTACCGTAGAAGTGTTAACGGATTCACCGGAAGAGCGCTTCTATTCGGGCGCAACGTTGCTCACGCAGCCCTCTAGGGAGGGTGGGCTCACAGTCGCATCTGCTCGTTGGCATAACTCAACGCTTCTGTTGAGTTTTGAGGGTTTCCTCGATCGAAACGCTGGAGAAACTCTGCGAAATGTGCAATTACTTGCCGAGGTGGATCTCGATGATGTTGATGAAGATGAGTATCACATCCAGCAATTGATTGGCTTAAAGGTATTCCTTCTCTCGGATACTCAATTAAATAATGAAATTGGTGTGGTGAGCGGGGTAATCACTGGCGTGGCTCAAGACCTTCTTGAAGTTACCAAGTCAAATGGCAGTGAATTCCTCATTCCCTTTGTGAAAGTCTTAGTGCCGACTGTCGATATCGCAGGTGGCAGAATTGTGATTGATCCACCGGGAGGGTTGATAGATGAGGATTGATATCGTCACGATCTTCCCTGAGTACTTCACGCCACTCTCGCTCTCGCTTCTTGGTAAAGCAGAGGCTGATGGTTTACTTTCGATAACCACACATAACCTCCGTGACCATGCACCGGGCGTTCATAAGAGCGTTGATGACACGCCATATGGTGGTGGTGCCGGAATGGTGATGATGGCTGAGCCCATTGCACAGGCAATTGATCCAATTGTGCACGATGACCCTCGGGTAGCGCTGATAATCCCCACACCCTCTGGAAAGAAGTTTACTCAGGATAGTGCTCTTGAGTTATCGAAAAAAGATCATCTCCTGTTTTTATGTGGGCGCTATGAAGGTATCGATGCTCGTGTGCCGGAGTACTACCGCAACGTGATGCAGATACAGGTAGAAGAGATCTCCCTTGGTGATTACGTTCTAGCTGGCGGCGAAGTTGCATCACTTGCCATGATCGAAGCAATCACTCGATTGATTCCAGGAGTATTAGGAAACCCTGATTCTCTCGTAGAGGAATCACATGTCTTGCGTGAAGGAAGTGGTGAAGAACTTTTGGTGGAGTACCCCAATTACACCAAGCCTCCACAGTGGCGAGGCCTTGACGTCCCGGAGATACTTACCTCGGGCAATCATGGCGCGATTGCTCGCTGGCGCCTGGAGCAGGCAAAGGCCAGGACTGCCCGCGATTTTGAGTAAATCAGGGCCTTACGGCAGACTAGGGCGCCTTGGCGAGAAATGCGCCCCGCCGTAGGGGAGCGAGTTTCTAATCGCTGAGTGGTCCTCATTCGGTAACCGACCTGCGGCGATTACCTGAAGAAATAGAGAAATAGATGAATACTCTGGACGCACTTGATGCGGCAACCCTTCGCCGCGACCTACCCTCCTTCCGCCCCGGCGATGAATTGAAGATTCACGTTCGAGTTATCGAAGGCAACAAATCCCGTATCCAGGTCTTCCAAGGCTTGGTCATCCGACGTCGCGGAAGCGGTGTTCGGGAGAGCTTTACTATCCGCAAGATTTCCTATGGCGTTGGTGTTGAGCGAACCTTTCCAGTTCATACCCCAGTTATTGAGAAAATCGAAGTGGTTCGTCGTGGCGATGTTCGCCGCGCTAAGTTGTATTACCTCCGCGAACTTCGCGGCAAGGCCTCCAAAATACGCGAGCGCCGTGGCGGCAACTTTGGTCCGAGTGAAACAATCGTCTTTGAAACTGGCGAGGCAGAAGAAATTAGCGAGGAGCTCTTAGCTCCAGTTGAGAGTGAATCTGAAGTTTCAGCAGAGGCGCAAAGCCCGGCAGTAGCAGAATCGGTAGAGGCACAGGAAGAGAAAAGCCAGTAGTGAAACTTCCGCGCAAAGGATCCCTCCTTCGCGAAATTCCTATTCTTGTTCTCGCATCTCTCTTCATCTCTATTGTCATCAAAGCATTCCTGATTCAGGCTTTCTACATTCCATCAGGGTCGATGCAAACGACTTTAGAGATTAACGATCGAGTCATCGTTAACAAGTTGGGTAATTTCTTCAGCGATGTAAAACGGGGTGAAGTTGTGGTCTTCCGTGATCCTGGCGGGTGGTTGCCTCCGGCCTATCAAGAAGAACGTTCAGCACCGACACAAGCGCTCCGTAACGGATTGGTCTTTGTTGGACTCGTTCCTGATCCTGCCAAGCAGCACTTGATTAAACGAGTGATTGGTGTGGGTGGCGACCGCGTGGTCTGCTGCGACAAGAGTGGCGCACTGACTATCAATGGCAAAGCGGTTGCGGAGAAGTACATCTACGCTGGAAATAAACCGAGTGAGATGACCTTTGATGTCACCGTTCCCAAGGGATATATCTGGGCAATGGGTGATCACCGGGGAGCGAGCGAAGATTCTCGATACCACCAAGAAGATGCGAACAAAGGGATGGTTCCACTCAATAAAGTAGTGGGGCGAGCATTCCTCATCATCTGGCCTGTTAAGCATTTCTCACTCTTGCCACGACCAGAAGCGTTAACCTCAATTCCACTGCAATGAATCCCGAAGCCTCTCTCCGCTCAGCAGGGTTTCGGCTGATAGCTGGGGTAGATGAGGCAGGGCGAGGCGCCTTTGCAGGACCTATCGTGATAGCGGCGGTAATTCTCGATCCTGATAATCCACTTGATGAAGTGGGCGATTCCAAGCGTTTTTCTGAGCGCAAGCGAGCAGCTATCGCTCAGACCATCAAGGAGCGCGCACTTGCCTATTCGATTATTGCGATCGAGGCAGAAGAAATAGATGAGAAGGGGCTGCAACCGTCGAACATTGGTGGGATGCGCCGGGCAGTCACATCCCTGACCATAAAGCCTGATTACATCATCACCGATGGATATCAGGTTAAGGGTTTGGAGATTCCCACAATTGCGATGTGGCGCGGAGATAATGTCAGCGAAACGGTAGGCGCTGCTTCGATTTTGGCAAAGAACTATCGAGATGAAGTGATGATTCAATGGGGTGCACGCTACCCTGAGTATGGTTTTGCCGAGCATAAAGGATATGGGAGTACAGAGCACGTAGCAGCGTTAGAGAGATTTGGAGTACTTCCACTTCACCGAAAATCCTTTGCGCCAATAGCAACATTACTTAAAAAGGATCAGGGTAAGTAACCTACTTTTATACACAAGTGCATCTCATATTTCATTCTCTGTCAGAAGCGCTACCTACATTCTCCCCATGTCTTCACCTACTCACCAGCCTCCCCGCTCTCACCAGCCTCATCTACTAGGAAGAAAGGGCGAAGATGAGGCAGTCCGCTATCTCCTCGCCTGTGGTTATGTAATCATCGAACGGAATTGGCGTGGCTCTCGCGGTGAAGTAGACATCATTGCAGGTGCGCATGGTGAAGGATGCGAAGAAATCATTTTCATTGAGGTCAAGACGCGAAGTTCACTTCGTTTCGGAGATCCCTTTGATGCAATTACTGCTACGAAATATCGTCGGATCTACAAATTAGCACGGGAATGGATCGCAACTCATCGCCCGAGATCTCCCTGGCGAATCGATGTGATTCTCCTTGTAGAGAATCGCAGGGGATTTGAACTCGTTCATCACAAGGGGTTGATTGCCTGATGATCGCCATCACTCAAGCACTCTCCCTCGAAGGGCTTAATGGCTTTCTCATTGATGTCGAAGCAGATGTGGGAAATGGAGTCCCAGCCTTCAATCTTCTTGGCCTGCCCGACGCTTCCCTCTCTGAGGCGCGTGACCGGGTCCGTTCAGCAATCATCAATTCTCAAGCGCAATGGCCAAATAAGAGGATTACTCTGGCGCTCTCACCTGCTTCGCTACCCAAGCGTGGCTCCGCCTTTGATTGTGCAATCGCACTTGCCTTATTGGCAGCAGCTGAAGAGATCTCCCTGGAGCGATTGAACGGTTCGGTGATCTTGGGAGAGTTGACGCTCGATGGTCGAATTAAGGCGGTCGCAGGAATTCTCCCCGCATTACGCGCTGCCGCACACCACGGCATATCGAGAGCAATCATCCCTTCACAGAATTTTCACGAGGGATCTCTCGTCTCCAGTATGGAGATTTCCCACTTTAGCCATCTGCGCGAATTGATCGGGTGGTGTAAGGGCAATGAACTCGCTGAGCCGATTCACAGAATCGCTTACGGTGAATCTGATGAGATAGAGAAGGTGAACTCCACTCTGGATTTTTCTGATATCTCCGGACAAGAGAGTGCGAAAGAGGCGCTCGAGATTGGTGCAGTAGGTGGCCATCACATTGCGATGGTCGGTCCGCCTGGGGTGGGCAAGAGCATGTTGGCTGAGCGAATTCCCACCATCCTTCCCGAATTGAACGAGCGAGATTCGCTTGAAGTAACCTCGCTCCACTCCATTGCAGGGAAAATCTCTTCCGAGAGCCGTTGGCCATTAATCGCGGTACCACCATTTGTTGCACCACATCACACCATCACCCGAGCGGGATTAATTGGTGGTGGTTCGGCAGTGATCTCGCCAGGGGCTTGCTCATTGGCTCATCGCGGAATTCTCTTCCTCGATGAGGCCCCAGAGTTAGCCCGTACCGTTATTGAATCGTTACGGGAGCCGATGGAGTTGGGGGAGATCACTCTCACGCGCCTGGGACGTAGCGCAACCTTTCCTGCCCACTTCACATTGGTACTCGCATCGAATCCATGTCCATGTGGATGGGCGATTGGCAAAGGAAAGAGATGTACCTGTACCCCTTTGGCAAGCCGTCGCTATCGAGAACGGCTCTCTGGTCCAATTCTTGATCGGATTGATTTGCGGATCGAATTAGAACCACTATCCCAGGCCGATCTCTTACGTACTGGAGAAAGTAGCGATCGGATCAGAGAACGAGTTGCTCGAGCACGTGCTCGAGCAGTAACAAGATTTCGCGATATGCCTTGGTCAATCAATTCTGAGATTCCGGCTGTGGCGCTCAGGCATCAATTTGCACCAGAACCTAAAGCGCTCGGAGTGCTCTACCAGGCACTTGATAATGAAGAGATCACTGTGCGAGCGCTTCATCGAATTCAGCGCGTGGCATGGAGTATTGCCGACTTACGAGAAGAGCCTTCTCCTAGTCGCTCGACCATAGATCGCGCCCTTGACTTACATTTGCGAGAACGGTTATGAAAGAAGAGATTCGACGGATCACCCCAAGAGATTCAGAGTGGCCAATGCAACTTAACCTATTAAGAAAGGTACCTCAAGAACTTTTTGTACGTGGTCGCGATCTTCGAGAGATAGCCTCAGAGAGCGCCGATGTTGTAGCGATAGTCGGAGCTCGAAATTGCACCCGTTATGGCGAGAAGATTGCCCGGGATTTCGCTACCTATTTTGCCGCTCTCGGCTGGACTGTGACGAGCGGTGGCGCATTCGGCATCGATTACCAGGCCCACCGAGGTGCGCTACTTATCGATGGCATCTCTATTGCGGTGCTGGCAGGCGGTTTAGATAATCCATACCCACGAAGTCATTCGCCGCTCTTTCATGAGATTCTTGAACGGGGTGCGCTGATCTCAGAACAAGTACCTGGTCTTCACGCAGCAAAGGGCCATTTTCTCACGCGGAATCGGATCATTGCCGCTCTCAGTCGAGGAACAATCGTGGTTGAAGCAGCTTTCAAAAGCGGTGCCATTCGTACTGCTCGCGATAGCGCCGAGTTGTTTCGCCCGGTTCTTGCGATTCCTGGGCCAATAACTTCCCCGCAAAGTTGTGGAACTCATACTCTCATTAGCGATCGAATTGCTGAATTAGTGACCTCACCATTAGAGGCTCGCGAGATAATCATGAGAGAATTATCGAGTGGATAAATTTCGTTCAGGTTTCGTCGCCTTAGTAGGGCGTCCCAATACGGGTAAATCGACCTTACTCAATTCTTTAGTAGGCGAAAAAATCGCAATCACCTCAACACGTCCGCAAACCACACGCCGTGCAATCCGCGGAATCGTCAATAGACCTAGTGGTCAGGTGATTCTTGTAGATACTCCAGGTATCCATAAACCAAAAACTTTACTTGGGGAGCGTTTAAATGCCCTCTCCGCGCAGACTTATAGCGAGGTTGATCTGATTATCTGTTGCTTGCCAGCAGATGAGGAAATTGGTCCAGGTGATAAAAGAATCATCAGTGAGATTTCTGGCGGATCCATTCCGCTCATCGCTGTGGTGACAAAGAGCGATCGCATTGCTCCACCTACCTTGATGGAGAAATTAGCAAGTGTTGGCAATCTTGCGCCGTGGAAAGAGATCATTCCCGTCTCTGCAAAGAAAGAGATGAATTGCGAGAAACTTCTTGAGCTATTGATTGCCAATCTTCCAGAAGGGCCGGCTCTCTATCCAGAGGATTACATCAGCGAAGAGAGCGAGCACGACATCTATAGCGAGCTCATTCGAGAGGCAGCGCTCGAATTATTACATGAGGAGTTGCCACATTCGCTCATGGTGACCATTGAAGAAATCACTATGGGTGAGGATGGGAAGACTCCGGTAATCTACGGGAAGATTTTCCTTGAGCGCGATAGTCAGAAGAAGATATTGCTCGGTAAATCTGGTGAGCGAATCAAAGAGATTGGCACCAAGGCGAGATTGGCGATTGAGGCGTCCCGAGGCGAACGGGTATTTCTTAAACTCCATGTGGGTGTGGAATCTGAATGGCAGCGGAATCCACGCGCCCTAGAAAAGTTTGGTTTTTAGCTTTTCGTAACTAACACTGCGACTGTTGGATGGGCTGGCCTCTGGCAACGCTCGCAGATCACCATTCCATTGTCGGTGACGCTCCAGGGGGTGCCACACCCACACTGGAGAAGGGCAAGAGACATGCAATAAAGATTAGGAGGCGTGGCTACTTTCTGCCCGTTGAAATATCAAGAGGTCGATTACTCCGAGATGTAGCAAGGTACGAGCCGAGCAAGACCATCGGAAAGCCCACCACCATGCCAATAGTTACCGGCTCACTCAGGAGGATGACTCCGAGGGCGATTGCGATTGCGGTATTGGGGTAAGTCACGGTCGAAGCCCTGGGGGCGCCGATTAAACGGAGGAGAGTGAAGAAGAGGTAGAAAGCTAAGGCTGTGCAGAAGAGTCCGAGGGCAAGGAGCGAGAAGAGCGCTTGATTGGAGGGCATCTGTGATGGCAGTGAATTGAGCGCGGGAATTGCAAAAACAATCGCAGTCAATGCCATCGCTAATCCATTAACGGTGACCCCTGAAATGGAAGTCAGGTGTCGTGTTGCCATGAAAGTGGCGAAGGCATACGAGAACGCGCTGAAGAGAATTTTGAGCATAGCGAGAAGGTCATGGCTTTCCATAAATGAATCAACGCCAACGAGCGCTACCACACCCATGAAGCCAATGATTATTCCTATCATTTGACGCGGATGTCGCACCGATCGATCGCCAGCTAATGCAGCGAGAAGATTTGCCCAAATGGGAACGGTTGCGATGAGCAGACCTGCAAGTCCAGAACTCACATTCCTTTGGCCATCGGAAATCAATGTCCAAGGTATGAACATTTCAAAGATTGCATAAAGCGCTATGTATTTATAACTTGAACGTGGCACTCGCAGTGAACCTGCGCGCATCGCTAGCGGAATAAGTATGAGCGCACCAATGGCGACTCGGGTAAATACAATGACGGGAACAGAAAGTTCTTTTACCGCCACACTCACGAAAAGGTAGGGGATGCCCCAGAGGGCGCTCACAGCGAGGTAATACCCGATGTAGCGGTTATCGTGCGCTGGCCTCATTGGCCCAAGAGTAACGCGAGCGCCGTACACCTCCGCACCGGTACCATTAAGACCCTGCGAATACATCGACTGATAAGGATTTTGAGGTGACTAGTTATGCGCGTGGGCGTGCTTACCGGTGGCGGAGATTGCCCCGGTCTCAACGCGGTGATTCGCGCTGTCATCCGCAAGGGCGTCAAAGAGTATGGCTATGAATTCGTGGGGTTTCGCGATGGTTGGAAAGGCCCGCTCGAAGGGTTAAGTACACCGCTTGATATCAAAAGCACTCGGGGGTTACTTCCTCGGGGTGGAACTATCTTGGGCTCTTCGCGCACAAACCCATTTGCAATCGAAGGTGGCGTCGAGAAGGTCAAAGCTAATCTTGCCGATTCGGGAATTGATGCGCTCATCGCTATTGGTGGCGAAGATACTTTAGGAGTAGCCACCAAGCTCCATTCGCTAGGAGTCAATGTCGTTGGGGTTCCCAAAACTATAGATAACGATCTCAATGCAACGGATTACACATTTGGCTTCGATACCGCCGTCAATATTGCAGTCGAGGCTATCGATCGTTTACATACCACTGCTGAATCACATCATCGGACACTCATCGTTGAAGTAATGGGACGTCATGCTGGTTGGATTGCCCTTCACTCTGGATTGGCTGGGGGCGCATCCTGCATTCTCATACCTGAAGTTCCATTCTCTATCGAGAAAGTCTGCGAGTATGTGGAATCGCGTTACAAATACAATTACGCACCCATCATCGTCGTGGCAGAAGGTGCGCTACCGCAAGCAGGGAGCATCATCACGAAAGATGGATCGCTCGATGCCTTTGGTCATGTGAAGTTATCTGGAATTGGTGAGTGGTTGGCAAAAGAGATCGAATCTCGAACCGGCAAAGAGGCGCGAGTCTCGGTCCTTGGCCATATTCAACGCGGAGGTACTCCAACGGCATTTGATCGAGTCTTGGCAACTCGGTTTGGTCTCCATGCAATTACTGCAGTCCACGATGGCGACTGGGGAAAGATGGTCGCACTTCAAGGAACTAATATCGTCCGAGTCCCGCTCGCTGCGGCGACGGAAAAATTGAAATTGGTAGATCCTGCCCTTTACGCCGAGTCCGAGACCTTCTTCGGATGACAGACCGATATGAGATAGGTGCGATAAGAGAATGAACTCCAACAACACTTCCCTTGAGAATCTCTTTGATTCATCATTGCTGGCAGCCCAACAACCACAGTGGCCAGATCAGGCTGCCCTTGCTCAAGCAGTAGCCGAGTTACGCACCTTTCCACCGCTGGTCTTTGCTGGAGAGTGTGATGAGTTGAAACGCCGAATCGCTCAAGCAGCCCGTGGGGAAGCCTTCTGGCTACAAGGTGGGGATTGCGCGGAGACATTTACTGGCGCAACTGCAGATTCAATTCGAAATCGAATCAAAACCATTTTGCAGATGGCTGCTGTACTTCAATATGGCGCGAGTCTCCCAGTAGTGAAAGTTGGGCGTATGGCGGGGCAGTTTGCCAAGCCACGGAGTAAAGATACTGAGACCCGCGATGGAATTACCCTTCCGGCATATCGCGGTGATGCCGTTAATGACCTTACTTTTGATGAACGCTCTCGGACGCCTGACCCACAGCGCCTCGTAAAGGTCTATCACACTTCGGCAATGACACTCAATCTTGTTCGGGCTTTTACCCAAGGTGGTTTTGCTGATCTTCGTCGCGTCCATGAGTGGAACAAGGGATTTATCCGCGATGCTGCATTTGGGGAGCGCTATGAACAGATGGCAAATGAGATTGGTCGCGCCTTAGCATTTATGAAATCTGCAGGAATTGATGCAGATCAATTCCGTTCGGTAGATCTTTTCTCAAGCCACGAGGCGCTGATTCTCGAGTACGAGAAAGCGCTAACGCGTATCGATTCACGTACCGGTACTCCTTACGATGTTTCGGCACACTTTGTCTGGATAGGCGAGCGAACTAGACAGATCGATGGTGCCCATGTCGATTTCTTCGCAAAGATCAGAAACCCAATCGGTATCAAAATTGGACCAAAAGCAAGTGTCGATGAAGTATTGGCGCTGATCAATAAACTCGATCCAGATCGTGAGCCAGGGCGGATTACGCTCATCACACGCATGGGGGCGGGCGTCATTAGAGAGGCGTTACCGGCTCTTGTCGAAGGTGTGACGAAAGCCGGAGCGGAGGTCTTGTGGGTATGCGATCCGATGCACGGCAATACCTATGAGGCCCCTAGTGGATATAAAACTCGGAAATTTGACGATGTTATGGATGAGGTCAGGGGCTTCTTCGAAGTTCATCGCAAACTAGGGACCCATCCCGGTGGAATTCACATTGAGTTAACTGGCGATGATGTCACCGAGTGCGTAGGCGGAGGTATGGAGATTTCGCACGAGGATCTTGCATCTCGTTACGAGACGGCCTGCGATCCACGCCTTAATCACACTCAATCACTCGAGCTCGCCTTCCTCGTTGCCGAGATGTTGCAAGCTCGCTAGCCAGTACGCCTATGCAGTTGCTAACGCAGTTCAAAGTAGGCACGCCGATAGGGCAGCTCTATCTGATTACTGATGAGCGAACTCTCCTTGCCGCTGGTTATTCGAATTTCGCTGCACTTTGCGAAAAACTTTCACCTGCGGATAAGTTACGGAAGTTAATTTCAGCTCAAAGAGGTACATGGCTTGCTACCGTGATTGAAGATTACTTCGATGGCGACCTCAACGCGTTTAAAAGCCTTCAGGTACGTCAACCCGGGAATGAATTTAGTCAGAGAGCTTGGCAAGCAATGCGGAAGATTCCCGCCGGCAAAGTAATTACTTACGCCGAATTGGCCGCCAAGTCTGGATCTGCTGCTGCGGTAAGGGCTGCCGGAACTGCGTGTGGTCGTAATGCAATAGCGCCAATCATCCCATGTCATCGCATCATCCGCAGCGATGGTGCGCTGGGAAATTACGGCTATGGCGTCAGAAAAAAAGAGTGGTTACTTCGCCACGAGGGAGTTATTGAGTAGTTTCTTTTGCGTTAGCGCGGACTTGCATAAGTAGCATCGCGGCAAATATGAGCGAGCCACCAATAGTCGCTCGAATTGTCAAAGATTCTTGGCCAGCAAGTACCGCAAAGAGCGCTGCGAAAACAACTTCTAACGTCAAAACTACTGCGACTACCGTTGCATCCATCTTGGATTGTGACCAGGTTTGAATGAGGAATGCAACCGACGTTGCTAGAAGCGCAGTGAAAATTGTCGCAATCCACTCTTGATTGGTATTCGGCGGTTCGTATCCCTTATCAACGATGGCAAGGATTGTGGTGAGAATTGCGATTGTTCCCAATTGCACGATGGTTAGGGGATAGGTCGCAAATTTTCCTGACCAGCGGCCAAGGCCAAGGATGTGTAGCGCGAAGAAGAGCGCGCTTAGCAATACCGAGAGTTCACCAAGCCCAATAGTGAAGCCTTTAAACGATAGGAGGGCTAGGCCAATAGTTGCCATGACCACCCCAATCCACTCATTCCGAGTTACTGTCGATTTGAGGAAAAGGGCACCGAGGATTGGCGTGAAGACAACATACAGCCCAGTGATAAATCCAGTTGTCGCTGCCGTGGTCAGATGTAGGCCAATTGTTTGGAAAAGATAACCTGAACCGAGGAAAATCCCTAGCAGCGCACCTTTCCTTAGCATCTCTGAGTTGATTTCCGATAATGCTTTGGGTCGGAACAAGATTAAAGCAAAAGTCGCGATGATAAAGCGAGTAGCGAGAAAATCATCAACGCTCTGCCCTTTAAGCGCATCCTTCATCAGGACAAATGATGCCCCCCAGACTGCAGCTACAGATGTGAGTGCAAAAAGTGCAAAAATCTCAATTCTTCGAGTCATCTGCGCAACTTCTTGAGGATCTTTACTTCCTTGCCGTGCTCAGGTTCTTCGCCAGGCGTCTCCAAAATAAATGGCACCCCAGTCATCGCGGGATGGCCCATTAGAGTCGCAAAAGGTTTCTCACCAATGTGGCCAGCGCCAATAGATTGATGTCGATCCTTAAGCGCCCCACAGATATCCATTGAATCATTGGCATGGACCAATTTGATTCGCTCACTTGGAATCAGAGCGGTAAGCGCACCGAGCATCTCATCCACACCATCCTTCTTGGCGATGTCATGTCCGGCGGCAAAGACATGACAGGTATCTATGCAGATTCCAACTTTGGGATGGTGCTCGAGGGCATCAAAGTACTTGATTAACTCCTCAAGTCGACGCACCAGAGATTGACCTTGACCGGCAGTGGGTTCTAGTAGGAGAAATGGATCATCTTCTTTCAGGCGTTCAAGTATTGGCATCATCCCATCATGAATCTGCTTCCATGCCTGGTCGACAAACTCCTCTTTTACTGCAGACCCGGTATGTATCACCGCACCTAATGCACCTAGATCTCGACTTCTCTTGAGGGAGTATTCGGTGGATGCTAGAGAGTTCTCGAAGGTCGCTTCAGTTGGAGAGCCAAGATTTATCAGGAATGGAGCATGAACATACGTGGTGATATCCATTGATTCTGCTGCAGTGCGGAATTCTCTATCTCCCGTGGGATTTGCATCGGGCATAGCCCAACCGCGTGGATTAGAGGCAAAAATCTGAATTGTCTCTGCTTGAATTGTGCGGGCATAACCCAGGGCCCGTTTAACTAACCCACCTGAAGTGGGCACGTGAGCCCCAATTCGATTTTTCACGTGAGCCCCCATGAGGTGTCAGGCTACTTCAATTCGATAGTAATTTCCGAATTTGGCTTGACTAGCGCTCCTTCGCTTGGCGTGACTTTGATGACGATGAGCTTTTTACCCTTAGGGGTTTTTGCAGGTTTGAGCACCTTCACGGTAAAGCCATAATCCTCGAGTAACTTCACTGCCTTGCCCTCATCTAATCTAAGCACCCCAGTTGGCACTTTAATTTTTTCAGGACCTCTGGAGACCGTTAACGCGACCTTTCCGCCTTTGACAAGTTCTGGTTTTTCGGGTTTTTGTGCTATCACCATTCCAATCGGATAGGAGTCGCTAAAGGCATCTTTCTGTGTCACCTCAAAACCTGCATCAGTTAACTCATTGAGCGCCTGTTCGCTGCTCTTTCCAATATAACTAATGAGCGAAATCAACTCTTCCCCTTTACTCACCAGCAGGTTGACTTCAGTATTTTTCTTCACCAATGTTCCTGATTCAGGGCTCACAGAGATGATCTGCCCTTTGGGAATTTTCGCGTTGAAAGCCTCCTCGGTCTTGCCAATAAGCAACTTCTCGTTTGCAAGTGCCACCGTTGCCTGAGAGATACTCTTACCTTTGAGATTGGGAATGGAGTAACGCTCTGGTCCTTTGGAGATGACTACGGCAACACTTTCGCCCTCGCTAAGGCGGCTTCCTGCTGGGGGAGCCATCGAGATGATTTTTCCCTTAGGCACCAATTCATCAAATTTATTTTTTGTGACTTTTACTTTTATTCCCAGGGTTGCCATCGTCTCTGTAGCTTCTGTCTTAGTAGCACCAATCACTGAAGGAATCGCGTTTTGAGAGCCAGGTCCAAAGAGTTGATACCAACCTGCGATGCCGATAAGGGCTGCAATAGCCACGGCTACAAATCGATTACGACGAACACGCTTTGAGGTGCGCCGTCGCAACTCCGCAGTATTGCTTACCTTCGCGTTGGTCATCTCAGTTATCCGTTCTGGGCTCTTGTTTCGTGTATTCCCTGGTCTCTCTCTATTCGATGGCACTTTTCCGGCGTTTCTTCCGGTGCTTTTTCTGGCTCGACGCAACTCTTCAGGGATGCCCAGCGGCAGACTCAATTGTTGCTCGTTTGGATCGAGCAGGAGCAAACTCTTCCGTATGGATTCCTGAAATTCACTGACACTTTGATAACGTAAATCTGGATCTGGAGCTGTCGCACGCAAGACAATCAGATCGAGGTCTTTTGTAATTGCTGGCAAGAGAGTCGAAGGAGCAGGAACCCGGTCGTGAACGTGGCGATAGGCAATTTGGATTGGTGAATCACCCTCGTATGGCTTCTTTCCGGTGAGCATTTCAAAGAGCACGATTCCAAGGGAGTAGATGTCACTCTTTGCATCGGCAATCCCACGTTGTACCTGTTCGGGGGCAAGGTATGCAACAGTTCCCAGAAGTACATTCGCATCTGCGGTTAAGGTATTTCCCATACTCACCGCACGTGCCAAACCGAAATCGCCAAGTTTGGCTCTGCCATCCGAGGTAATCATGATGTTCTCAGGCTTGATGTCCCGATGGATTATGCCAGCACGATGAGCATAAACAAGCGCGGAGAGAACTTGCTCGATAATCTCGAGCGATTCTTTTGTACCCAGGTGTCCCACTGCAAAGAGGTGATCGCGCAAGGTAGCGCCGGGGATGTATTCCATCACAAGGAAGACTGCAGGTATCCCACCTTGATTCCATCCTTGGTCATAGACCTGAACTAGATTTGGATGGGAGAGCGCTGCTGCTGCTTTTGCCTCACGAATAAAGCGCGAGACGAACTCCTCATCTTGAGCGAGATGTTCATGCATGATTTTGATAGCAACAGTTCGATCAAGGCGCAAATCCATCGCTGAGTAGACAGTTGCCATGCCACCGCGGGAGATTAGGCTTGTAATCTCATAACGGCCATCAATGATTTCGCCTACTCGGTCCGACACTCCAAAAGTCTATGAAATTACTCGGTTAATGCTCGGCAGGCGCTCCGTAAGGTAAATGGATCGAGCAGTTTTCGCGATTGTGGTGCTCTGCAAAAAACTCTGTCTGCCTCGCTATCCACGCAACCATCTCTTCTTCGATATTCGAGCCATCGCGCTCGAGAACTCGCGCTAACCCCAATGACGGTGGAATCTCCATCCAAATGGAGAGGTCTGCAATATTCGTCATACTTTTGAGCCCAGCGCCTACCCCTTCAAGTATCAGGAGCCCAGTGGCAGGCACTTCGATTTCACTTTCATAATTTCCTGATATCCAATTATATTTTTGGTAGCGCGGCATCCGAGATTTACTCACTGGCTCGATGATCCATTCTCGAAAGTGACGCTCCAAAGTAGGTGTGAGCGCATCATGCCAACCGTTGTAGAGGTCATCGCAGTGGATCACCTCACCTTGGCCCATCGAGGTGACTATCTGCCGCGCGAGCGTAGTCTTTCCTGCTCCTGCCGGGCCGTCAATGACGAGGAAAATGGGACGTTCGCGCTCTGAATCAAGGAGCGCGGTGATGTTATCGAAGAGAGCGTTGCGCATTTCGATACCAACGTAACCAACCTAGTATCGCGATGGCTGTGAAGACCAAATACACCAAGGATGTGAAGTATGCACCGCCACGGAAGTATTGGATAGTCAAGACGATATCAACTGCAAACCACAATATCCAACTCTCCCATTTCTCCTTAACCATGATTACCTGAGCGACCAAACTTCCGAGCAATCCGAACGTGTCGCTCCAAATTGCAACCGCTCCAATAGATTTTAGGAACGGAGCAAAGGCAATCCAGCAGAGCGCAAATGCGCCCACTGCAATCGTTCGACCTTTGAGCGAGAGGGTTGCTGGCTCTGCTCCAGTTTGCTTCCACGATAACAGACCCCAAATGCCGAATGCGATGAAGATGAATTGTGTGGCAAAAGACCCGTAGTATTTCGCATCAAAGAACCAGAGTGCATACAGAGCTGAGCTCGCTATCCACCATGGCCACATCACTTTGCGCCCAGTAGTGCCAAGATAAACCGCGATCAAGGAAGTGATCGCTGCCGTGAATTCCAGGAGTGTCACTTGATAGCTCCATGCGGTGAAGAGAACCGTCCTGAGAATCTCTAACATGAAAATCACTTACCCCTTCCGAATCCGCATTACCGGATTGGTTGTAACGGTCGGTGGCAAGCCACCCTCTCAGCCGCATCTCGGCTCCCGCGCGTGTAGAAGGATAGCATTGGCCGTGCTCAAGTTCGGTTACTTAGCCATGATCGCCTTCACGGTTGTTGGTTCATTCTGGCTCGAGTTATTGCTCAAGGTGGGAGTGTTACGTCGCGCCAGAAGGGTCGCGTTGAGCATTCTTCCGGTATCGGCGATATTCATCATCTGGGATCTGTATGCAATCAGGAGAGGACATTGGCATTTTGATAGCAAGCAAATAATCGGTCTTCTCACTCCAGGCGGGATTCCCCTCGAAGAAATTCTCTTCTTCACTGTGGTTCCATTGGCAGCAATCATGACGATTGAAGCAGTAGGAGTGGTTAAACGGAAGAATCCGAAATGGATTTTTGGTGATGAGAAATGAGTTACACCCAACTTGCGTTGCTAGCGGTGCCCACAGCAATTCTCTTTGATTTATTTCTTACTAAACGTCGAATGATTCTGCGACGCGCTTTCTGGACCTCTTATGCAATCGTCCTGCCTTTTCAATTACTTACCAATTGGTGGCTCACCTCGCGCGAAATCGTGATGTATCGCGATCCATTCATTACCGGGTTTCGAATTGCCAGCGCACCAGTGGAAGATCTGCTCTTTGGTTTCGCTTTGATTCTTGGAGTTATCAGCCTTTGGATCTATTGGGGATCGCGCGGCGTGCAACAAGAGCGCGACCGAAGGCCGGAATAGCCACTGAGAGTCGGCGATAGGTGGAAGTCTTCGCCCTTTTATCGAAAATCTGGTAATCGATCTTCTCTACCTCATCGACAATTCCACAATAAAGTTCACTTGCAGCTTCGATACACGCCCTACTCTCGGGGGCAAGGAGCGCAATTCCAGGGGTCGCCTCGCGTTGCAACTTTCGCACCCGCTCGATATTGAATCGGAGCACTTCTTTTAATTCTGGAGTTAACCTCCGTTCATGAAGCATCTCCTCTGAGACATTAAAGGAACGGAGTTCATCAAGAGGTAAATAAATACGTCCCCGATCAAGATCTTCACTCACATCTCTGATGAAGTTTGCCAACTGGAATGAGATGCCCAGCTTCTCGGCTGCGGGGTAGGCATCGGG
>SYAM01000013.1 GCA_005787645.1 Actinomycetota bacterium | reverse complement strand
TGCAATTCCTGCATCATCGATGTCAATGTCCCTAATCGCGTGCATCTGAATACTGTAGCGAAAAGGTAAAAACTACTGTCGTTCGTATTGCATTGACCAACCCATAATCGAAATCATGAGCGCTGCAGCTCCAATGAGGGTCATCCACCAGCCAAGAATCAAACCTAGACCTGTGATGGTGGCAAAGAGCGCGACAGTTAATGGCCACCAGGAGTGTGGACTGAAGAAGCCCTGCTCCCCTGCTCGATCAGCAATCTCGCCCTCAAGGTTATCTTCCGGGAGAGTTGCACCGAGACGTCGATTGGTGAACCAAAAATAAAAGGCAATCAGCGCCGCTAAACAGGTGCTGAGAATCAGAGCAACAATTCCAACGACCTCTTCTGCCCATAGTCCATAGACAACAGTGGTCACACCGTAAAACACGGCGATACCGGCAAACAACTGCCATCCGAATTTCATTGGATAACCCCTTTTACTTCTCGGCTACTTCTGGATGGTGCAGATCGAAGGCCGGACGTTCACTACGAATTCGTGGAATCGAGGTGAAGTTATGGCGCGGTGGTGGACAGCTGGTCGCCCACTCGAGAGAGCCGCCATATCCCCACGGATCATCTACAGTCACCTTTGGCGCATTACGTGTGATCCAAATATTCAGTGCGAATGGAATAGTCGAGAGGGCTAGTAAGAAGGCGCCAACGGTGGAGATCATATTCATTCCAGTGAAACCATCGCTAGCGAGGTAATCCGCGTAACGACGTGGCATGCCGACAATGCCTAGCCAATGTTGGATTAGGAATGTCATGTGAAAGCCGATGAGCACAGTCCAGAAGTGAATCTTTCCTAGCGTTTCATTGAGCATTCGACCGGTGAACTTTGGCCACCAGAAGTAGAAACCACCGAACATCGCAAAGACGACCGTACCGAAGATTACGTAGTGGAAGTGCGCGACTACGAAGTATGAGGCCGACACCGCAAAATCAAGTGGTGGGCTGGCAAGGATGATTCCGGTCAATCCGCCGAAGAGGAAGGTAATCAAAAAGCCCAGTGACCAGATCATTGGCGTATCCATATGGACATTTCCACGCCACATAGTTCCGATCCAGTTGAAAAACTTCACTCCCGTCGGCACACCAATCAGGAAGGTCATGAAAGAGAAGAAGGGTAAGAGAACTTGACCTGTCGTAAAGAGGTGGTGAGCCCAGACTGCGACTGAGAGCGCCGCGATGGCGATTGTTGCTGCTACTAGGCCTTTGTAACCAAAGATTGGTTTTCGGCTAAAGACCGGGAGGATCTCACTGATGATTCCAAAGAAAGGTAGGGCAAGAATGTAGACCTCTGGGTGGCCGAAGAACCAGAAGAGATGTTGCCAGAGCATTGCGCCACCATTTGCCGGATCAAAGATCAGCGCGCCAAATCGACGATCTGCTTCAAGTCCAAGAAGCGCTGCAGCAAGCGGTGGGAAGGCTAGAAGAATCAAAATAGAGGTGAGAAGTACATTCCAGGTAAAGATCGACATGCGAAACATAGTCATACCGGGAGCACGCATACAGAAAATGGTCGTAATGAAGTTCACGCCACCGAGAATCGTTCCAAGTCCACCGATTGCTAGTCCAACGATCCATAGATCGCTACCAATGCCCGGTGAATATTCCGCGCTCGAAAGCGGTGCGTAGGCAGTCCAGCCAAATGATGGCGCACCGCCCGGTGTGAAGAATCCAGCGATTGCCATGATTCCACCAAAGAGGTAAAGCCAGTACGAGAGCATGTTCATACGTGGGAACGCAACGTCGGCAGCGCCAATCTGTAGCGGCATGATCTCGTTAGCGAAACCAACAAAGAGCGGTGTTGCGAACATCAGAAGCATGATGATGCCGTGCATGGTGAAGAGCTGGTTGTACTGCTCAACGCTGAGGAACTGAAGTCCGGGTCGCGCGAGTTCAGCACGCATGAAGAGCGCCATGACGCCACCGATCAAGAACCAGATGAAAGAGGTGATCAGGTAGAGATGGCCAATTACTTTGTGGTCAGTGGTGGTCAACCATTTCACCACAAGGCGGCCCTTACTCTGTGGCTCCATCGGTCGTAACGGCGAAATTGTTGGGCGCTCGGCATAAGTTGTCATGCAACACCACCTTTAAGGGAGTTTACGTAATTCTGATACTCGGCTGGCGAGACAACTTTTACAGTAAATCGCATTTGTGAGTGATTGCGCCCGCAATGCATATTGCAGAAACCAGGGTATGTTCCCTCTTTTTGCGCCGTGAATTCAAACTTATTCTCGATGTAAGGAAGAGCTTGCATCTGCATCATGAAGGCTGGGATCCAGATGCTATGTACGACATCTGAGGCAGTGAGGTTGATTCGCACTCGCTCTCCCAATGGAAGATAGAGAGTTGGAAGTTTCTCGGGAGTGCCAGTAACTGTTTTTCCCTGCGCTTCAGGATAGGTAAATTGCCATGCCCACTGAACGGCGTTAACGTCAATGTCTTTGACAGCAACATTCGAAGGAGAGATTTTTGTAATGGTTGATTGATCTCGGGCGGTGAAATAGAAGAGAACAGCCACGATGATGAATGGCACGACGGTATAAATAATTTCAAGAGGAAGGTGATAGCTCACCTGTTCTGGTAATTGCTCTGGCCCTCCAGCGCCAACCTTCCTCTTCGCGCGATAACCAAAAGCAGCCCACAAAATTAGAGCGGATGTGATTGCGCCGACGACGAATGCGGCAATCCATGCTCCCTGCCAGAGCGAGAGCGAGATGTCATTGATATCTGTGACCCCGCGCGGGAAACCTAAGGCGGGCAGTTTTTCGGAGGAGCAACCCGCCAAGAGGAGGGTCAACGGTGCGAGAAAGAGCGCTCGGGTCCGTGACTTTTCACCTGCCACCATGCTGCTGCTCGCCATGAGCCAAGGATAGTCCGCCCCTTCGCCAACCTAAGAGTTGACGAGTACCTTCTACCTCGTGGTGATGGTCACAGCAGGAGCCTTCGATGGGCAGCGTCCTCTCCATCCTGCCGGTGAACAGGTCCTGCTCGCCGCCTTTGAACGTGGATGGGCTGATCCCAATGGCTTAGGGGCCTCGAGCGCTCAATCCCGCCATCTGCTCAATGCAGCCCGTGAGGAGATCGCCGGCCACCTTGGTGTCAGCGCTAGCGAGATTGAGTTCTGGGGTGAACCTGCGCTGGTCTCTCCGATTGCTCTTCAAGGGGCATCCAATTTCCGCTCCGGAAAATTCATTGTGGGTCAGACTGAACGCCAAGAGATTCTCGCCTTGGCGCAGGATGCGCCCACTACCGTACAGATTGCCGTCGACCACTTGGGGATTCTCGATCGCGATCAATTGATTGAAGAGATTGAGAGCAATTCCACGATTGCGATTCAAGCGGCCAATGGTGAAACTGGAGTGCGACAACCAATCTCAGATTTTTCATCAATCGTTGGCAGAATGGGCGCACATCTTCATCTAGATTTCACTGCATCTGGACCACTCATCCCACTTCCAACATATTGGTCGACAGCCGATTTTCCAGCAAGAAGCTGGAGTGGACCCTCTGGGATTGGCATCATGCTGCTTAACAAGAATCAACGATGGGCTTATCCATTTTCACATGCAACGAACCGTCGCAGCCCTGAGTCATATTCATTACCTCTGGTACTTGCAGCGGCCGCAGCGCTCACTGGTTGGCTGAAAGATGCTCACCAAGAATCAGATCGAATACGAAATCTCATCTCAATGATTCGACAAGTCATCTCACGCACAATCCCCGAAGTTGATATTGCAGGAAGCGGGAGTAAGGAGGAATCACTTCCGCACATTCTCTCGATATCTGCTCTCAATATCTCTGGCGAGCGGTTAGTAAATGCGCTGGCAAAGGAAGGTTTCGCAGTCGCTTCGGGCTCGGCCTGTGTGGCCTCTGCCATCGAACCAAGCCACGTCCTTCATGCAATGGGAATTCTGACCCATGGCAATCTTCGAATATCGTTGATGCATGGCGTGCTCGAGAGTGATGTTAAACGTTTCCTTGCGCTCTTGCCTGGAATCATCACTCAACTACGAAGTGAGGATGGCGCATGAGTAATGGCATAGAAAGAGAAGTTCTGGACTGCATCGGCGCGCTCTGCCCAACTCCAATTATTCAATTAAGTAAGGCTGTGAAAACTCTGGAGTCCGGCAAGAAATTGATTCTAAAGGCAGATGACCCCGCAACCAAGAGCGATCTTCTTGCCTGGTCTCGGCTGACTGGAAACCAGGTCTCCGTAATAGACGAAACGACCTTTGAAATCGTGAAGGCGTAACTTAGATTTTTTGAGGTAAATACGTGCGAAGGATTTCTGCTGAATGGGCGCCGTAGCTTTCAGTGAAACGCTCCAAGAATTGCTCGGATGAGAATCGGTATTCCTGCCCGCCTTGCGTCTCGAGACAGTATGTGGCGACCATTGAACCCACTTGGGCACACCCCTCAAGTGACATACCCCAGCCAAGCGCTGAGATAAATCCCGCACGAAAAGCATCACCAATCCCGGTCGGGTCTACTTTGGTCCGCTCCTTTGCAACTTCCACCTCGATGGGTGCAAACACAGCAGATTCAATCCGTGCACCTTTTGAACCTAAAGTGGTAACACAGATTTCCACGTTCTCCAAGAAATCACTCATCTCCCAATCAGTTTTTTTCATGGCAAGCGCCATCTCATACTCGTTGAGGAATGAATACTTCGCTCCAATGAGCAGATTTCTGATGGATTCCCCATCAAGGCTCGCGAGTGTTTGTGAGATATCTGCAGCGAATGGAATCTTATGCTGTCGACATTCATCGGTATGTCTCAGCATGGCCTCAGGATCATCAGGCGCAATCAGAACCAGATCGAATCCGTTATGTCTTTCAAAGATTGGGCCTAACTCGATGTTGCGAGCTTCACTCATCGCTCCTGGATAGAAAGATGCGATCTGATTATGAGATTGATCCGTCGTTACCGTAAAACGTGCAGTTAATTGAGTCTTAGAGGTATAGATCTCGGTGGTGTCCACACCATTGCGGGTCAGCCATGAGTTGTAATCAGTGAAATCCTCCCCCACAGCAGCAATCAGTAGCGGTGAGCCACCGAGCATTCCCATCCCGAAAGTGATGTTCGCTCCAGTGCCGCCACGACGTACCTCTAAATCGTCAACGAGAAACGAGAGCGATATCTTCTCAAGTGAATCGACAACGATTGAATCAGAGATCTTGCCCGGGAAATTCATCATGTAGTCGGTTGCCACCGAACCAGTGACAGCGATCTTCATCGTATATAGAAGATGCGATTAGTGGAATGAATCCCCGCATGCGCAGCTCCCGCTGGCATTGGGGTTATCAATCGTAAAACCTTGCTTCTCGATAGTGTCTACGAAATCAATCGTTGCACCCATGAGATAGGGAGAACTCATCTTGTCTGTTACTACCTCTACCCCACCGAAATTCTTCAGGACATCGCCATCGAGGGATCGATCATCGAAATACAACTGGTAACGAAGTCCAGAGCACCCTCCTGGTTGGACCGCAATTCGAAGACGGAGGTCATCTCGACCCTCTTGCTCGAGCAGCGCTTTCACTTTTGAGGCTGCAGTGTCGGAGAGGACTACGCCATCTGTTGTGCTGACTTCAGCGCTCATTCTTGGGGCTCCTTCAACTCGTGTCACCTGTATCTTGCCATATGAGGTAACGCCATGCGCGCTCTAAATCTTCCCCAATCTTCTGCGCCGCCAAGTTACCGAAAACCTGAGAGAATAGCGGCATGAGTATCACTGACCTTCTTCTGCTCGGACAAGGTAGTGACCTTGCCAGCGAGCGAGGAGTCTCGTGTACCGGAGAGTTGCCAGCGCCGAGTGACCCAGATCTACAAGAGCGAGCCCGAATCGCTCGGGCGAAACTTGGTTCATCAGCCTTCGTTTTAGGCCACCACTACCAGCGCGATGAGGTTATTGAGTTCGCCGATGTCACGGGCGATTCATTCAAATTAGCACGCGATGCAGCTGCACGCCCAGATGCTCCCTACATCATCTTCTGTGGGGTGCACTTCATGGCCGAAAGTGCAGACATTCTCACCTCATCAGCACAACGGGTGATTCTGCCTGACCTGGCGGCGGGGTGCTCGATGGCTGATATGGCGAACTATGAACAAGTTGCTCAATGTTGGTCCGTACTGGAAGAGATTGGCATTGCAGACTCGACCATTCCGGTTACCTATATGAATTCATCGGCGGCGATCAAAGCCTTCACCGGTGAACATAATGGAACGGTCTGCACCTCTTCTAATGCACAGACCACACTTAAGTGGGCCTTTAAACAAGGTGAGCGAGTCCTCTTTCTCCCCGATCAACACCTGGGTCGGAACACTGCTGTACTGAAGATGGGCCTGACTCTTGAAGATTGCGTTGTATGGAATCCCTGGAAGCCACGAGGGGGCCTAACAGATCAGCAAATTAGAACGGCGAAGATGCTTCTATGGCGAGGCCACTGTTCGGTGCATGCTCGATTCTCTCTCGAATCAATGAACGAGGTCCGTGCTCGAATCAAAGGTGTTAACGTCATCGTGCACCCGGAGTGTCAGCATGATGTCGCCTTAAATGCCGACATCATTGGTTCCACAGAACAGATCATCAAAACAATCAGTAGCGCACCTTCAGGGAGTAAATGGGCCGTAGGGACCGAACTGAATCTCGTAAAGAGACTTGCCCAACAAAATCCGGATAAGCAGATTGTCTTCCTCGATAAATCAGTCTGTTATTGCTCCACAATGAATCGGATTGACCTGCCCCATCTTGTTTGGGCCATGGAATCGTTGGTTGAGGGCAGAGTGGTAAATGAAATCAAAGTTCCCGAGCGAACCGCGCATTATGCGCGGGTGGCGCTCGACCGCATGTTGAGTCTTATCTAGGATTGACCCTAGAGTTCACTCTAGAGATTAGTGCAAGCCCCGAGAAAGTTGAGCGAGAGAACGATGAGCGAAGAGAAGAAAAATAGACCAACGCCTAAGCGAAATGCGAAGAAGGTGACCCCTGCCCTTGCCCCGGCGGCAACCAAGGAGGCCAAGAAAGCTGAACGTGAGAATGCTCGCCGTCGCCGCATGGAGATGCGTGAGCTATACATGAAGGGCGATGAGCGCGCGCTACCTAAACGAGATAAAGGTCCAGTGCGAAAGTTCGCTCGTGATTATGTCGATTCTCGATGGTCTATTGCGGAGTTCTTTCTCCCATTACTGATGGTTGTACTACTCCTGACAGCGATTCCAAATGTCACTATCAAAGTCCTCGCCACTCTGCTGATGTACGTGGTGGTACTCATTTCGATACTTGATGGAATTTGGATGGGGCGACAAATCAAGAAACATTGCGCCGGCAAATTTCCCAATGAGCCAGCCAAAGGTGTCACCATGTACGCCTGGATGCGTTCAACTCAAATCCGCCGACTACGAACGCCCGCGCCGCAAGTTGATCGAGGAACCAGATTAATTAATGGTTAATTAGGGGCGCGGATTAGGGCTCACATCTTTTGCTGGATCACGCTCGGCTATTGAGCCAATTGCATCATCTATTGATCGCATCACATCTGCACTGAGTTTGACTCCGGCAGCTTTGACATTCTCTTTAACTTGCTTTGCTTTCGATGCACCGATGATTGCGCTTGAGACATTCTTGTTCTGTAGCACCCAAGCAACCGCAAGCTGAGCCATAGTAAGACCGCAATCGCTTGCGATTGGCTCCAACTTGGCTACTTCGCGAAGGATGTCATCGTTGATCCAACGTGAAATCATGGCAGCGCCACTCTTCTTATCGGTTGCGCGCGAACCAACTGGCGGTTTTTTACCAGGTAGATACTTTCCTGAAAGCACACCTTGTGCAACGGGAGACCAGACAATTTGACCAATACCCTCGCGCTCTGAGAGCGGCACAACCTCTGCTTCAATGACGCGCCAAAGCATCGAATATTGAGGTTGACTGGACACAAAGCGATCAAAACCTAATTCCTTTTGGATAGTTAGGGCGCTCTGAATCTCACTAGCTCGCCATTGCGAGAAACCGATGTAATTGACCTTACCTTGTCGAATTAAGTCATCAAATGCTCGCAGCGTCTCGTCAAGCGGAGTCTCGTAATCAAAACGATGTGCCTGATAGAGATCGATATGGTCAGTCTGCAACCTCTTCAATGATGCGTGGACGGATTCCATGATGTGCTTACGCGAGAGTCCTCGATCATTCTTACCTGGTCCGGTCGGCCAGTAGACCTTGGTAAACAGCTCGTAGGATTCGCGTCGTACTCCCTTGAGAGCTTTACCAAGAACTGACTCAGCTTTGGTGCCGGCGTAAACATCAGCAGTATCGAATGTTGTGATGCCAGCATCGAATGCCGCACGTACACACTTGATGGCTTCCTCAGCAGCCACTTGAGAGCCATGAGTAATCCAATTCCCGTAAGAGATTTCCGATACATACATGCCAGAACGGCCAAGGCGTCTATATTCCATGGCGCCACATTACCTAAGGTGCTCGCTATTGCAACCAATTAGTGGTTATGCTCCCCTCCAACAATTGAATAAAGAGAATATTTCCACTACGTGGGGGAAGTCCGGTGCAAATCCGGCGCTGACCCGCAACCGTAATACTTTCTATTCTCGCCTCGAGCGAGGGTTCCAAGTTGAGTCGGATTACCCACTAGAGGGAAAGAGCCAAAACACCCGTCGTGGTTTGCGGGGCGGCCTTGATAAGAGTATGGACATGATCCCTCCTCTTCTCTAACCAGCCTTGTGGACCCTTTCTTGAAAGGATCCCAGTGATAGTTTCACAAAGATTACGTAGAACTCTTAGCGCGCTTGCGGTAATTACCCTCGCAATCGCCTTAAGTGGTTGTTCCACTCCTTCCGAGACTTCCGAAGAGAGTGCCAAAAGTTCAGATTCCCCTCTTGGTTACCGCTATTGGGGTTATTCACAGAGTGACGAGGATGGCAGTACCTGGATTACCGCCATGGAGGGTCCAGCAACCACAGACCCCCAAGATGGAACAGTCGAGGGATGGAATTACACACTTTCAGCCGAAGGCGTTGTTGATGCAGAACCTCCTACTCTCGCGCCAGATTTCCAAACACTCTGTGGTTCTACTGCG
>SYAM01000082.1 GCA_005787645.1 Actinomycetota bacterium | reverse complement strand
GTCGCATAATGAGGAAATTGTCACGATTGCTGGTCTGATTACGGGCATCCAAAGAAAAGTCACACGCCAAGGTGCCGCATGGGCGATATTCACTCTGGAAGATCTCTCAGGAGCAGTTGATGTGATGGCATTTTCCAATACTTATAATCAATATGGTGCGCTGATGGGTGAGGATGTCATTGTGCTCGTCAAAGGGAGAGTGGATCGACGGGAGGAAACTCCTAAATTCATCCTGATGGAGATGAGCCTTCCTGATCTTCATCAAGAACGAAAAGGACCACTTATCATCACATTGCCGCTTGCTCGATGCACCCCTCCGGTGGTTGAGCGGATGAAGGAAGTTCTTCGTTCACATCCTGGGACCACCGATGTTCATCTTCGACTCGAGAGCGCTACCGAGAACACTTTGCTTACCATCGATGAAGGTTTGAAGGTGAGCGCTACCGCCAGCCTAAGTGCAGATTTGAAGGCGCTACTTGGCCCTAATTGTCTGATGTAACAGGAAGAATATTGCCCGTCATTTTCATCTGCTCTTGAGTAGAATGGGGCAGTGCCATCACCGCTCATTCGGGAGTTGAATCTAAGCTCCACGATCAATTCATCGACAACTCGAGATGAAATTCGTGTGCTTTTGCCTCGCGCAACTCTCGATGTCGCTGGAGCGATGAATGATGTACAACAAATCATCGAAAAAGTCCGGACCGGCGGAGTAAATGCGCTTTTGGATCTAGGGGAGCGTTTCGATGGAATCCGTCCGCCACAACTTCGAGTCCCTTCGAATGAGTTGAACAAAGCGCTCGCAAACCTGGATTCGTCCGTGAGCACTGCTCTTACAGAATCTATAGAGCGGATTCGCACCGTTCATAGAGAGCAAAAACGGAGCGATAAGAGCATTGCAGTGATTCCAGGAGGTGTTGTTACAGAACGTTGGGTCCCAGTGGATCGTGTTGGGCTCTACGTCCCCGGTGGTAGAGCGGTCTATCCGAGTAGCGTGATGATGAATGTGATTCCTGCGCAAATTGCAGGAGTTGCTTCGCTCGCTGTCGCATCACCTCCCCAGAAGGAGTTCAATGGATTGCCTCATCCAACAATCTTGGCGACTTGTGCGCTCTTGGGTATCGATGAGGTGTATGCAGTGGGTGGAGCGCAAGCAGTAGCGATGTTTGCCTATGGCGTAGGTTGCGAAGCGGTCGACATGGTGACTGGTCCGGGAAATGTGTACGTCGCAGCAGCCAAACGCGCGTTGCGAGGCGTGATTGGAATTGATTCAGAGGCTGGACCAACGGAAATCATCATCCTCGCCGATGAGACCGCTAATCCAGATTTCGTCGCAGCGGATTTGATGAGCCAAGCCGAACACGACACTATCGCCGCTGCAGTGCTCGTAACGACGAGCAAGAGCTTCGCTGATGCGGTCCAGGAACGAGTCCGTGAACGTGTTTTGACGACCAAACATCGTGAGCGAATTGCTACAGCGCTCTCCGGAATCCAGTCAGCAATAGCGATCGTCAAAGATGTCGAGCAGGGACTTGTGGTGCTTAATGCTTATGCAGGTGAGCATGTGCAAATCCATACCCGCAATTCGCGGTCAGATGCTTTGAAGGTGCGCAATGGCGGCGCAATCTTCGTTGGTTCCTTCTCGCCCGTATCACTTGGTGATTACTCGGCTGGTTCAAATCACGTCTTACCTACTGGAGGATGCGCTTGTCACTCTAGCGGTCTCTCTGTGCAGACCTTTCTCAAGGGGCTGCACTTCGTGGATTACTCTGAAACCGCCCTTCGCGAAGTTGCCGACGTGGTGGTCACATTGGCGAATGCTGAAGATCTCCCCGCTCATGGGGAAGCGATCAAAGCGCGATTTGAGTGATGATGGATAACCAGAACAGGGGAGCGACTTGGCCAACATGGTTACCACTTCGTGATGACCTACGTGATCAAGTGCCGTACGGTGCACCGCAATTAGAGGTCTCTACTCGACTCAATACCAATGAGAACCCATTTGGACCGAGTAAAACTTTGGTAAAGGATCTAGAGAGCGCAATCAGTGAGATTGGAGCGAGATTGAATCGCTATCCCGATCGCGATGCGGTCGAATTAAGGCGCGCGCTTGCACAGTACCTCAATCAACTGTCAGATACGAGATTCTCAGAGGTAAATATTTGGTCAGCGAATGGAAGTAACGAGGTTATTCAGAGCATCTTCCTTGCCTTCGGTGGGTCAGGTAGGAGCGCAGTTGGATTCGAGCCGTCCTATTCGATGCATCACAATATTGCGCGAGTGACTGGTACTTCATGGATAACAGTCAATCGCGTTGGTGATTTCGTGATTGATGTCGAAAGTGCTCGCAGCACCATTGCCGCAAAGAAGTCTTCCCTTGTCTTCCTGACAACACCAAATAATCCAACAGGCACAATCACCTCCATCAACGACATTAGAACGCTTGGGCGAATCTGCGCAGAGGTAAATGCATTGTTAGTGGTGGACGAGGCCTATCAGGAGTTCTCTCAAGAGTCGAGCGCGATTACCCTCGTCGATGAATTCCCCAACATCATCGTCTGTCGGACTATGAGCAAGGCCTTCGCCTTTGCCGGAGCTCGTGTCGGCTATCTCGTTGCCAATCCTGCGGTGATAGAGGCGATGTTGTTGGTCAGGCTTCCGTATCACTTGAGTAGTGCAACTCAGGCTCTAGCGCTAGTGGCTCTCTCCTACTCTCGTGAATTACTCGCTAATGTCGCACACCTGAGGCGAGAGCGAATGCGAATCAAAAAAGAGTTGGAGCGAATTGGAGTGGAGACACTGACAAGTGGCGCTAATTTCTTCCTCTTTCAAACAGACGACCCTAAGTCGCTATGGAAGGCGCTGCTGGCACACGATGTTCTCGTCCGCGATGTGGGTTTGCCTCAGTACTTGCGAGTAACGGTGGGCTCTCCTGAAGAAAACGACCGATTTATCGCTGCACTGAGTAAGGCGCTTGGGAGCAGCGCCACAGGGTAAAATCCTCCGTACATTACCAAGCGATAGGGGGCACGATGAGTCGTCGCGCAGTAGTTGATCGCACCACCAAAGAATCATCGGTCCACATTGATCTTGAACTTGATGGCACAGGTGAGATTTCCATCGATACCCAAGTGCCCTTCTTCGACCATATGCTCAGTCAACTTGGTAAGCACGCAGGCTTTAACTTGACCGTCAAGACCACTGGTGATGTAGAGGTCGATTCTCACCACACAGTCGAAGATACTTCGCTTGCACTCGGGCAGGCGCTCCGTGAAGCGCTTGGAGATAAATCGGGCATTCGCCGCTTTGGTGATGCCACAGTGCCGTTAGACGAAGTACTGGTGCAAGCAGCGGTTGATCTTTCAGGTCGCCCATACTTGATTCATCGTCAACCTGAGATTGTGGAATTGATTGGTACCTACGACACCACTCTTACACGCCACATTTGGGAATCACTCATTGCCGAGGCTCGGATAGCTCTCCACGTCCGAGTACTAGAGGGACGTAATGCACACCACGTTATGGAAGCTCAATTCAAAGCGGTTGCTCGCGCACTTCGCGATGCAGTCTCACGAGATGGAGTCGCGGGAATTCCTTCCACTAAAGGCACGCTTTGATTGCAATTCTTGATTATGGTTTTGGAAATGTTCGTTCTGCTCAACGTGCTTTTGGGCGTCATGGGATTGATGCGCAGATCACTTCCAACAGACAAGAGTGCATAGAGGCACACGGTCTTGTTATTCCAGGAGTGGGAGCTTTTGCGGCCTGCATGGATGGACTTGATCGTGTTGAAGCAGCTCCAATTGTCGATGCTCGCTTACTTGCCAATCGACCAGTATTAGGAATATGTGTTGGGATGCAAGTGCTTTTTACGGAAGGGGTTGAACACGACATTCCAAGGAGTGGACTCAGACAGTGGCCGGGCATAGTCGCCCAGTTGCCGGCCGAAATTTTGCCCCACATGGGTTGGAGTGAAATCAATAGCGCTCCTGATTCGGAACTATTTAAAGGAGTCGAAAATGAGCGTTTTTATTTTGTCCACTCCTATGCCACTCAAAAATGGGATCTCCAACCGTCAGAGAGCCTGGCTCCGGCGATGGTCAGTTGGAGTGAATATGGAGCGCCATTTATCGCTGCGGTGGAGAATGGCCCATTGAGCGCTACGCAATTTCACCCTGAGAAATCCGGCGATGCTGGCGCCACGCTCATCGAGAATTGGATTAAACAATGTCTTTAATTCTGTTACCAGCAGTTGATGTCAAAGATGGTAAGGCAGTTCGTCTCGTTCAGGGCGAACTGTCGCAAGAGAGTTCCTACGGGGCACCCATTGATGCGGCTTTGGATTTTCAGAATTCAGGAGCGCAATGGTTGCATTTAGTAGATCTTGATGCAGCATTCGGAATCGGCAGTAATCATGAGATTCTCGCCGAAGTAGTCGGCAAACTCGATATCCACGTGGAACTTTCCGGCGGCATCAGAGACGATGCATCGCTAGAACGCGCTCTTGCCACCGGGTGCGCACGCATCAATCTCGGAACCGCTGCCCTGGAAAATCCTGAATGGACCTCGCATGTCATCAAGAAATACGGCGAGCAAATTGCTGTTGGTCTTGATGTCCGTGGCCATACTTTAGCCGCACGTGGTTGGACGAAAGAGGGAGGAGATCTCTTCGAGACCCTAGCGCGTCTTGATCGGGATGGGTGTGCTCGATATGTTGTAACAGATGTTGCAAAAGATGGAACGATGCAAGGGCCAAACTTAAATCTGCTACGAGAGGTTGCTCAAGCAACAAAAGCCCCAATCATCGCAAGTGGTGGTGTCTCTTCTCTTGATGATATTCGGGCGCTTCGCTCGCTAACTGACATTGGCATTGAGGGATCGATTGTAGGAAAGGCCCTTTATGCTCGCGCATTCACCCTCGAAGAGGCGTTAGTAGTCGCACGATGAGCAAGAAGCCAGCGATTCGCATCATCCCTTGTCTCGATGTTACGGAAGGTCGCGTAGTCAAAGGGGTTAATTTCACCAATTTGATCGATGCTGGAGATCCAGTCGAGATGGCCCGCGTCTATAACGCTGAGGGCGCAGATGAATTGACGTTCCTCGATATAACGGCAAGTAGTGGCGCTCGCGAGACGATGTATGAGGTCGTAAATAGATGCGCAGCCGAAGTATTCATCCCACTAACAGTGGGAGGTGGTGTGCGAAGCGTTGATGATGTCGATCGACTCTTACGTGCAGGTGCCGACAAAGTTTCAATCAACACAGCTGCACTTGCTCGCCCAGAATTAATCAATGAAATCAGTGGGAGATTTGGCTCGCAAGTTCTCGTTCTTTCTGTTGATGCGCGACGAGCAAATACGTTAAGTGGTTTTGAAGTGACCACCCATGGCGGTCGCAAGAGTTCGGGTATCGATGCACTGGAATGGATTGAGCAAGGGTGTTCGCGTGGCATTGGAGAGGTGCTTCTTAATTCGATGGATGCTGATGGCACTCGATCTGGTTATGACATTGAGATGATCACACGGGCTCGACAGGTGGCTAAGGTGCCGCTGATAGCAAGTGGTGGTGCGGGGGCATTAGAAGATTTTGACCTGGCAATCAAGGCGGGCGCTGATGCGCTATTGGCCGCTTCGGTCTTTCATTTCGGCATTTTTCGCATTGGCGCGGTCAAGGAGTACTTACGAGGCCGTGGCCACCTCATCCGGTGAAGATAGGGGAGAATATCGCCATGAGTGACCGGCCAGTATTGCCAGCGGAGATTGAGGATCGCCTCGCGGAACCGACATCACTTATTCCCGTAATCGTCCAGCAGATAGAGAGCAATGAAGTCCTGATGCTCGCGTGGATGAATCGTGAAGCCTTAATGAGGACGCTCGAAACTGGTGAGGCTACGTACTGGAGTCGAAGTCGAAATGAATTATGGGTGAAGGGAAGAACTTCTGGTAACACGCAGAGACTTCACTCTATTGATGTGGATTGTGATAGCGATGCGCTTTTGATGAGAGTTGATCAGACAGGTGTCGCTTGCCACACTGGCGCGCCAACCTGTTTTGGTAATCGGATTTCCTGATGCTCCTCGAGGAATTTCGCAAATTCGCGAAGAGTCATACAGTCATTCCAATCACACGCTCGTTCGTTGCAGATAATGAAACTCCGCTTAGTCTCTACGGTAAATTGGCAAAGGAGCGATCGGGAACCTTTCTCCTTGAGTCCGCCGAAAATGGAAGGACTTGGTCGCGCTACTCCTTTATCGGTGTTCGCAGTAATGCAACGCTTACCGAAGAGAATGGTGTTGCCATCTGGAGGGGTATCAAACCTGCTGGCGCTCCGGAAGGCATTGATCCACTTGAAGCGCTAGAAATCACCACCCAACACCTGAAGAGCGTGGCTCTTCCTGAACTTCCACCCCTTACGAGTGGTCTTGTAGGTTTTCTCGGATATGACGGCGTCAGGAGAATGGAACGGCTTCCCAATATCGCCAAAGATGATCTCAATATTCCAGAGTTATCGTTCATGCTCATCTCAGACCTAGCAATCTTCGATCATGCAACGAGCGTAGTCACTTTGATTGCTAATGCGATCAACTGGGATGGGAGTGACGAGCGAGTAGATGAGGCATTCACAGATGCAAATTCGCGACTTGATCAGATGCAGGGTGATCTATTAGGGGTCTCTTCAACAGAGCAAGGCTCTATCTCCTTCCTCGACCAACGTGCACAGCCAGATTATCTACGGGCAACAAGCTCTGCCGCATATTGCGATGCTGTAGCGAAGATAAAGGAGGAGATCCTTGCAGGAGAGGCATTCCAAGTGGTCCTCTCGCAACGTTTCTCAACTCCCGTCAACGCAAGTGCACTTGATATTTATCGAATGCTTAGGCGTTACAACCCCAGTCCGTATATGTACCTTCTCCGATTTAATGGGGGACTTGATGTAGTCGGTTCTAGTCCGGAGGCGCTCGTCAAGATATCTGACCGTAAAGCAATGGTTCATCCCATAGCAGGTACTCGGCCACGTGGAAAAGACAGCGAAGAAGATGATCGGTTAGCAGCTGAACTTTTGGGAGATATTAAGGAGCGCGCTGAGCATTTGATGCTTGTTGATCTGGGGCGAAATGATCTAGGAAGAGTATGCAAACCTGGAACGGTTGACGTTATCGAGTTTATGAATATAGAGAGATATTCCCATGTGATGCATATCGTCTCTACCGTTACAGGCGAATTGAATGATGAGGTTTCAGTGGTCGATGCGCTCTGCGCAGTATTTCCTGCAGGTACTCTCTCGGGAGCGCCTAAACCGCGCGCAATGGAAATCATCGAAGAGTTGGAGCCGACTCGGCGCGGGCTTTATGGAGGGATAGTTGGCTATATCGACTTCAGAGGAAATCTTGATTCAGCGATTGCAATCAGAACGGCGCTCATCAAAGATGGCATTGCTTACGTTCAAGCAGGTGCTGGAATCGTCGCCGATTCGATTCCTGAGAACGAGGACCAAGAGTGTGTAAATAAGGCAGCGGCAGTGCTCACCGCGATTGCGTCCGCTAATGCACTCGCAAAGGGGTGAGAATGCGCTCAGTGAAATTCATTGTCGCCATCATTCTCTCCACTTCTGGGGCGTTGATAGCAGCGCAATCGTTGAGTCAAGCCCTACAGGCATGGGCGCTACTACTTTTAATGCTCTCGCTTACATCGCTACTCCTGGCCTTGATTGCACCTCTTTTCATGAGACGGATGCGAGGTGGACGAAAGCGCTCTGGGTTGCCCAGTCGCTACGAGCGAGAGAAGGATCCCTGGCGCGCTCTCTCTGCCGGCGAGGACCCGACTGAGCAGTAGGCGTAGTAAAACTACGATAAAATTAGGGTGTGCCGCCTTGCTAGCACATCACAAGAGGGGAAACCAATGTCCGTAAACGATCACGGAAAGACTCCTGCAGCATGGGTGACGACATTTATAGTCATCATTGGTTCGATAGTGGCTGGCGTCGCGATTGCTGTGGCGAATATTCCATGGGCTATTGCAGGTTTTGCAATCGTCGCACTCGGTGGTGTTGTGGGCCTCGTCATGAAGGCTGTGGGCCTTGGCCGCAAGCACACATCACATTAAAAGAGATTAGCTAATCAAATGAGCGTTCTAGACGAAATCATCGTCGGAGTAAAAGAGGATCTAGCCAGTCGAAAAAGTCAGCATACTTTTGATCAGATGCGGAGCCGCGCTTTAGAGGCAGCCCCCGCTCTTGACGTCAGAGAGTATTTTGCAGGTGGCGCATTCGGTGTGATTGCTGAAGTCAAACGCTCGTCACCGAGCAAGGGCCCGCTTGCGCAAATTACTGATCCTGCAGCGCTTGCCAAAAGTTATGAATTGGGTGGCGCGTGTGCCGTTAGTGTTTTAACAGAGGAGCGTCGCTTCAAAGGCTCGCTTGCTGATCTCGCTGCTGTACGAGGCGCTGTTTCTATTCCTGTGCTACGTAAAGAATTTATTGTCGATGACTATCAGATTTTCGAAGCTCGAGCATTTGGTGCAGATATCATTCTTTTGATTGTCGCTGCGCTGAGCGATGAACAACTCGTTGAATTCACCAATCTCACCCATTCACTAGGTATGAGAACGTTGATAGAAATTCATGATGAACATGAGTTACTTCGTGTGATTCGCCTCTCAGCTCAAGGAGTTCTCTCTCTGGATTTACTAGGAATCAATGCACGAAATCTCAAAACGCTCGACATCAACTCTGGAATTTTTTCCCAGCTGGCTCCTCTGGTTGAGGCCGGAGTTCCTTTAATTGCTGAATCTGGGATCAGCAGCGCGGATGAGGTAGCGGCGTTGGCGGCGGTCGGGGCAGATGGCATCTTGGTGGGTGAGGCGCTGGTTAAAGATGGAGATCCAGCCGAGAGTATTCGAACATTTTTACATCGCGCGCAAGCGGCAAGAGTCCGTAGGCTTAGCCCATGACTGCAACTATAGATACCGGCCTCTTTGGCCCTTATGGTGGTCGCTACGTGCCAGAGGCGCTTATCGCAGCGCTTGATGAATTAGCGAAGATGCACCAGGAGCTGAAAAACGACCGAAGTTTTGTTGCGGAGTTGAGCCATCTTCATAAAACGTACTCAGGGCGTCCTAGCATCCTTACTGAGGCGAATCGCTTTGCCGATTACTGCGGTGGCGCGCGAATCTTGCTTAAGCGCGAGGATCTCAACCACACCGGCTCTCATAAGATCAACAATGTTCTAGGTCAAGCGCTCATGACAAAACGGATGGGCAAAAAGCGGGTAATTGCTGAGACTGGTGCGGGACAACATGGAGTAGCTTCTGCGACTGCAGCGGCACTTCTTGGACTTGAGTGCGTTGTATACATGGGAGAAGAAGACACCAAGCGTCAAGCGCTCAATGTTGCGCGAATGCGATTGCTTGGGGCAACTGTTGTACCTGTTACTGCAGGATCGCGAACGTTAAAAGATGCGATCAATGAAGCGATGCGTGATTGGGTAACTAACGTAGAGACGACTCATTACATATTGGGGACTGTCGCCGGTCCACACCCATTCCCAGTCATGGTTCGAGATTTTCATCGAATCATTGGTGATGAAGCGCGAGCACAGGTGCTCGAATTGACTGGTGCTTTACCTACTGCAGTTCTGGCGTGCGTCGGGGGCGGCTCCAACGCAATTGGAATCTTCTATCCGTTTATCGATGAGAAAAGCGTACGACTCATTGGATTAGAGGCCGGTGGTGATGGACTTGAAACTGGTCGCCATGCATCAGCGATCTCAGGTGGCCGACCAGGAGTTCTCCACGGCGCTCGCTCGTACATGCTGCAAGATGAAGATGGGCAGACCATCGAGTCACATTCGATCTCTGCGGGATTGGATTACCCAGGTGTGGGTCCAGAACATGCACATCTCTATGACATAGGTCGTGCTGAATATTGGCCAATTACCGATAAGGAGGCGATGGAAGCATTCTCACTTCTCTGCAGAACTGAGGGGATAATTCCAGCCATTGAAACTGCGCACGCACTTGCAGGCGCTATCAAACTTGGGAAAGAGTTGGGCCCAAACTCGACACTACTGATTAATCTCAGCGGTCGTGGCGACAAAGATGTACAAACTGCCGCTGAATATTTTGGAATGGCCTAGCGATGCAGACCTCGCTCGAAAGAGTTCTCCATCAAGCAAGAGGTGAGAACCGAGCAGCACTCATTGGGTACATTCCAGCGGGATTTCCGACAGTTGAGGGGTGTAAGAGGGCAATCGATGTTCTCATCGACTCTGGATTTGATGCGGTGGAGATTGGGTATCCCTATAGCGATCCTGTGATGGATGGCCCAATTATTCAAGAGGCAGCCGACCAGGCGTTGCGAAATGGGGTTAAAGCAAAGGATGTTCTTGGAACATTGCATCACGCTACCGAGCGGGGTGCAGCGGCAGTAGTAATGACGTATTGGAATCCGATTGAGCAATTTGGTGTCGATAAGTTCGCTCATGCGATTGCGCAAGCGGGAGGTTCTGGGGTTATCACCCCTGATCTCTCGTTTGAACAGGCCCAGCCGTGGAATCAGAGCGCTGCGCGAGCAGGCATCAACACGATATATGTAGTTGCCCCGAGCACCACTGATGATCGTTTGCGAAAGGTCACGGGAATCACCTCTGGATTTATTTATGCGGCAAGTTTGATGGGCGTGACTGGAACACGCACATCGGTCTCGAATTCAGCGCAAGAGTTGGTCGCGCGCATTCGACAAGTCTCTGATCTCCCGGTAGCGGTGGGTTTAGGAGTCTCTACCCCTGAGCAAGCGAGAGAGGTTGCGACTTACGCTGATGGTGTCATTATCGGTAGCGCACTTATCAAAGAGTTACTTGGAAAAGATCTCGATAAAGGTTTAGTGGGCTTGGAAGAACTTGCATTATCGCTCGCAGCGGCGACTAGGTCAGCCAATCGTGAATCTCCCGGAGTGAGCGGCGCGAAAGAGGCAAGAGGAGTAAAATGAATAATCAAGTAGATGGAGTAAAGGTCTCATCGGAGTCACCGCTTCTCTCAAAGCGGGTAGAGCTACTGGATTGGCTCGGTTTATTTGCACGCCTGACATTAGGTGGGGTGGTCTTTGTTGCTGGAGCGATAAAGATTCCAACCCCTTACAAAGCGGCAGCAGCGATGCGCGCCTATGAATTACTGCCAAACTCTCTTGCTTCATTCTTTGGTTACATCTTGCCGTGGTTTGAGGTAGGGCTCGGTGCGCTTTTGATTCTCGGAGTATTCACCAGACTCTCAGGATTGGTCGGTGCGCTACTTATGGTGCTCTTTATTGGGGCAATTGCCTCAGCGTGGGCACGCGGTTTGAGCATCGACTGTGGGTGCTTTGGTGGCGGGGGAGAGATCGACCCGAGCGAGACCAAGTATCTCCAAGAAATCATCAGAGATATTGGGTTGGCGATATGCGGTTTCTACCTCTATTACCGCCCGAGTTCTCGTTTTGCGCTAGATAATCGCGGGAAGTAGGCTGAAAACATGGCATCCAAGAACCGTGGCCCTCAACGTGGCGGACGAAATAATCAACCCGATCCAATCACTCGGTGGATCGTCATCGGAATGGTCTCACTCGTAGTAGTGATTGGTGCAGTCTTCACTGTCGTGAGTAATAGAAGTGCATCAAATGTCGCACTCCCTCCGGGAGCAAGCGCTGCCGATGGATATGGCATTGTGTTCAATGCTGATAAGTCGCCCACAATCAACATCTGGGAAGATTTTCAATGCCCGAGTTGTAAGCGTTTCGAAGATACCAATGGCGCCAAGATTGCGGAGATTATTAGTCAAGGTAAAGCAAAAGTTGTCTACAACACTCTCTCGTTCCTTGGCCCTGAATCAGTGGTAGCAGGAATGGGTGGTGGTTGTGCCGCTGATCAAGGTAAGTTCCGCGAATATAGTAAGTTCCTCTATGACAACCAAGAGCAAGAGGGTTCGGGTACGTGGGATAAGCCATACATCATCTCGATGGCCACAGCGATGGGACTTGATGAGACGAAATTCGCTGCTTGCCTCAATACCGATAAATATCGTAAGTGGTTGACTAACGTCTCTGCTGCAGGCGGCGAGGCAAATATCAACGGAACTCCAACGGTGGTTATCGATGGCAATATCATCGAGAGCGATCAGCAAGGGATCAACTACTACACCCCTGAAGGCTTTAACGCACAACTAGTCAAGTACGGAATTAACTAACAACCTGATGAAGGTGGCGTCATTTCCTTCACCTTCACTAAGTGCGTTGACTCTTGGTCCATTAACAATCCACTTTTACGCGCTCTGCATCATTGCCGGAGTCATTGTTGCCGTTTGGTGGGGTGAACGACGTTTTATAGCACTCGGTGGTTTACCAGGAGTTGTAACAGATGTTGCATATTGGGCTGTGCCCTCTGGAATCGTGGGTGGCCGCCTTTATCACCTTGCTACATCGTGGAATAGCGAGCGAACCTTTTTTGATGCCATCGCAATTTGGCGTGGCGGCTTGGGAATTTGGGGTGCAATTGGTCTAGGTGTAGCGGGGGCGTATCTTCGTTATCGACTACTTCTGCGAAAAGGTTCACTTCACGGGGTAGAACTACAGGCTTTGCCATCTTTTGCAGTGTTCATGGATGCGCTCGCTCCAGGGATAGTCATTGCGCAAGCAATTGGTCGGTGGGGCAATTGGTTCAACGTGGAGTTATTTGGCAGACCCAGTACTTTGCCTTGGGCGCTACAAGTGCCAGCGAATAAAAGACCAAATGGTTTTGCCGATTTCGAAACTTTCCATCCCACATTTCTCTATGAATCGCTCTGGTGCGGGGTCGTGGCCCTCATATTAATCGGAGTAGCGCGTAGAGGGCTCTTACGAAGTGGCGGCCTCTTTCTCCTTTATGTAGCGAGCTATTCATTTGGTCGCTTCTGGATCGAGAACTTGCGAATCGATACCAGTGCGGAAATCTTCTCCCTTCGGTTTAACGTATGGGTAAGCCTCTGCGCCTTCGTTGTCGCCGCATTCGCCAGTTTTGGTCGTCGAAATCGGCGTGGAGCGCGCTAAACTTCTCTCTGTGTCATTAGAAAAGGTCTATCAACGTAATCTCGAGCATCGAACTCATCGCGCGGGGTGGTTACGGGCTGCGGTACTGGGTGTCAACGATGGTTTAGTCTCGAACGCTTCACTAATGCTTGGATTTGTTGCCGCACAGACAAGTACTGCAACTGTAGTAACTGCTGGGCTTGCTGGAATTGCGGCAGGAGCGCTGTCGATGGCAGTTGGCGAATATGTGTCAGTTAGCTCCCAGACTGATATCGAAAGAGCCGACCGGGAGATTGAGAGGGCTCACTTAGAACTCGATCCTGAAGGAGAGTTACTAGAACTTGCGAAAATCTATGAAGATCGGGGTATCCCTCGCGATTTATCGCTCCAGGTTGCGCAGGCGCTCCATAAACACAATGCGCTAGAGGCTCATCTTCGCGATGAATTAGGTCAGCATGATCTCACCAAGGCCAGACCGATTCAGGCAGCAGTTGCATCTGCGGCGGCATTCACCCTTGGGGGATTGATTCCGCTAATCGGAGTCTTCATTCCTACGCTCATCAATCAAGGGGTGAGTATCGTGACGATCACCATCCTCGGTCTTGCTCTGGCTGGAGTAACGGGGGCGAGGATTTCCGGGACTAACCCAATTTCCGCCACAATGAGAATCATGATCGGCGGGAGCCTGGCAATGGCGGTCACAGCCGGCATTGGCGCTCTGGTGCACATAAGCGGGATCTAGACGCTAGTATTAGGGTTGTTCGTTTAGCACATCCGGGCCAAAGGCGTCCCATCAGGAGGGATATCCATGGCCATTTCTCATTTTTCAGCCTTTCCAGACCAGGCTGCACCGGTGCGTTCTCGCGGAGTTGGACTCTACAACTCCGAATTTGAAAAGGATGCCTGTGGCGTCGCCATGGTCGCTACCCTCACTGGCCAAGCGCGCCATGACATCGTCGCGCTGGGATTGACCGCACTTCGCAATATGGAACATCGCGGCGCTTCAGGTGCTGAACCTGATAGCGGAGATGGCGCTGGCATTCTCATTCGCATTCCCGACCAATTCTTCCGAGAGGTCGTGGACTTCCCACTTCCACCTGCAGGAAGTTATGGAACAGGAATCGCATTCTTGCCGGCAGACGAGAGAAAGAGTGCGGAAGTTCTGCGTGCCATGAATACGCTGGCTACCCAAGAGGGACTTTCGATCATCGGTTGGCGCGACCTTCCAATTAACGCGAGCTCTCTAGGTGCGACCGCCAAGTCTGTAATGCCTTCGTTTAAAGAGATTTTCCTTGAAGGCAAGAATGGCGAGAGCCAAATTGCTCTCGATAGATTGCTTTTCATCTTCCGTAAGAGAGCAGAACATACGCTCGAAGTGTATTTCCCTTCGCTCTCCTCACAAACAATCGTGTACAAAGGAATGTTGACCACTGGACAACTAGAGGAGTTCTTTCCTGACCTTTCAGATGAACGTGTTGCATCGCCACTTGCATTGGTGCACTCACGATTCTCCACAAATACATTTCCCTCTTGGCCGCTAGCGCATCCGTATCGCTACATCGCACATAACGGTGAAATCAACACCGTGAAGGGAAATCGCAATTGGATGCGCGCTCGCGAAGCGCTACTTGCAAGTGATGTCATTCCCGGAGATATCAAGCGAATATTTCCAATCATCTCCGATGGCGGTAGTGACTCGGCGTCGTTCGATGAAGTGCTCGAGCTACTTTATTTATCAGGACGTTCATTGCCACATGCGATGTTGATGATGATTCCAGAGGCCTGGGAGAACAACTCCACAATGGATCCGACCCGCAAGGCTTTCTATGCCTTTCACTCCTCACTGATAGAGCCCTGGGATGGCCCAGCCTGCGTAACTTTCACCGATGGTCATCAAGTAGGCGCAGTTCTCGATCGAAATGGCCTCCGCCCCTCTCGGTTCTGGGTAACTGATGAGGGATTGGTCGTCTTAGCCAGTGAAGTTGGCGTATTGGATATTCCCGCCGCCTCAGTAATCCGAAAAGGACGATTACAGCCTGGGCGAATGTTCTTGGTGGATATCGAAGAGGGTCGAATAATTGAAGATGAGGAAATTAAATCTTCCCTCGCCTCGGCCGCAGATTACGCAGAGTGGGTAGAGCAAGGAGTGGTGCGACTTGAGGATTTACCCGCACGAGAGCACATCGTCTATCCGCATGCATCCGTGCTCCGACGACAACGCGCTTTTGGGTATACCGAAGAAGAGTTGAGAATTCTCCTTACTCCAATGGCGCGGGCAGGGATGGAACCTTTAGGTTCGATGGGTACTGATTCGCCAATCGCCGCTCTCTCGAATAAACCACGGCTCTTATTCGATTACTTCTCACAATTATTTGCTCAGGTGACGAATCCACCTCTTGATGCGATTCGGGAAGAGCTGGTTACGAGTCTTTCTGCCACTATTGGGCCAGAACATAACATTCTTGATCCGGGACCTGAGTCCTGCCGCCAAATACTTTTGCCTTTTCCTGTTATTGATAATGACGAGTTGGCAAAAATCATTCATGTCAATGCCGACAAGACTCAGAGCGGTTTCGCTCCATACGTACTCCGTGGACTCTTCTCGGTCGCCGATGGTGGCGCCGGGTTGGCAGCGCGAATTGAAGAATTACGTCATGAGGCGAGCCAGGCAATTGAAAAGGGGGCGCGGATAATCGTGCTCTCTGATCGAGATGGCGATGCTGATAATGCGCCGATCCCATCGCTCTTACTCATCTCAGCAATCCACCACCATCTGATCCGCACTCAACGTAGAACCCATGTAGGTCTGGTCGTTGAGGCTGGCGATGTCCGAGAAGTTCATCATGTTGCGCTCCTCTTAGGTTTTGGCGCCGCAGCAGTTAATCCTTATCTTGCTATGGAGAGCGTCGAAGATTTGGTCAACCAAGGTGTCATCCCCAACATCTCTCCTGAGAAAGCAGTTCGCAATCTCATCAAAGCCCTAGGTAAGGGCGTTTTAAAGGTTATGTCGAAGATGGGCATTTCCACGATTGCTTCGTACACCGGGGCACAGGTATTCGAGGCAATTGGCCTCTCGCAAGCGGTGGTAGATGAGTACTTCTCTGGCACTACTTCACGGCTTGGTGGAATCGGGATTGACATCATCGCAAGCGAAGCGATTGCCCGCCATCAAATCGCGTATCCACCGGGGGGCGAAATTCCTGGCACAAAGAAGTTGCCTACAGGAGGCGAGTATCAGTGGCGTCGAGATGGCGAACCACATCTATTCGATCCTGAGACTGTCTTTTTGCTCCAACATTCGACGAGGGCGCGTCAATACGAAATCTTTAAGAAGTACACTGACAAAGTTAACAATCGGTCAAAAGATCTGATGACATTACGTGGACTCTTTGAATTGAAAAAAGATCAACGTAAACCACTCTCAATCGACGAAGTTGAGCCGATAAGTGAGATCGTCAAACGTTTTTCTACAGGAGCAATGTCCTATGGATCGATCTCGCAAGAGGCGCACGAGACATTGGCTATTGCGATGAACCGTTTGGGCGGTAAATCCAACACTGGCGAAGGTGGCGAGGATCCCGAACGCTATCTGCCATTGGCAAATGGAGATTCCAAACGATCAGCAATCAAACAAGTTGCTAGTGGACGCTTTGGCGTGACAAGCGAGTATCTGGTCAACGCTGATGACATTCAAATCAAGATGGCCCAAGGTGCTAAACCGGGAGAGGGCGGTCAACTCCCAGGACAGAAGGTCTATCCATGGGTAGCAAAGACTCGACACTCGACTCCTGGCGTTGGCTTGATTTCGCCACCGCCTCACCATGACATCTATTCAATCGAGGATTTAGCTCAACTCATCCATGATTTAAAGAATTCCAATAAGGATGCGCGTATTCATGTGAAGTTAGTCGCAGAGGTGGGTGTGGGTACTGTCGCTGCAGGTGTAAGTAAGGCACATGCTGATGTCGTGCTCATCTCCGGTCATGACGGCGGTACTGGCGCATCTCCACTTACTTCGCTGAAACACGCAGGAGCGCCATGGGAGTTGGGACTTGCGGAGACACAACAGACTCTCATGCTCAACCGACTACGTGATCGAATCGTGGTTCAGACCGATGGTCAGTTGAAGACTGGACGCGATGTCATTATCGCAGCGCTTTTAGGCGCTGAAGAATATGGCTTTGCCACCGCTCCACTAGTCGTCTCTGGCTGCATCATGATGCGGGTATGCCATCTAGATACCTGTCCAGTGGGAGTGGCAACCCAAAATCCTCTGTTACGCGAAAAGTTCTCAGGCAAACCGGAGTTTGTAGAGACTTTCTTCGAATACATCGCAGAGGAAGTACGTGAATTACTTGCCGAACTTGGCTTTAGAAGTATTGAAGATGCGGTCGGCCAAGTCGAAATACTCGATACGAAAAAAGCAGTAGATCACTGGAAGGCATCGGGGCTTGATCTCTCACCATTATTGGTGGCGCCAGCGCCGGGTGTTCGTTATGCAGTACATAAGCAGGATCACGGCTTGGATCGAGCCCTTGACAATCAACTCATCGCTCTAGCTCAGAGCGCATTGGAAGATGCACAACCTGTCAGAGCAAGCCTTGAAGTCCGCAATGTCAATCGAACAGTTGGAACAATGCTTGGGGCTGAAGTGACCAGACGTTTTGGTGGGGAGGGACTTCCACCGGGAACAATTGATCTGACCTTCCATGGTTCAGCAGGTCAATCATTTGGTGCCTTCATTCCCAAAGGCGTGACCTTGCGACTTTACGGTGATGCGAATGACTATGTCGGCAAAGGAATCTCTGGTGGAACGATCGTGGTTCAGCCTGATGAACGCGCACAATTTGTTGCACAGGAGAATGTGATCGCGGGAAATGTCATCGGTTATGGTGGCACATCAGGCGATATTTTTATTCGAGGAATCGTTGGTGAGAGATTCTGCGTGCGAAACTCAGGTGCGACTGCAGTAGTTGAAGGAGTGGGCGACCACGGTTGTGAATACATGACCGGTGGCGTTGTTGTAGTCCTCGGCAAAACTGGACGGAACTTCGCTGCAGGAATGTCTGGTGGGCGAGCCTTCGTACTCGATATCAATCCTGCGCATGTCAACGGCGAGATGGTAGATATCTTGATTCTCACCGAGAGTGACAAAGCCCATCTACACCAGATTCTCTCGCGGTATGGGGCAGAGAGCGGTTCACCAGTAGCCGCAGAGATTCTAAATAATTGGCAAGAATCGGTTGAGCGCTTCTCGCTCGTAATGCCACGGGATTATGCTCGAGTGCTTGCGGCAATGGAGCGCGCGGAGAGAGAAGGGCTCCCTCGGGAGACTTACGTAATGGAGGCTACTCATGGCTGATCCAGCAGGGTTTATGAAAGTACCGCGCGAGACTCCTAAGCGACGACCGGTAGATATTCGAATTCGCGATTGGCGTGAAGTGTATGAGGATCAACCCTTCGCAGATTTACAGAAACAAGCAGGTCGTTGCATGGATTGCGGTATCCCTTTCTGTCACCAAGGCTGCCCGCTGGGAAATCTGATTCCTGAGTGGAATGACCTGATTTGGCGTGGCGAAGTCGGCGAGGCGATTGATCGACTACATGCCACAAACAATTTCCCCGAATTCACTGGTCGGCTATGTCCTGCACCGTGCGAGACTGCTTGCGTTGTCGGCATCAATAGAGATGCTGTAACTATCAAGCAAGTAGAACTTCGAACTATTGAAGAGGCCTTTGCTGTAGGCGGAGTCAAGCCATTAGTTCCCGATCGTCTTACAGGAAAGACTGTTGCGGTGGTTGGTTCTGGTCCTGCTGGACTTGCTGCGGCGCAACAATTGACTCGTGCTGGTCACACCGTTGCAGTCTATGAACGGGGCGAGAAGATTGGCGGTTTACTTCGTTACGGTATCCCCGAATTCAAGATGGAGAAATCAATTCTTGATCGCCGTCTCGATCAAATGAAGGCTGAAGGCACTCGCTTTCGTGCTGGAGTAAATGTTGGTGAAGAGATTACCGGTGAGCAGTTACGTACTCGCTATGACGCAGTGGTCCTTGCAATTGGTGCTACGCAGTGGCGAGATCTTCCAGTACCTGGGCGAGAACTTCGTGGGATATATCAAGCGATGGAATATCTCCCTTGGGGCAATAAACAGGGCTTAGGTGAAATCACCGCACCCCTAATAAATGTGAGAGGCAAAGATGTGGTGATCCTTGGTGGGGGTGATACCGGCGCCGATTGTCTAGGAACTGCAATACGTCAAGGTGCAGCATCCATTACTCAACTCGAGATCATGCCGCGACCAAGCAACGAACGCCCTTCGTCTGCGCCCTGGCCGACCTATCCGATGATCTATCGAGTATCGAGCGCACATGAGGAAGCGGGGGAGCGTATGTACTCTGTCTCCACTGAAGAATTCATCGGTGATGGCGCCGGCAACCTGAAGGCGCTCAAGCTGATAGAGACCCAATTCGTCAATGGTAAATTTGAAAAAGTTCCCGGAAGCGAGCGTGAGATCCCAGCGGACTTTGTCTTCTTGGCGATGGGCTTTACGGGAGTAGAGAAGTCACCTCTGATTTCGCAATTGGGAGTAGAACTGGATTCTCGAGGCAATATTGCTCGAGATGAGAGCTATCAGAGCACCGTTCCAGGGGTATTCGTAGCCGGCGACGCAGGTCGGGGCCAGTCGCTCATCGTGTGGGCGATTGCAGAGGGTCGCTCTGCTGCCGCTGGAGCAGATCGCTATCTGATGGGAAGAACTCAACTTCCGGCACCGATCGAGCCCACTGCTCGCCCATTAATGGTGTAGTGGGATGAGCGGTCAACGACGTGCAAAAATCGTCTGCACCTTAGGGCCAGCAACCTCGAGTGAGATGCGCATCGGTCAATTGATCGATGCTGGAATGAATGTTGCACGATTGAATCTTTCACATGGCACTCGCGTTCAACATGAAGAATTGCTCACTAACGTGCGGAATGAATCTAGAAAGCGCGCTGCGTACGTAGCAGTTCTTGCAGATCTCCAAGGGCCCAAGATTCGTCTGGGAAAACTTGTTGAAGGTGAGCACTTTCTTCAAGAGGGAGCAAGTTTCGTCATCACCACTCAAGAAATCGTCGGTGATAGTTCACGAGCCTCCACTACGTACAAGGGATTGGCAGCAGATTGTACCGCTGGAGATACTTTACTTATCGACGATGGCAAGATTGCACTTCAGATATCAAAGATTAGCGGCGAAGATATTTACACCATCGTGAGAAATGGTGGGGCAATAAGTAGCAATAAAGGAATAAACGCTCCAGGCTCTTCACTTTCGGTTCCTGCCCTCTCGGAGAAGGATCTCTCTGATTTGGAATGGGCGCTCACCGCAGGCGTGGATCTGATTGCGCTCTCTTTTGTTCGTCACGGTTCCGACATCGAGGGCGTTCATGCTGTCATGAATCGGATGGATGTTCGCATTCCTGTTATTGCGAAAATTGAGAAACCACAAGCAGTCTCTAATCTCGATGAGATTGTAAACGCATTCGATGGTTTGATGGTGGCACGTGGTGATCTGGGTGTGGAACTTCCAATAGAAGAGGTGCCATTGGTTCAGAAGCGATGCATCGCGGCGGCCAGGGAGAATGCCAAACCAGTGATTGTCGCGACCCAAATGTTGGAATCGATGATGAGCAATCCTTCGCCCACTCGGGCGGAAGCGACCGATTGCGCAAATGCGATTCTCGATGGGGCAGATGCGCTGATGCTCTCTGGTGAGACGAGCGTGGGGAAGTTTCCACTTGAAGCGGTCTCCATGATGTCTAAGATAATTGCGAAGACAGAGGAGAAGGCGCTCTCAGAGGTGGCCCAGCTGCGCCATAATCCCCATACAAAATCGGGCGCAATTACGAAAGCGGCCGCTGAAGTGGGAGCAGTCGTCGGTGCGCAATTTCTCGTTGCTTTTACACAGAGTGGAGATTCGGCCCGTCGAATGTCACGTTTGCGCTCGGTAATTCCCATACTCGCCCTGACCCCAGAGATAAGTACTGCCCATCAACTCGCGCTCTCCTGGGGAGTAGAACCGATAGTGATTCCACCGGCGAAACATACCGACGAGATGGTCAAACAGATCGATTCTGCTCTTCTTGATACTGGGCGCGGAGCTATTGGCGAACATATTGTGATTGTTGCCGGTAGCCCTCCAGGAATCCCTGGCTCGACCAATGCCATGCGCGTACATCGGATCGGAGATGCCGTGGCTGGCGCCGCTGCGGCCTATAGGTAAACTCTCTACACCACGCCTCGGTACTCCAACGGTAGAGAGGGCAGTCTCAAACACTGCATAGTGTCGGTTCGAATCCGACTCGGGGCACATGACCATCTCGCCATCGAAACCTTCACCGTTGCGAATTGTGGTTGCTGAAGATGAGGCGCTCATCCGGATGGACTTGGTAGAAATGCTCGCTCGCGAAGGTTATGAGGTAGTTGGTGAAGCAGCCAACGGTGAAGATGCCGTTCGATTGGTCCGAGAGCAACAACCTGATGTGGCGCTCTTTGATGTGAAGATGCCAGTTAAAGATGGCATTACTGCAGCCGAAGAATTGCGCGGTTATCTTCCGATAGTGATGTTGACTGCCTTTAGTCAGAGAGAGTTGATTGAGCGAGCAAATAACGCCGGTGTGATGGCTTACTTGGTAAAACCTTTCACGATTAGTGATCTGATTCCTGCAATCGAGGTCGCCCGTTCTCGCTTCTTCGAGCGGACCATTCTCGAAGGGGAGATAGCCACGCTCGAGGGTAAACTCGAGGCGCGAAAAATCGTTGAGCGGGCAAAAGGTATTTTGATGAGTGCACATGGAATGAGCGAAGGGGAGGCTTTCACCTGGATTCAGCGCGGGGCCATGGATAAGCGGGTTTCGATGGTCGAGGTCGCTCAGGCGCTAATCTCGGCTCAGAAGGGCTAATTAGCCGAGAAAATTACCCACACTCGGCCAATTTAGCGGACTCCTCGACTTACAACTTTTCTCTTCTTTTGGCATACTCAGGGATTACTTGACGCTACTGTGCCCTCGAATCACCTTGATCTGCGGGAGAAGTTTTGTAGTGATCAGAAGTACTTCTAGAAATCATCGAAAGCAATCGATAGCAATCGAAAGGGTAATAATGCAAAAGTCATACAAGTGGAAGGTTGTAACCGCCTTCGCTGTAGCGACGCTCGTTCTTGCAGGCTGCTCGTCCTCATCCGACACAGCTTCAGAAGAGACCGCAACAGAGAGCACAGAAGAGGCAGCTCCTGCTTCAACTGGTCCGCTCAAGATCGGTTCACTACTTCCTGAGACAGGTAACCTCGCATTCCTCGGGCCACCAGAGTTCGCAGGCGTTGACCTTGCTGTCAAGGACATCAACGATGCAGGTGGAGTTCTTGGTCAACCAGTTGAGCACATTCGTGGCGACTCTGGAGATACCAGCACCGATATCGCTCAACAGACTGCTGATTCACATATCGCAGCTGGCGTAGGTGCAATCGTGGGTGCGGCATCCTCTGGTGTATCACTCACCGTTATCGACAAGATCACCGGCGCTGGAATTGTTCACTTCTCCCCAGCGAATACCTCACCAGATCTCACCACCTATGCAGATAATGGCCTCTATTTCCGTACTGCTCCACCAGATACCTTCCAAGGTGCAGTTCTTGGCCAATTGATGGCGAAGAATGGTGCAACAAATGCTGTCTTCATGAACCTTGATGACGCATACGGAAACGGTCTTGCCAAGTACGGCATCGCTGCATTCTCCGGAACCTCAACTCAGGTTGTCTACAACCCACAGGCTGCAGAATTCTCCGCTGATGTCGCAAAGGTGAAGGCTGCAAAGCCTGATGCAATTGCGCTCATCGGTTTCGACGAGTCAGTGAAGGTTCTTACCGAATTAATCAAGCAGGGCATTGGTCCAAACAAGGTAAAGACTTACCTCGTTGACGGTAACCTCTCCAGCCAGGCTTACAAGGATCTACCAAATAACACCATGAAGGGCGTCAAGGCGACTCTTCCAGGCGTTCTCACCAGCGACGAACTACAGAAGCGCCTACTCGAAGTTGATCCTAAGTTGACCGACTTCTCGTACGCTCCTGAGTCATACGATGCAGTCATCTTGATTGCACTCGCTGCAGAGCAGGGCAAGGGCACCGATGGCAAGACCATCGCTGCTAACTTGGCATCTGTCTCCTCGGGTGGAACCAAGTGCACCAGCTACAAGGAGTGCTTAGATTTGATTGCAGCAGGCACCGACATTGATTATGACGGTGTCTCTGGTCCAATCGAGTTCGACGCAAATGGCGACCCATCGGTGGCCACCATGGGCGTTTACGAGTACTCAGCGAATGACAAGTTCGCACCAAAGGCTGAAGAGTTCATCACTGGAGCAGTTCCTGCACAGTAGTAATAACTCGGCTAGTTAACTAGTTAGGGCCGGTCTCGCTAGAGATCGGCCCTAATCTATTTATGAGCAACTAATTATTTTTAGCGAGAGTGCCAAGGTACAATTCAATAACCTTTGGATCGTTAGCCAACGAGCGGCCAGTACCGGTATAAGCGTTGCGCCCTTGATCAAGAACATATCCACGATCCACAATCTGAAGGCAACGGCGAGCATTCTGCTCGACCATTATTACGGTCACGCCAGTTTTATTGATCTCGCGTACTCGCACGAAAACCTCATCTTGTAGCGCAGGCGAAAGGCCAGCGCTTGGTTCATCGAGTAAGAGAACGCTCGGCGCCATCATCAACGCACGCCCCATGGCAACCATTTGGCGCTCTCCACCCGAGAGTGAACCCGCTCGTTGTTTGCGACGGCTGCCCAGGGTGGGGAAGAGGTTGGTGACGAAATCAAAACGCTCATTGAAACTATCCGGACGTTGGTAGGCCCCCATTTGTAGATTCTCTTCAATAGTGAGCGATGGGAAGATGTTATTGGTTTGCGGCACGAAGCCAATTCCGGCGCGGACGAGTTGGTCAGCGCGTAGATTGGTGACATCTTCGCCTTTAAGGCGAACGATGCCATCTCGAACTTTTACTAAACCAAAGAGAGATTTAAGAAGAGTGGATTTGCCGGCGCCATTTGGTCCGATGATGCCTACCAAATCACCTTCATTGGCATAAAGGTCGCAACCATTGAGGATATTCACACCAGGCAGATAACCAGCGATGATTCCCGCCGCCTCAACTAACGGTGTGCCGGTGGTGTTGAGTGAATTCATAGCCTATTACCGATCTTCATCTGGGGCCCTCATCGAGAGAGAGATCATGGTGGGCTCCCAGGTAGGCATCAATGACCGCCTGATTTCCCATCACGCTCTCTGGAGTGCCTTCGGCAACAATTTTGCCCTCAGCCATCACAATCACCCAATCGCTGATATCGCGGACCATATCCATGTCATGTTCTACAAAAAGAACAGTCATGCCTTCATCGCGGAGGTCTTTGATATGACCGAGGAGAGATTGTTTGAGCGCTGGGTTGACTCCTGCCATCGGTTCATCGAGCATGACAATCTCTGGTTTGACCATGAGCGCGCGGGCCATTTCAAGGAGTTTGCGTTGGCCACCAGATAGCGCTGCAGCAAAGTCAGACTTTTTGTCAATTAATTGAAATCGAGTGAGTAACTCTTCTGCTTGAGCAGTGATTGCGCTCTCTTGTCTGCGCCAAATGAAAGGGAAGAGGCCGCGAATGAAGGATTCACCACGTTGTCCTGTCGCAGCAAGACGCATGTTATCGAGCACCGAGAGACGATAAAGCGCCTTCGTTAATTGAAAGGTGCGGACCATTCCTTTTCGCGCCACTTTATGAGGAGGAGTACCCACAATCTGCTCGCCGTTGAGAGTCCAACTCCCTTCGTTCACCGAGTCAAAACCAGTAATTAAGTTGAAGAAGGTGGTCTTACCTGCGCCATTTGGGCCGATTAACGCTGTGATCGAGCCGCGTTGGATCTCAACGTGATCAACATTGACAGCTGTTAGTCCACCAAATTTTCTTGTGACCTTGTCGGCAACGATGATGGGATCGGGTTTTGCCACTCCAGGAGTCGGAGTAACTGATGCAAACGCTGCAAGCGCTTGCTCTTTGAAACGAGAACTATGCGCGGGCATCAAGAGCCAACTCCTTTCGATCACCGAAGATTCCTTGCGGCCTGAATATCATCAACAGCATCAACCCAAGACCAACGAGCATGAACCTGATTTGACCTACTTGATTGACACCAATTAGCCACTCCGGGATGTACCCAGCAGAGACGGCTTGACGTAGTAGTTGCTCGACAAAGACGAGTAAGAACCAGAAGATGATGGCACCTGCGATGGGGGCCATCACTCGCGCGGCGCCACCAAGAATTAGCACGGTGTAAGCAAAGAAGGTGAGCGCAGTTCCGTAGTTGTCAGGCTGTACCGATTGGCGAGAGAGCGCATAGACAAAACCACCGATTGAGCCAATCACGCCACCAGCAATCAAGGATTGGATTTTGTAGAGATAGACGTTTTTACCTAATGAGCGAACAGCATCCTCATCTTCACGAATGGCTTTGAGAAGCCGTCCCCAAGGCGAATTCACTAATAGCCACATCAAGATAAGAATGAACGCTACGACAATCCATCCAACGATAACCACCCATAGGTCATTGGGGGTATAGCGAAGGAAGGGGAGATCTAAGCCTTCGGTGAAAGGGTTGAGGTCGAAGAATTCTTTTCCGAACTTCCCAGTAATGCCGTCGGATCCACCGAGAGTGTCATTGAAAGTCGCTGAGCGGGCCACTTGCCTGATGATTTCACCTGCAGCAATAGTGACGATAGCGAGGTAGTCAGCGCGCAAGCGAAGTGTGGGAATACCCAGGAGCAGCGCAAGAATGATGGAGTTGCCGATGCCAATCAAGAGCGCAATCCAGAGAGAGATATCGAACGAGACCACGGCGACCGCGACGCTATAGGCGCCAACCGCAAGGAATCCTGCTTGACCGAAGTTGAGCAGGCCCGTGTATCCAAAGTGCATATTCAATCCGATTGCAGCAAGCGCAAATATAATGGTGTTAACGCCGATTGCTGCGCTCAATGATTGTTGAGTGATGAAGAGAAAATCCATTAGCCGACCCTCCCTTTCTTGCCGAGAATTCCTTGTGGCCTAACTAGGAGGATGAGAATCAAAATCACCAGGGCGCCTACATATTTAAGTTCGGTAGGGATAAAAAGAGTAGATATCTGTATCGAAACGCCAATCACCAGCGAGCCAATCAAGGCGCCATTGATTGTTCCCAAACCACCTAGAGTTACGGCAGCGAAGATAAGCAAGAGCAGATCCTGTCCAAGAACGAAACTCACGCCTTGGTTAAGAGTGATCATGATGCCTGCGAATCCAGCGAGAGTTGCGCCTAGGATCCACACCGCGCGAATGACACGCTCCACTTCGATGCCTGAAGAAGAGGCGAGCGCTGGATTATCTGCGACGGCGCGACTTGCCTTGCCCATATGACTTCTGGAGAGCCATAACGTGGCTCCAATCAACATCGCCAATCCGATACTGGAGGTGATTATTGACTTGGGGGTAATCGAAACCAATCCAATAGTGAGTCCATCTTGTCCGGCATATTCGGGAAGCTGTCTGGTATCGCCTCCGAAGATAAAGAGGAAGAAATATCTGATGAAAATGGCAAGTCCGATGGAGACGATGAGCGCTGCAATCAGTCCAGTGCCACGACGACGAAGTGGTTGCCATAGAACCTTGTCTTGGAGATAGCCACCGATGAAGGCAGAGAGTAAGACTGCAATTGGTACGGCAAGAATGACTTTGAGACCAACTACCGCACTCAAGTAATAAGTGAGTAGACCGCCGAGCGTGAGAAGTTCACCATGTGCGAAGTTCGTCAAACCTGTTGTACCAAAGACCAGGTTTAATCCCAGGGCGGCCAGAGCGATTACCAGCGCAAGAATGAGACCGTCAGCTAAAAGTTGCGCTCCTCGGTCAAGATCTGAGGCTTTTTCTACCCCAGGTCCAATCGGAAATAAAATCGTGACATTAAAGCCAAGCGAGATGACATTAGCCTTGATGGTTGCTCGAGTGGGATCTGTGAGCGTTTGTCCCTGCGGTAGTTGCTCTTGATTAATGGAGACTTCATAGACCGCCGCTGCAGGAACTTCAATCCTCCATTTGCCGAGAGGATCAGTAGTTGAAGTGCTCGTGAAATTATTCGGCCCACTCGCGGAGATATCTACTCCAGGAAGCGGTTTTTTCTCGGCGTCGACCAGAGTTCCCTGGATGAAAGTAGGTGTAGCTGCCGAGGCAGCGCCAGCAAAACCGAGAGCGAAACCAGAGAGGGTGGCGGTGACTGTCGCAAACATCAGTAATGCGCCGATCCTCCTCTTGCGCATATGGCTCCCCAGGGTAGAACGTGCTCTGCTTAATAGTGGTCGGTAGCGTACTCAGGGGCGGGTGAAATTACGACAATTAGTCGGCGAGAATGAGGCAGGTTATTCGAGCGGTGCAGGTTTTTTTCCCCTGATCATCGGAGATCTCTACGTTGTAGCTGGCCAATGTCCGGCCGAGGGAGATGGCGGTAGCCACCGCGGTGACGTATCCCGATTTGGCTGCGCGATGGTGGGTGGCGTTGATATCGACCCCCACTACTCGTCGATGAAGCCCTGCATGTAGGTGTGCTCCGATAGAGCCAAGGCTCTCAGCAAGCACCACATTTGCTCCGCCATGAAGTAGGCCAAAGGGTTGGGTGTTGCCGTCAACTGGCATTCGTCCCACAAGCCGCTCAGGGCTTGCTTCAAGGATCTCAATTCCCATTTTCTCATCGAGCGCGCCTCTACCACGAGCATTGAGTTGGGCTAGTTGCTCTTCGTTAATTCCCGACATGGGCCAAGCATATTCCTACTATTGGCCCCATCCTCCTACCCTTGCCACATGCCTACGCGCTCATCGAAAACCCTCCTGTTGCTCGATGGGCATTCGCTGGCATATCGCGCATTCCATGCCCTTCCTGTTGAGAATTTCACTACCTCAAGTGGCCAACCAACGAATGCCCTCTATGGCTTTACTTCGATGCTGCTCAGCCTGTTACGTGACTTAAATCCCACTCACATAGCAGTTGCATTCGATGTATCGCGGAAAACTTTCCGTAGTGAGAAGTTCCCTGAGTACAAAGCAAATCGTTCGAAGACCCCTGATGAGTTTCGAAGCCAGATGGCGTTATTGCACGAAATTATCGAAGCACTGGGCATAACCCATATCGAACGTGAAGGCTATGAAGCCGATGATGTGATTGCAACGCTAGCCAAGCAAGCCGTTGCCGAGGGTTTTCATGTAGAAATTTGTTCTGGTGATCGGGATTCATTCCAACTTGTTTCACCTGATGTCACAGTCCTTTACCCCAAAAAGGGCGTTAGCGAACTTGCCACCATGACTCCAGAGGCTGTCGCTGAAAAGTATGGATTGACCCCTGCCCAATATCCGGATTTCGCCGCCTTACGAGGAGACCCAAGCGACAACCTTCCTTCGATACCGGGAGTGGGTGAGAAGACCGCGACCAAATGGATCTCTGAATACGGCTCTCTTACAGCGTTGATTGCCAAGGTGGATGAAGTGCCTGGGAAAGTAGGGATTGCGCTGCGAGAACATATCCCGCAGGTGCTCCTTAACCGGGAGCTAACTCAATTGGATAGCGACGTTCCCTTGTCAAGAGGTCCTGGAGATCTTGCTCGACGAGAATTGAATCATGTAAAAATCGGAGAACTTTTTGACTTACTTGAATTTCGGACGCTTAAGAATCGATTGCCGAAATCTGTGGTCGAAGTATCACACGCACAATCTACGAAAAGTTTTGAACAAGTAGGCTCGTTATCGGATCTAGATGATAAAAGTTTGACTGCTATATGTAGTTCAATTGATCTTTCGACCTTTGGTGTGGCACAAGGAAAGCTTGCTTTTGTAGTCAGTCAGGGAGAACTCTTTGCATGGATCAAAAAATCAAAAACTCCCAAGATTTTCTTCGATGGGAAAGCGTTACTTCGAAAAGTACAGAGCGCTATCACTGGAATCCATGGTGATATTGCGCTAATGGCGTACTTGCTCAACCCTGGCGCTCGGACGCCGGAATTGAGTGAGGTAGTCGAGAAGTACCTACAGAAGACTTTATCGAATGCATCGGGTGGTCCAAAAAATGATTTGGCAGATTTGGAACTGGACTTCGCTTCACATGTGGAATCTACTTCGGGTGCATTAGCCGAGCGCGCGCGTCATTTACTCGATCTATATCCAATTTTGAAAGATGAATGTGCAGCAGCGGGGTTGGAGCAGGTCCTAGAGGAGATCGAGCTCCCAACTCTCGCGCTATTAACCCGCATGGAATCTGTAGGAATTGCTATCACGGGGGGCCAAGCTCAAGTACTCGAGGAGTATTTTGAGAGTCAAGCCGAAAGTGCGGCTAAGAGCGCATTTGCTTCAGTGGGGCATGAATTCAACCTCGCATCACCGAAGCAATTGCAAGAGGTACTTTTCAATGAGTTAAAGCTACCTAAAACCAAAAAGATAAAAACAGGATTTACTACCGATGCAGATGCGCTCAATTGGTTAATGGAAACCACTAAGCATCCAGTTCTCGAATCGATACTGCGCTCGAGGGATGTCACTAAATTAAAGAGCGTCGTTGAGGGCTTACGCAGAGAAGTGGCAAATGATGGTCGGATACACACAACATTCCAACAGATGATTACTGCCACAGGACGACTCTCTTCAACCGATCCCAACCTTCAGAACATCCCAATTCGGACCGAAGAGGGTCGACGAATCCGAAACCTATTTGTTGCTGGAGATGGCTTCGAATCTCTGATGACTGCAGATTACAGTCAAATCGAATTGCGAATCATGGCCCATCTATCGGATGACGCGGCGCTGCTAGATGCATTTGAGCAAGGGGAAGACTTACACACAACAGTCGGCGCAGAAGTCTTTGGAGTCAAGCCGCAGGAGGTTGATGCCGAAATGCGCAGAACTGTCAAAGCAATGTCATATGGATTGGCATACGGTCTCTCGGCATTCGGGTTAAGTCAGCAGCTAGATATCTCACCAGGAGAAGCGAAAGAGTTAATGGATAGGTACTTCACTCGTTTCGGTGGTATTCGTGAGTATTTGGAATCTGTTGTAGTTACAGCGCGAAAGAAAGGATTCACAGAGACTATTTTAGGACGCAAGCGATACCTTCCTGATTTGCAGAGTGATAATCGGATGCGACGGGAGATGGCTGAACGAATGGCGCTCAATGCACCGATCCAAGGGAGCGCTGCGGACATCATGAAGATAGCCATGCTTTCTGTAGACAGAGAACTACAAACTAGGAAGTTGCACTCTCGAATATTGCTTCAGGTTCATGATGAATTGGTCCTAGAGATCGCTGCCCACGAGGCAACAGCGGTATCAGAACTTGTGCGCACCCAAATGGGTAGCGCCTATCCGCTTAGGGCCTCACTTTCAGTCAATATCGGCATTGGCCCCACCTGGGATAGCGCCGCCCATTAATCCTGCTAACTCCGGAAAAAGAGCCAAATTGACCCCATTGCCTGCCCCCGCGTAGCCTTCTCCGGCTTGGGCAAAGGGCTCAAGCGCGGTTAGTCAAATAGCCGCACACCACTATCCACTACCTACGGAGCACCTTGAGTATCGCAGTTAACGACATCGGAACCGCGGCAGATTTTCTCGCCGCCATCGAAGGAACAATCAAGAATTTTAATGACGGAGATCTCGTCGAAGGAATAATCGTCCAAGTAGATCGTGACGAAGTACTCGTTGATATCGGATACAAGACTGAAGGTGTCATTCCATCTCGTGAACTCTCCATTCGCCATGATGTCGATCCCAGCGAATTGGTAAAAGTGGGCGAACGTATCGAAGCGCTTGTTCTCACAAAAGAGGATAAAGAAGGTCGTCTCATTCTCTCCAAGAAGCGTGCCCAGTATGAGCGAGCCTGGGGAACTATTGAAGGAATGAAAGAACGCGACGAAGTTGTGAAGGGTCTAGTCATCGAAGTAGTCAAGGGCGGACTCATTGTCGATATTGGACTCCGTGGCTTCCTTCCAGCATCCCTGGTCGAGATGCGCCGAGTTCGTGACCTGACTCCATACATAGGTAAAGAGATTGAAGCACGAATCATTGAATTAGATAAGAATCGCAATAACGTAGTTCTCTCACGTCGCGCATTCCTCGAGCAATCACAATCTGAGAGTCGAACTACATTCCTCAATCAACTTCAAAAGGGGCAAGTTCGCACAGGTGTCATCTCATCCATTGTGAACTTTGGTGCATTCGTGGATCTAGGTGGAGTCGATGGATTGGTACACGTCAGTGAACTCTCTTGGAAGCACATCGATCACCCCAATGAGGTCGTCGAAGTTGGTATGCCAGTGACGGTAGAAGTGCTCGAAGTTGATTTCGAGCGTGAGCGCGTCTCACTCTCGCTCAAGGCAACCCAAGAGGATCCATGGCAGGCTTTTGCCCGCACCCACACGATTGGTCAAGTGACCTCAGGCAAGGTCACCAAATTGGTCCCATTCGGAGCCTTTGTTCGAGTGTTTGAAGGTATCGAAGGACTTATTCATATCTCTGAGCTAGCCGAACGTCACGTGGAAATCCCCGAACAGGTAGTCCGCGTCGATGATGAAATCATGGTGAAGATCATCGATATCGATTTAGAGCGTCGCCGTGTTTCACTCTCCCTGAAGCAGGCTAATGAAGGGCATGAAGTGGAGGTCGAAGCATTCGATCCCACACAATATGGAATGCCAGCCCGTTACGACGAGAGCGGTAACTTCATCTACCCAGAAGGATTTGATCCAGATACCCAAGAGTGGAAGCCTGGCTTCGAAGCTGCTCGCGAAGAGTGGGAGCGTCAGTACGCCGAGGCGCAAGCACGCTTTCTCGCGCACCGAAGGCAGCGTGAAGAGGCTAAGGGCGCAGAGTAAGGTTAATTACAGAACTAGAGAAGAAATCGGGTTGCCCGATGTTGCTTATAGCGTTGACGGGGGGAATCGGAGCTGGCAAAACCAGCGCCGGTTCCCTCTTGGCGCGTTTGGGAGCGATACATGTGAGCGCAGATCAATTAGCGCGCGAAGTTCTTGAGCGAGGTGAAGAGGGGTATAACAATGTCCTTGCATATTTTGGAGATGAGATTTTATCTAAAGGTGAAATAGACCGAGGAAAGTTAGCGGAAATTATCTTTCGAGATACCCAGAAGAAGAGCGTACTGGAGCAGATTACTCATCCGCTTATTCAGAAGCGATTCCAACAGATTGCAAGAGAGTTGCCTCAAGAGAGCGTCCTGGTTTACGAGATTCCGCTATTAGCAGAGAATTCCGACCGAGTTGCGGAATTTGATTTGGTGCTCACGATTGAGACCTCCGCACATCTCCGACGAGAGCGGTTACTCCAACGTGGTTTTACCCATCAGCAAACAGATGCACGAATCGCGGCTCAAGTAAGCGATGATCGGCGTAGAGAGATTGCCCATCACGTCATTGAGAACAATGGCGATAAAGATGAGTTGCTGCAGAGCCTAGAAGAGTGGTGGGCTATCCACGTAGCACCAAAAATCGCCGATTAAGTTACGGTTAAACCATGCGTCCGGAGCTCCGAGATAAATTACCGAGAGCCGGTCGCCCTTTTCAGGTGATCAGCGATTACCAACCTGCAGGCGATCAGCCTCAAGCAATCGACGAATTAGCCTCTCGTCTTGCTGGTGGGGAGTCGGACGTAGTCCTGTTGGGCGCGACCGGAACCGGAAAATCAGCGACCTCAGCATGGTTGATCGAAAGATTACAACGACCAACTTTGGTCTTAGCGCCCAACAAAACCCTTGCCGCGCAATTGACGCATGAGTTTCGAGAGTTACTTCCTCATAATGCTGTGGAGTATTTCGTCTCGTACTACGTATACGACCAACCAGAAGCATACGTGCCCCAAACCGATACCTTCATAGAAAAGGATTCATCTATCAACAAGGAGGTAGAGCGCCTGCGGTATTCGGCTACGCACTCACTCCTGACTCGACGCGATGTGATTGTTGTATCAACTGTCTCGTGTATCTATGGTCTAGGAACCCCTCAAGAGTATGTCGATGGGATGATTCCACTTCGAGTAGGGGAGTCGATTGAAAGAACTGCTTTACTCCGTAAGTTTGTCTCCATTCAATATTCTAGAAATGACACTGCGTTCGAACGAGGAACTTTTCGAGTACGTGGCGACACAATCGAGATTATTCCGGTCTATCAGGAGACTGCGCTTCGAATCGAGATGTTTGGCGATGAGATAGAGCGCTTACTCACTCTCCATCCTCTTACGGGGGAGGTTCTCAGTGAAGAGCAAGAGGCTTTCGTCTTCCCAGCCTCGCACTATTCCGCAAGTAAAGCGACGATGGATCGGGCGATTAGCGCCATTGAAATAGAGTTAGCCGAGCAATTGACGAATTTTGAGAGAAGTGGGAAGTTGCTTGAAGCGCAACGACTTCGGATGCGCACCACTTTTGATATCGAAATGATCAGGCAACTTGGCTTCTGTTCTGGAATTGAGAACTATTCACGGCACATCGATGGACGCGCCCCCGGAGATCCACCCAATTGTTTACTCGATTATTTTCCAGAGGATTTTCTCTGCATCATCGATGAATCCCATGTGACGGTTCCACAGATAGGTGCGATGTTCGAGGGTGATGCCTCGCGTAAGCGAACTCTGGTTGAACATGGCTTCCGGTTGCCGAGCGCGTTAGATAATCGCCCTCTAAAGTGGAGTGAATTCCTCGAGCGAACTCCACAGAAGATGTATCTGTCGGCAACGCCAGGCAAATATGAATTGGGAATTGCACCACATGTGGTCGAGCAGGTCATTCGCCCTACAGGTTTAGTCGATCCCAAGGTCATCATCAAACCAATCAAAGGTCAGATTGATGATTTAGTCCATCAGATCCGCCAGCGAGCAGAGAAGAATGAACGAGTCCTCGTGACAACTCTGACCAAGAAGATGTCTGAGGACCTCACTGATTACTTGGTACAGCAGGGGATCGAGGTTCGATACCTCCACTCTGAGGTCGATACTTTGCGACGGGTAGAACTCCTGCGTGAGTTGCGATTGGGAGAGTTTGACGTGCTTGTGGGCATCAATCTTCTAAGAGAGGGATTGGACCTGCCCGAAGTCTCCTTGGTGGCGATACTTGATGCCGACAAAGAGGGATTCTTACGTTCGGCAACATCGCTTATCCAAACAATCGGTCGTGCTGCTCGAAACGTCTCCGGCGAAGTTCATATGTATGCGGATAATCTGACTGATTCGATGATCAAGGCAATTGACGAAACTAATCGCCGCCGCGAGAAGCAGGTTGCATACAACGTTGAGCATGGTGTCGATCCACAACCGTTGCGGAAGAAGATTGCGGACATTACCGATTCGATATCTAAAGAAGAAGACGACTCTGAGAAACTTATTGCGCGCGCAAAACGAGTCACTTCCATGCCGGCAGTTGGGCAAAATGCCGGCACACTTGGTAAGTTGCCTAAGGAAGAACTCATCGGTTTGATTGCAGCTCTTACTGAGCAGATGCGAGCAAGCGCTGAGAATCTCCAATTTGAATTGGCTGCTAGATTGCGCGATGAAATACATGAATTGAAACGAGAACTACGGGGTATGGAGGGCGCTGGAGCATGAAAGAACGCTTAGTCGTTCGTGGCGCCCGCGAACATAACCTCAAGGATATTTCGATCGACCTTCCTCGAAATGCCCTCATAGTATTTACGGGGTTGTCAGGTTCGGGTAAGTCCAGCCTTGCCTTCGACACCATATTTGCTGAAGGTCAGCGTCGATATGTCGAATCCCTCTCTGCATACGCTCGTCAATTCTTAGGTCAGTTGGATAAGCCTGATGTTGACTTTATAGAGGGACTTTCACCTGCAGTCTCTATCGATCAGAAGTCGACTAATCGGAATCCGCGATCTACCGTGGGTACCATCACCGAGGTTTATGACTATTTCCGACTTCTTTATGCGAGAGCAGGTAAAGCACATTGCCCGAAATGCGGGGATCCTGTGTCGCGTCAATCTGCACAACAGATAGTGGATCAAATCCTCACTCTTCCCGAAGCGACGAAATTCCATGTCTTGGCACCGGTGGTGCGAGAGCGTAAAGGAGAGTTTCTCGATCTATGGAAGGACTTCACCACTCAAGGGTTTGCGCGAGTGAGAGTAGATGGAGTTGTCTACGGGCTTGATGAGGTCCCAAAATTAAAGAAGCAAGAGAAGCACACCATTGAAGTAGTCGTGGATCGCCTTACAGCCAAAGGTAGCGGCAAGCAGCGCTTGACCGATTCCATTGAAACGGCGCTCCGTTTGGGAAATGGGATTCTCACTCTGGATTTCATCGAGCGGGATGAGAAAGCAGCCGATCGTGAACGAACCTTCAGCGAGAAGATGGCATGTATGCGTTGTGGCATTTCGATCGAGGAACTCGAGCCGCGATCTTTCTCCTTCAATTCTCCTTTTGGTGCCTGTGCTGACTGCACAGGAATCGGCACCAAACTTGAAGTGGATATGGAGTTGATTGTTCCTGACGATTCGCTCAGTATCTATGAGGGCGCGATTGCCCCATGGTCGATGGGTTCCAGCTCTGAATATTTCTTGCGATTGCTCGAGGCGCTCTCGAAAGATATGAATTTCTCACTCGATGCGCCGTGGAAGAAACTGACCGCAAAAGTCAAAGATGCGATTCTCAATGGATACGAATACGAAGTTCACGTCAAATATAAGAATCGCTATGGAAGAGCACGGCAATACAGCACCGGATTTGAAGGTGTGGTGCCATTCCTAGAACGGCGACATGGGGAAACTGAGAGTGAATTCAGTCGCGATAGGTATGAAGCATTTATGCGTGAGACACCCTGCCCTGCATGCAAGGGTGCTCGCCTGAAGGACGAGATCCTCGCGGTGACCCTTGGAGGATTGAATATCGCTCAGCTCTGCGCTCTTTCCATCTCTGAATGTGCTCTGTTCATCAGCAAACTTTCACTCAGTGCGCGTGAGAAAAAGATCGCTGAACGGGTGTTAAAGGAGGTAAATGCACGCCTTGGTTTTCTCCTCGATGTTGGACTTGATTACCTCTCCTTGGATCGTCCTGCTGCCACACTTTCAGGGGGTGAGGCGCAGCGAATTAGATTGGCAACTCAGATTGGGTCGGGGTTGGTAGGGGTGCTTTACGTATTGGATGAACCAAGTATCGGCCTTCATCAGCGCGATAACAGAAGACTGATTGAAACCCTGACGCGCTTGCGGGATTTGGGCAATACCTTGATTGTCGTTGAACACGACGAGGAGACGATTCGTACCGCAGATTGGATTGTTGATATCGGTCCTGGAGCGGGAGAGCATGGTGGAGAAGTAGTGGTCTCTGGACCATATAAAGAGTTAATTGCGAATAAGCGCTCGATCACTGGCGCCTATCTTTCTGGGCGGAAGGAGATCGCAATTCCTCCAGTTCGCCGACCTGTTGACTCGAAGCGAACAATTCACATTAAAGGAGCGAGAGAGAATAATCTCCAAAATATCGATGTTGAGATCCCATTAGGGACCTTTGTCGCCGTAACAGGAGTAAGTGGTTCCGGAAAATCGACTTTGGTAAATGAAATTCTTTACAGCGTTCTGGCAAATAAATTAAATGGCGCCCGAATAGTCCCTGGTAGACATAAAACCGTCACAGGTATTGATGCTCTCGATAAAGTTGTCCATGTAGATCAATCTCCGATTGGACGAACGCCGCGGTCAAATCCTGCTACCTACACCGGAGTCTTCGATAAGGTACGGGGTCTTTTTGCAGAGACTGCCGAAGCGAAGATCCGGGGTTATCAACAAGGACGATTCTCATTCAATGTCAAGGGTGGGCGATGTGAGAACTGTTCAGGTGATGGCACCATCACCATTGAGATGAACTTCCTTCCCGATGTTTACGTGCCCTGCGAAGTGTGTCATGGTGCTAGATACAACAGAGAAACCTTAGAGGTGCATTACAAAGGGAAGAACATCTCCGAAGTACTCAACATGCCCATCGAACATGCTTACGAGTTCTTTGAGAGCGTGCCCGCAATCGCTCGCTACCTAAAGACCCTCTGTGATGTTGGTTTGGGCTATGTTCGCCTGGGGCAATCTGCGCCTACACTTTCAGGTGGTGAGGCGCAGCGAGTCAAACTCGCAACCGAGCTTCAGCGTCGATCCACAGGACGAACAATCTATGTGTTGGATGAGCCGACTACTGGGTTACATTTTGAAGATGTAAGTAAATTGTTGGGCGTACTCAATCGCCTAGCCGATGGTGGAAATACTGTCGTAGTCATCGAGCATAATCTCGATGTCATCAAAAGCGCAGACTGGGTTATCGATTTAGGACCTGACGGTGGCTCGCGCGGGGGCACCATCGTTGCAGAGGGAACTCCAGAAGCAGTCGCGAAAAATAAGAAGAGTTATACCGGCGCCTTCCTGGCAGAGGTGCTAACTGGCGGCAGAAGTCGTGGCTAACCCAAATAGCTATCGCCCACTCAATATTCCCACATCTCCTGGCGTCTACCGATTCTTCAACGACCAGAATCAGGTGATTTATGTAGGCAAGGCAAAGAATTTACGCGCCCGATTGAGCACCTATTTCCAAAGCGCTCTTGATGAGAAGGTGCGCACTATGGTCTGGGAAGCCACACGAGTCGATTGGACCATCGTCGGGAACGAAATCGAATCTCTGCAATTGGAATTTAATTGGATTCAACAAGAACGGCCAAAATACAACATCATTTTTCGTGACGATAAGTCTTTTCCTTATCTTGCAATCACTGTAAAGGATGCAGTGCCTCGGATTTTCGTAACTCGAAATATTCGCAAGGATGGCACGAAATACTTCGGACCATACCCGCATGCATGGGCCTTGCGAGAATTGGTCGATATTTTGCAGACGATTTTCCCGCTAAGGTCGTGCACTAGTGGAGTATTTGCGCGTGCTGAACGGAGCAATCGCGCTTGCCTACTCGGATATATAGGTAAATGTGTCGCGCCGTGTATCAAAAAAGATGAGACAAGTTCATCTGAATATCGCAAACTAATGAATTCCCTCATTTCCTTTATGAACTCCGATCCGAGAAAACTCATAACAGAGTTGCGCGAAAAGATGACGGATGCCTCTGCGGCTGAGGATTTCGAGAGCGCTGCAAAGTTACGAGATCAGATAGATGCGCTTGAAAAGATATCAACCTCTAACTCAGTGGCATTGCCATTAGATTCCAACGTGGACCTCTTTGCCAGTATCTGGGAAGAGATGGGCGGAAAGGGTGCGATAACCCAATTCCAAGTTCGAAGTGGTCGAGTAACTAGCGCGCAATCGTGGATTGTAGAATCTGGCGTTGAAGTTAGTCGCGCTGCCCACCTCGAACACCTTTTGGCCACGAAATATCTCGCTGCGGATGGCGCTGAGATTCCAGATGAGATCTTGGTGAATGTTCCCCTCGAAGATGGGAGTCTCCTTGCAGATTTGATCTCACAGAGACGGAATAGCAAAGTAGAAATCAGAGTTCCGCAGCGAGGAGAAAAACGTGATTTACTCGATTCAGTTCAACGGAATTCTCACGACGTACTATTTCGTCATCTCGCGAAACGCTCACAAGATATTTCAACTCGCAGTCAGGCCCTTGAGGAGATTACTCAGGCCTTAGGAATGGACCAGGCTCCGCTTCGTATCGAGTGTTTTGATATCGCAAATATGCAGGGCAGCCAGATTGTCGCATCCATGGTCGTATTCGAAGATGGAATGGCAAAGAAATCCGATTATCGGCGCTTTAGCATTCACAGCGAAACAGG
>SYAM01000081.1 GCA_005787645.1 Actinomycetota bacterium | reverse complement strand
GTGTAATCAACGCGCTTACCTATATGGTTCTGACGTAATCGACCCTGCTTGCCATTGAGAATGTCTGTGAGTGACTTTAGCGAACGATTTCCTGGACCAGTTACTGGACGTCCACGACGACCATTATCAAAGAGCGCATCGACAGCCTCTTGCAACATACGCTTTTCATTGTTCACGATGATCTCAGGAGCGCCAAGATCAGCAAGACGCTTCAAGCGATTATTTCGATTAATGACGCGGCGATAGAGATCGTTGAGATCTGAGGTAGCAAAGCGACCGCCATCGAGTTGAACCATCGGACGGAGATCTGGTGGGATAACCGGAACCGCATCTAGGACCATCGATGATGGAGAATTAGAGGTGTTGAGGAATGACGAGACCACACGTAGTCGCTTGAGCGCACGCGTCTTCTTCTGTCCCTTACCTGTCGCGATGATTTGGCGAAGGTTTGCTGCCTCTTCTTTGAGGTCAAAAGTCTCGAGGCGACGTTTGATAGCGGCCGCACCCATCGAACCCTTGAAGTACATACCAAAGCGATCGCGCATCTCACGATAGAGCTGCTCGTCACCTTCGAGATCTTGGACTTTGAGGTTTTTAAAACGCTCCCAGACCTCTTCTAAACGATCGAGCTCACGTTGTGAACGATCGCGCAGCTGCTTGATTTCGCGCTCTGCTTGCTCGCGCACCTTACGACGAATATCGGACTTTGCACCCTCATCTTCTAGAGAGGCAAGGTCTGCTTCAAGTTTCTTTTGGCGAGCGTCGATATCTAGATCGCGCTTGGTTTCGATCTTCTTCCTATCAGATGCAATCTTCTTCTGATTTTGCTCGAAATCCTCATGACGAGCCTCGGCATCAACCTCGGTGATCATGTATGCAGCAAAGTAGATGACCTTCTCGAGATCCTTTGGCGCTAGATCGAGAAGATAACCAAGGCGACTTGGCACTCCCTTGAAGTACCAGATGTGGGTTACTGGAGCGGCGAGCTCGATATGGCCCATACGTTCGCGTCGAACTTTGGCGCGAGTAACTTCTACACCACAACGTTCGCAAACGATGCCTTTGAAGCGTACTCGCTTGTACTTGCCGCAATAACATTCCCAATCTCGAGTTGGACCGAAGATCTTCTCGTCGAAAAGACCATCCTTCTCGGGCTTGAGCGTCCGGTAATTAATAGTCTCGGGCTTCTTTACCTCGCCATGTGACCAGGTACGAATATGTTCGGCAGAAGCAAGACCAATCTTCAACTCATCAAAAAAGTTGACATCCAACATAGGTATCGCCTCTCCTAGATCTCTTCGACGCTGCTTGGCTCAACCCGTGAGAGGTTGATTCCGAGCTCTTCTGCGGTACGGAACACTTCTTCGTCAGTATCCTTCATCTCGATAGCAGCGCCGTCAGATGAGAGAACTTCAACATTGAGACAGAGTGATTGCATCTCCTTTATAAGCACCTTGAATGATTCTGGGATGCCTGGTTCAGGGATATTTTCACCCTTCACGATTGCTTCATAGACCTTGACGCGTCCGAGCACATCATCAGACTTGATAGTGAGAAGCTCTTGAAGAGTATAAGCAGCGCCATATGCCTCAAGCGCCCATACCTCCATCTCACCAAATCGCTGTCCACCGAATTGCGCATTTCCACCAAGTGGCTGCTGCGTAATCATTGAGTACGGACCAGTGGAGCGTGCATGGATATTGTCGTCGACCAAGTGGAGCAACTTCAAGATGTACATGTAACCAACGGAGATTGGATCGCGATAAGGCTCACCACTTCGACCATCAAAGAGTCGAGCTTTGCCGCTCTCGCCAACCATTCGATTTCCATCGCGGTTTGGCATTGTGGAACCTAGAAGTCCGGTGATCTCATTTTCGCGCGCTCCATCAAAGACTGGAGTAGCAACACGAGTTCCTGGCTTTCCGGCCTGTGCTCCAATTGACTTTAAGTTCTTCTTCCATGAGGCATCGTCACCTTCGACCTGCCACCCTTGTTTTGCAACCCAGCCAAGGTGCGTCTCAAGTACCTGACCAACATTCATACGTCCAGGAACGCCGAGTGGGTTGAGGACAACATCAACTGCCGTGCCATCTTCCAGGAACGGCATATCTTCAACAGGAAGAATCTTTGCAATGACGCCCTTATTACCGTGGCGTCCTGCAAGTTTGTCTCCATCTTGAATCTTTCGCTTCTGTGCGACATAGACACGAACCAACTGGTTCACACCAGATGGCAATTCATATCCCTCTTCGCTTTCGAAGACTTTAACGCCAATGACTTTCCCGCCCTCGCCATGAGGAACTTTTAGCGAGGTATCGCGAACTTCACGAGCCTTCTCGCCAAAGATTGCTCGAAGGAGGCGCTCTTCAGGTGTCAATTCGGTTTCACCCTTTGGCGTGACTTTTCCGACGAGAATGTCGCCGGGAACTACATCTGCACCAACGCGGATGATTCCCATCTCATCAAGATCAGCAAGGACTTCTTCGCTCACATTCGGAATATCCCGCGTGATCTCTTCAGCACCAAGCTTGGTGTCGCGAGCATCTACTTCATACTCTTCGATATGAATTGAGGAGAGCACGTCATCTTGCACCAAGCGTTGGCTCAAGATAATTGCATCTTCATAGTTATGACCTTCCCATGGCATGAAGGCCACAAGAAGATTCTTTCCGAGCGCCAATTCACCAAGATCGGTGCTTGGTCCATCAGCAAGAACATCTCCAGATTCAACTCGGGCACCTTGAGCGACAACCGGTTTGTGGTTGTAGCAGGTACCTTGATTTGAGCGACGGAATTTCGAAAGGTAATAGGTCTTTGAAGTGCCATCATCGTGGCTAACCTTGATTTCATCAGCGCTGACTTCCGTTACAGCACCAGCCTTCTCACTCACAATTACATCGCCAGCATCGACTGCGGCGCGGAACTCCATGCCCGTTCCAACTAGTGGCGCTTCGGCACGTAGGAGTGGAACTGCTTGACGCATCATGTTCGAACCCATCAGCGCACGGTTTGCATCATCGTGCTCAAGGAATGGAATCATCGCAGTTGCAGCAGAGACCATTTGTCGTGGAGAGACGTCCATGTAGTCGACATCTTCTGCAGGGATGTATTCCACTTCTCCACCTTTACGACGTACGAGTACGCGTGGCTCAGCAAAGTGATTGGTATCGGTAAGCGGAGCATTCGCCTGGGCGATGATGTGCTCATCCTCTTCATCAGCAGTTAGGTAATCGATGTGATCGGTTACTTTCCCTTTGTTGACCTTGCGATATGGCGTCTCGATAAATCCAAATGGCGTAATGCGTCCGAAAGTTGCCAAGGAACCAATCAGACCGATGTTTGGTCCTTCAGGAGTTTCGATCGGACACATACGTCCGTAGTGCGAAGGGTGCACGTCACGAACTTCGAATCCAGCTCGCTCTCGCGAGAGACCGCCAGGTCCAAGGGCGGAGAGGCGACGCTTGTGGGTAAGGCCTGAGAGTGGATTGGTCTGATCCATGAACTGCGAGAGTTGGGATGTTCCGAAGAACTCCTTGATGCTCGCTGTGATTGGACGGATGTTAATAAGAGTCTGTGGCGTGATTGCTTCGACATCTTGAGTGGTCATTCGCTCGCGAACGACGCGCTCCATGCGAGAAAGTCCAGTCCGGACCTGATTTTGGATGAGTTCACCGACGGTGCGGAGGCGGCGGTTACCAAAGTGATCGATATCGTCAGTCTCGATACGAACTTGGCCACGGACTGAATCCATAACCAATTCACCAGCATGCATTTTCACTAAGTACTTGATTGCCCAGACGATATCTTCGATCGTCAAGAGACCCTTACGTAGATCAAGGTCAGTACCTAGCTTCTTATTGATCTTAAATCGACCAACCTTTGCTAGGTCATATCGCTTCGAATTGAAGTAAAGATTCTCAATGAGCGTCTGTGCTGCTTCACGCGTTGGTGGCTCACCAGGGCGAAGCTTGCGATAGATATCGAGTAACGCATCATCTTGTGTAACGGTGTGATCTTTCTCGAGAGTAGCAACCATAGACTCGTATTCACCGAAGTGTTCGCGAATCTGAGCTGCATCCCACCCAAGAGCTTTAAGAAAGACTGTTACTGGAATCTTACGTTTACGATCGATGCGAACACCGACCATTTCCTTCTTGTCGATTTCAAATTCCAACCAAGCGCCTCGACTAGGAATGATCTTTCCTATGAGAGTGTCCTTGTCGGCATTCTTCTCGGGATCAGCTTTCTCGAAATAGACTCCAGGCGAACGGACAATCTGAGATACGACAACGCGCTCCGTACCGTTGATGATGAAAGTTCCACGAGTAGTCATGAGAGGGAACTCACCCATGAAAACAGTTTGGCTCTTGATTTCTCCAGTGACGTTGTTCATGAACTCCGCGGTTACGAATAGTGGAGCGCTGTAGGTGATGTCACGCTCTTTGCACTCTTCAATTGAATACTTCGGAGGTTCGAAGCGATGGTCTCGGAAGGAGAGACTCATCGATCCTTGGAAGTCTTCAATAGGTGAGATCTCTTCGAAGATCTCCTCAAGACCAGATTGATTAGGCAGTTCACCACGAGTGGTGTTGGTCGAAGCGCTATTCGTGATTCGGGCGCGCCATGCATCGTTGCCAAGTAGCCAGTCCATACTCTCTAACTGCAAAGCAAGAAGATTCGGAACCTCTAGCGGTTCACGAATCTTGGCAAAAGAGAGACGGTGTGGGGCATGTGGAGATTGGGATTTGTTTTTCAACGACGGTCCTTCCGTACTCGCAGATGAGTTAACTTACAAACCCAGCGAAAATAGAAGGTCGCCACCGCTATATGCGAAGACCTCGAAAATTGGGATTGAAAGGATTTTACGTTGAAAAAAGGGAGCGTGTCCAATTGAGGTCTCCCTCAGCCGAACCCGCTCCCCAAGTGGCTCTCTGGTTGAGCCGTAACTACTTGACGGTGACCTTCGCGCCGGCGGCCTCGAATGCTGCCTTCGCCTTGTCGGCAGTCTCCTTGTTGGCCTTCTCCAAAACGGTAGATGGTGCGCCATCAACGAGATCCTTAGCCTCTTTGAGACCAAGACCGGTGAAGGTACGAACCTCTTTGATGACGGCGATCTTCTGTGCGCCAGCTTCTTCGAGTACGAGCGTGAACTCATCCTGAGCTTCTGCAGCAGCAGGAGCACCAGCTCCGCCAGCAGCAGCAACTGCAACAGGTGCAGCAGCAGTGACATCGAATTCAGTCTCGAAAGCCTTAACGAAGTCGCTGAGCTCAACAAGGCTCATGTCCTTGAACTGTGACAATAAATCTTCGGTTGAAAGTTTTGCCATGATATTTCTCCTTGGTTCTTCCTAGATCTCTCTTATTCCTGTGTTCCTGATTCAACTGTTTCTGCAGCTGCTGCCACTTCTGGCTCTGATGCTGGAGCTCCTGCATCTCCGGCTTCTTCTTCTGAAGACTTCTCAACTACTGCAGCAGGCGCTTCTGGCGCTTGTGCAGCTTCTGGTGCCCCAGCTTCTAACTTGATTCGGAGCGCGTCGAATACTCGTGCAGCCTTTGCAAGTGAACCCTTCATTGCACCAGCAAGCTTTGCCAAGAGCACCTCGCGGGACTCTAGGTTTGCAAGCTTCATGATTTCTTCAGTAGTTACCAACTTGCCTTCGTAGATTCCACCCTTGATGACAAGAGATGGATTCTCTGTGGCGAAGTCGCGAAGGCTCTTTGCTGCATCGATTGGATCACCCTTGATGAATGCGACTGCAGATGGTCCCTTGAGTAAATCATCAGAGATTTCTACGCCAGCATTCTTAGCAGCAATACGCATCAATGTGTTCTTTGCAACGGAGTACTTAGTACTTCCGCCAAGAGAACGACGAAGTGCCTTCATGGAAGTGACGGAGAGTCCGCGATATTCGGTAACAATCGTCGCACCAGCGCCACGAAAATCTTCCGTGAGCTCTGCAATAACTGCCGACTTATCGGTCTTTGCCATGTTTCTCCTCTCGTTATTCCACTCATATTCGTTGAGCCCGAGAGAAAACAGGTTGATAAAAAGAGAAATCCTCGAAGCGCGAAAGCGCTACGAGGAAAGATGAACTAACTCGTAATGCTCCTGCGCTGGTGAGTTCTCACTCTTTAACTCTGTTCATTGCAATCACTCGGAAGCTCTTGCTATCAACAGCAGACCTGCGGTCTTCGGATATTGCAAAGGGTAGGCGCTCGCACGCCTACCCGTCAAAATGGCTTAATTAGCGCCTTCGCGCAGGAGGTTTGGATCTACCTGAACGCCAGGCCCCATCGTGGTCGAGACAGTTGCCTTCTTGATGAAGCGACCTTTTGAAGAAGATGGTTTTGCGCGAAGTACCTCTTCCATCGCTGCAACATAGTTATCGAGAAGAGCATCAGCGCTAAAGGATGCTTTACCAATGATGAAGTGAAGGTTGGAATTCTTATCGACTCGAAACTCGATCTTTCCACCCTTAATGTCATTAACTGCCTTCGTGACATCGTTAGTAACAGTTCCAGTCTTGGGATTAGGCATCAAACCACGAGGTCCGAGAACCTTTCCGAGGCGACCCACTTTTCCCATGAGATCAGGTGTCGATACGACAGCGTCATAATCGAGACGACCTTTTGCGACCTCGTCAATGAGTTCGTCGGCGCCGACGATGTCAGCACCTGCTGCGCGCGCTTCTTCAGCGCGCTCTCCACCTGCGAACACAAGAACGCGTGCAGTCTTGCCAGTTCCGTGTGGAAGATTGACAGTGCCGCGGATTGCTTGATCAGCCTTTCGTGGATCGACGCCAAGAGCGAGGGAAACCTCTACTGTGGAGTCATATTTAGTAACAGATGTTTCACGAACGATTTTCATCGCCTCAACTGGAGCATAGATGCTTGCGACATCGTACTTCTCAGTAGCGGCACGGTATTTCTTGCTGCGCTTCATTTCATCCAGCCTTCTGCTTAGCTAACTCATGTGAGTTAGGTAGTTGGTTGTGGTCAGCGAGTCAGCGCGACTCTCCCACACTTGGTTATCAACTTATTTAGTTATGTTTTTCCTTAACCGTTGACAGTGATGCCCATGGAACGAGCAGTACCGGCAATGATCAAACTCGCAGCATCGAGGTCGTTTGCGTTGAGGTCTGCCATCTTAACAGTAGCAATCTCACGACATTGCGCCATCGTGATATTGCCGACCTTGTTCTTATGTGGAATAGCCGAGCCCTTTTCGAGCTTTGCTGCCTTCAAGATCAGACGGGACGCAGGTGGAGTCTTTGTGATGAAAGTGAATGAGCGATCCTCATAGACAGTGATCTCAACAGGGATGATCTGCCCTTTTTGAGTTTCAGTCGCAGCGTTGTAAGCCTTGACGAAGTCCATGATGTTAACACCATGTTGACCAAGTGCAGGACCAACAGGTGGCGCGGGTGTGGCTGCGCCAGCTTGAATCTGGAGCTTGATGAGCGCCTGAATCTTCTTATTCGGTGCCATATTTCTATCCTCTCTCTTTCAAATCTTCTTAAAGCTTCTGTACTTGAGCGAATGACAATTCCACTGGAGTCTCCCGACCAAAGATCGAGACCAGGACTTTGAGCTTTGCTTGCTCAGGCATGATTTCGCTAATTGATGCTGGAAGCGTGGCAAAGGGCCCATCCATAACAGTGACGGATTCGCCAACTTCGAAATCGACCATCTTGATCTCTGGTTTCTCGCCCTTCTTTGATGGACGTGGGGCCAGAATTCCCTCCACTTCATCGAGTGAAAGTGGACTTGGATTGTGGCCATGTCCAACAAAACCGGTAACCCCTGGTGTATTTCGTACTACTGACCATGATTCATCAGTTAAATCCATGCGGACGAGGACATATCCAGGGAAGACATTCCGCTTAACCTGCTTTCGCTGGCCATTCTTGATTTCGGTGATTTCCTCTTGAGGGACTTCAATCTGGAAGATGTAATCCTCCATGTTCAAAGTATGAATACGGTTCTCAAGATTTCCTTTGACGCGATTCTCGTACCCCGCGTATGAGTGGATGACATACCAATCACCGGGCGCGGTGCGAAGGGCGCGGCGGAATTCAGCTTGAGGATCATTCTCTTCCTCGACTTCGCTATCTACCAGGACTTCTACTGGTGCATCGATAAGTTCTGTAGGTACTTCTTGAGCAGCTGCTTCGAGCGCTGCCTCAAATGTGTCTTCGCTCATCATTTACCTGTTTACCCTGGTTACCTGTCGCTGCCTTAACCAAAAACCCAGAAGGTGATTTTGGTAAGTACGAGATCAAAGAGTGAGACCACTGCGATGATAAAAGTCACGAAAACGAGTACGACTGCGGTGTAGGTAGTGAGTTGTTTGCGCGAAGGCCATACGACCTTGCGAAGTTCAGCAATAACTTGGCGATAGAAGCGCCCAGCGCGCTCAAAGATATTGCCGCGATCATGCTCGTGCGCATGCTCGTTCTCACGCTCGCTCTGATCTAACTCGCTCATCGTGCCTTACTCACTCTCCTTCCCATATATAAAGATGTGAACTACTAGCAGGGCAGAAGGGATTTGAACCCCCAACCCCCGGTTTTGGAGACCGGTGCTCTACCAGTTGAACTACTGCCCTCCAGCGCTTCGCGACCCTCGCTTCTTGATGAAGAAGGGCTGGTCACGGAAGGAGCTAGGCGGGAGAGTTTACGGGTCAAGGTGGCGCGGGGTCTAATTGGGGAAGCGATCTCCCCCCGGTCTGGCAGGATTACCGCCGTGTCCCAAACCGCCAAGCCCCGGATTTCTAAGCGCATCGCAGCGATCGCCGAATCAGCCACCCTTGCAGTCGATGGAAAAGCTAAGGCGCTAAAAGCAGCCGGCCGGCCCGTCATTGGCTTTGGCGCTGGCGAGCCAGATTTTCCTACCCCCGGATATATCCTCGACGCTGCTGAAAAGGCGGTCCGAGTTGTAGCAAATCATCGATACACACCCACTCCAGGTTTGCCCGAGCTTCGCCAGGCGATTGTCGCGAAAACCTTGCGCGACTCTCAATTCAAGATAACTGTCGACAACGTACTCGTGACAAATGGTGGCAAGCAGGCTGTATATCAATCCATCGCATCAATTGTTGACCAGGGTGATGAGGTGATTCTTCCCGCTCCATATTGGACCACCTACCCAGAATGCATTCGTTTGGCAGGTGGTATTCCGATTGAAGTCTTTGCAGATGAGACGAGCAATTATTGCGTGAGCGTTGAACAACTCGAAGCAGCACGGACATCAAAGACAAAGGCGCTGATTTTCTGTTCACCAAGTAATCCAACTGGCTCGGTATATACCCCAGAGCAGGTACGAGCAATCGGCGAATGGGCACTCAAGCATGGAATTTGGATTATCACCGATGAGATTTATGAGCATTTGCGTTACGACGGCGTGCAGGCCCCATCCTTACCAGTCTTGATTCCAGAATTAGCCAACCAAATAATCATCCTTAATGGCGTCGCGAAGACTTATGCGATGACCGGTTGGCGAGTGGGCTGGATGATTGGTCCTAACGATGTGATCAAAGCAGCAACAAATTTACAATCTCATCTGAGCAGTAATGTGTCTAATGTTGCTCAACGCGCAGCAATTGCCGCTCTCACTGGTGATCTCAGCGCCGTTGAAGAGATGAAGGTAGCTTTCGATCGTCGACGTAAATTGATCGTCAAAATGCTTAACGAAATTGATGGGTTCGAATGTCTAATGCCTCAAGGTGCATTTTATGTCTATCCAGCAGTCCATAAAGTACTAGGTCGTGAAATTCGTGGAAAGAAACCCATGTCTAGCTCTGAATTAGCGACTTTGATTCTTGATGAGGTAGAAGTTGCAGCCGTTCCTGGTGAAGCATTTGGGCCATCTGGGTATCTTCGCTTCTCGTATGCGCTAAGCGATGAAGATATCGTCGAGGGAATCTCACGTATCAAAAAACTCATTAATGGCTAATTAAGGCGCAATTCACAAGGCGTACTTCAGGCTCTAATTCAATTCCAAACTTCGCCTTTACTGCATCTTGACAGGCTCTTGCTAGCTCAATCAGATCATCACTACGCGCCTGACTGAGATTTGCAAGCGCGAGAACATGCTTAGTGGATATTCCGGCACCTGCATGTATTTGACCTTTCTTAATCCCCGATTGCTCCAGTAGCCATGCAGCGGAAAGTTTCACTGTGCCATCAGAGTTTTCCCATTGCGGTGCTGCTTGAGGTAAACGCGCTGCATACTCTGAAGCCACCGATGGGTTAATAAAGAACGAACCTGCTGACCAAGTGTCTCGATCATGTTCTGAAAGGAGCATGCCCTTTCGCTCTCTTATCTTCAAGACTCGCTCGCGGACTTCCCTCACCGATGCGCGCTCTCCCACATTAATTTTTAGTTCATTTGCGAGCTCAGAATAAGTTATGGGAGCAGATAGCTCACCTTTTTTCAATTGAACTATTACATCTAGTATCACAAATCGGCCTGGCTCTTCTTTAAATAACGAACTTCGGTAACCGAACCCACATTGATTTGCGGTAAATGTTCTCTGCTCTTTTACAAGTCGATCCCAAGTACGCACTCGTGCAACAACGTCCTTGAACTCTTGGCCATACGCGCCAATATTCTGAATAGGAGCAGCACCTACTCGGCCAGGAATGCCGCTGAGAGTTTCAAGGCCAGAGAAGCCAGCTGCGACGGTCTCTCCCACGAAAGTATCCCATTCGACACCTGCAGCAACTGTGATCATTCCGCCGGAGCAAGCGTCATAGTCCAAATCACTGCCTTGAGTACTAATCCGCAACACTGTGCCATCAAAATCTGAGTCGCCGGCGAGAATGTTTGAGCCCCCACCAATAACTTGCACAGGCTCTGATTTGTCAACGGTTTTGAGAATTATCTCTTCCGAGACTCCTTCGACAAACTCTGATATCAACCCGCCTACACGAAAAGTTGTCAGGTCGGAGAATCTCATGCGAAAAGATTACCGGCGCGGTGCAAGAATCCCTAGATTTCCGCGGAAACGCTTGAGTAAACGTTGGTAATTCTCCTTGGAATGCTTCTCTCGATATGCGCTATCGACATCGTAGTATCCGTGGTGCCGCTCTTGAGCTAGTGGGAATTCAACTTGAAGCAATTTACCGCCTGCCTCCCGGAGGGCAAGTGAAAACTCTAAATCTGCATTTCGATAATACTTAGCGCTCGGATTCGCTCCAACAGCCCTTGCAAATTTCCGATTAAGGACCATGAAGTAGCCAAAAAGTACATCTACTTCTCCTGAGCCTTTGTCATTAACTGACCGCCATTCATCATCAAGATTGATCAATCCACCGCGCCACCCAACCCCAACAACTCCATCCGAGAATGTAGAGATCACATCTGGAAATGGATTGGCTAGGAAGCGAGTTGAAGGGTCCATGAGAGTGATGTAATCAGTGCTAATCTCTTCGAGTAAAAGATTTACTGCATTCGACCAGCCCAGTCGTTGTCTCTGATGATTAACAGTTACTCGTGGCTTGAATGCTTCGAGAGGTTCGAAATCACACTTGCCATTGACCAAGATGTAGATCGCGGCTTCCGAATTTTCGATTATTGAGTTAACCGAATCGAGAAAGTCTTCGAGATAACCATCTAAAATTAGAGTAACTGTGATATCACGCTCGCTTATCACAGTCGTATGCGAGCTTTCGTTTGACCGAGTACTTTTACGCCTTCGCAGAGCGCCGTAACTTCGACAG
>SYAM01000080.1 GCA_005787645.1 Actinomycetota bacterium | reverse complement strand
GGATGGTCCGACAGTTCTACTCGTTGGCGGCACTCACGGCGATGAATATGAAGGTCAGATTGCAGCCGCCTCACTCTCTCGTTCTCTCAACATAGATGATGTCACGGGAAGAATCATCATCATTCCTTGTATCTCAATGGAGGCAGGACGTAACGGAAATCGATTATGGAATGATGGCGCTAACTTCAATCGCGTATTTCCTGGTCAAGAAAATGGGGCGATTCATGGAAAACTCGCACACTTCTTAAGTTCAGAACTCTTTCCGCAATGCGATGGTGTAGTCGATATGCATTCAGGTGGACGAAGCATGTACTTTATTCCAAGCTCAAATATGACATGGGTAAAAGATAAAGCCCAGCGCACAAAGCTCATCAAGAATATGCTTGCATGGAACACCGAAGTCCACATGATCGGTGGTGAACAACCGAATACCGATCCCTACTCGCTGCTCAATCGGAATGCCGAAGCACAAGGAAAGTCTGTCTCTACTGGTGAGTTTGGTGGGATAGGCACAACAACGCCGCAAAGTATGCAAATCATCAAAGAGGGGCTAGAGAATTTCTTACGAGCCTTTGGCGTTCTCAAGGGTCAAGTGAAGACTCGGAACGAAATGGGACGAGGCGCTGTAGCAATCGTTGATTTTCGCGATGGCAATAAGTTCATCAATGCACCTCGTGCTGGAATCTATGAGAACTTGGTTGCACTGGGTGCCGAAGTGAAGAAAGGTGACATCGTTGGGCAGATTCACGATGTTGATCACCCTGATATTCCACCGGTTCCGGTCTATACAGCGGCCGATGGTGTCGTCGGTGTAATTCGTGGTTTTCCCCCAGTTGTTACGGGAGATTGTGTCTGCGTCGTTGGCAAAAAGTGGAACTCTCTTGAAGAGATTGAGAAAGCGGAGGCGAATTCATGAGCACGACAGTCTCCTGCTCAATTGATCTCGATTCGCCTGGAAAAACTACTGGCTATCTAAAGATTGGTGATTCCACTAATCAGAGTGGTTGGGCAACGTATATGGTGCCGATCATCAAATATAAGAATGGCCAAGGGCCAACGGCACTCGTACTTGCGGGAAACCATGGTGATGAGTACGAAGGACAATTTGCCGCGCAAGATTTGGCAAATAATCTGGATATTAACGAGGTTACCGGTCGAATCATCATCATTCCGTGCCTCTCGCAGCCGGCTGCTAAAGCCGGAACACGTTTATGGCCTGATGGCACTAACTTCAATCGAATCTTTCCAGGAAATGAAAATGGCGCCGTACACGGCAAACTTGCTTACTACTTGAGTACTGAACTCTTTCCACAAGTGGATGCGGTCTTTGAGCTTCACAGTGGAGGACGAGGTCATCACTTCATTCCATGTTCACATATGGTCTGGTCTCAAGATGTCACTCAGCGCAAGAGAATGATTAATGGCATGAAGAGCTACAACACTTCCCATCACATGGTCTTTCCGGAGCAACCTGGTACCGACCCAACCACCCTCCTGCCAGGTCTTGTAGAGCGACTTGGCAAAGAGTTAGTTACCACCGAGCTTGGTGGCTCAGGTATCGCTACATTCGAGAGCGTAACGATTGCAAAAGAAGGAGTTCGAAACGGACTGCGCTACTTCAAAGTCATCCAAGGCGAGAGCAAGACTCGAGAAGAACTCGGTCTAACTCCTCCACTCTTCCTAGATTTACGAAGTTCAAAGTCGTACCACTCAGCAACGCATGTTGGTCTCTATGAAAATATCAAAGGTGCTGGAGATGCTGTGGAGAGAGGTGAGGTGATCGGACTTATTCATGACATGGATCATCCTGATACTCCTGCCGCGGAAATACGCGCCCAGCAATCGGGAGTAATTGGCGTTATGCGAGGTTTTCCACGAGTAAATATTGGAGATGTGGTTGCCGTGCTTGGTCCAGCCTATTCTTCAACGGATGAATTTCCCGAGAATCCGGAGTAACAGCTAGAAGTTCTGCAGCTCCTGGTCTATCACTTCTAACATCGCCTCAAATCCCCCTGGCGCCAAAAGACTCTGTTGGGATTGATACGTGTTCTGCTCATAGGCAACTCGAGTGGGTACATATATGTATCCAGGGCCATTGGTCATGTCGAGAAAGAGCAACATCAACCTCGGATTTCGACGACGCAACTCCTGTGCCATCTCAAAGTACGCCTCCCCACAATGTGCCACGACGACGGCATCACCAAGGCGCCAAATCCAAATGGGATGCACGACAGTGCCATCGCCTTGAACATAATCAACTCGCATCTCAAATTGTTTCCGGATCCTAAAGTTTAAAAATGTCTCATTTGCAGTGACTGGGCTCCACAATTTGCGCATTTGGACTTCATCGAGCAATTCTTTATGGGGTAACTTTGCACCAACTTTCTTTGCGGAAACTTTTGAATTTGGAGCAACAGGAATCGGCTGCCAATCTCCTAGATTGGTGCCTGAGGTAATCACTTGCTGAAAACGGTACTCGGTAGCCGGAGGTAACATCCCCGCAAGCGTTGCCAATGTGGCATAACCAAGCATCTCGCCATTCTTATCCGCCACGGATACATCCGCTGAATATTGAATCTTTGGTGCCACATTCCCGCAGGCACCAAGAAGAAAGAGCATGGGCGCTTGGGTTGCACTCTCGACAATCTCGCGCGCACGCCCGACATAATCCGGACTAATCAAATCACTTCCCCAACCGACTGACGTTGGATGGCAGCCATAGTTGACGAAGGTTGCCACGCTCTTGCCCGACAGATCAGTGACTCGTCCGACAACCAGAGTGTCATCAGCGCGCAGATCTGGGTTGTAACCCACAACAACTTCATCCCCCACTAATAAATCTCGCACCGTTCCTAAATCGCATTTGCCGTAGCCCCACGTGATATCTACCTCTGAAATATTTAGCGCAGCCTCGCGACATATATCAATGACAGCATTGATTGTCTTCTCGATGTAGGCAGGAACCAATTCCTTGCCCTCACGCAAAGCCTCATGAGTGCAGAAGGGCGGTCCCTTATGGGTCTGGCTCAAGTTAACGAGCAAATCGTCTATTTCGATGCCAAGTTCTCTTGCTACTCGACTTCGAAAATTAATGACATCACACTCGTAGCAACCAATCCACCCAAGATCTAAACCAACGATGAAACGTAATGTGGAATCCTCGTCTCTGATTGCAACCGCTGTTGCAGTGAGGGGACGGTGTACCCCTTTAGAGAGTGCAGAAGAACTCTTACCCCATGGGTTTGCCGATATCCCAACCGGCGGAGTGATATCTACTCTGGCAATACCAAAAAAGGTGCGCGTGAGATATTCGCTCATCACCGCGAAATTCTTGGTAATCGAGAGATTGCATTGGAAACCGCATCTGTGATGATTTCCAAGCCACCTTGAGCAAGGAGCGTCTGCCACGCTTGATAACGCAACCTCTTATACGCCTCGGGAGTTGGCAAATACATGTAGCCAGGGCCGTTTGTGCAATTGAGCACAAATATCACTCGATCAGGATGGCGGCGACGTAACTCCATTTGGAAGTAGGAGTAGGCCTCACCAGGTTGACCAACTATTACCGCATCACCCCATTGCCAGATCCAGACAGGATGCGTTGCACGACCACCTTCAAGCACGTAGCCAGCGCGCAATTTCATGGCACGATTGATGCGCGTCTCTCGTGCTCCCTCCTCGACATCCTTCCATCGCTCTCGTAATTCTTCGATGGTCGGCAACTTCTGAAGTGGTACCTCCACATCCAAACGAGTCGCTGCGGTGACGGTCGGTCCTTGATTCTCGACCTCTTCCCAATCACCAAGTAGCGCTCCAGATTCCACAGCTTCTAGAAAGCGCATCTTCTTTCCTGAGGTAATCATCTTCTCCAACGTTGCCAGAGTTGCATAACCAAGTATTCGCCCATTCTTATCGGCTACCTCAGTGTCACCAGAGTTGCCATCGCGCGGTGCTAGATCTCCTGAAGCGCCCTGCAAGAAGAGCATGGGCGCACCTGTTTTTGCTTGCACAATATCGCGCGCTTCACCTACGAAGTCCGGAGAGACTTTGCTGTTCTTCCACGCAAGTGTTGTTGGATGGCACGCATAATTCACAACCGTACCGATTATCTTGCCATTTGCATCACAGACGCGACCAATCGTTAATGTGTCATCAGCGGGCTCTCCTGGGTTGAATCCGACAATATCGATTTCACCGCAAGGTAATTCACGATTGATTGCTAAATCACATTTACCGTAGGACCAAGTAATCGTGGCAGGAATTGATTTTTTTGCCGCTTCTTTGCAAGCAGCGATGATTTCAGAGGTAGCAAATTTATGATATTTGGCAACGAATTCTCCACCTTCTAGATGCGCAACATCTGTCGCCGTTGAGGGTCCAGCATGTGTATGAGTGAGATGAAGTTGTAGTTGGTCTTCATCAATACCCAAATCCTGGAGTACGACACCTCGAACCGATAGATCGTCGCTCTTTCCTTGCCACCAACCCCAATCCACTGTGACTAGGTATTGGAATTTTCCACTCTTATCCTTCACTGCAAGTGCTGTGGTAGTGATGTTGTTATGGATTCCAGTAGCCACATGAATTTTCGCTGCCCCCCAACTTGCAGCACGAATTCCCACGGGAGGATTAATCACTCTTTGTGCGATGCCAGCAGTGAGCGTTGCAGAAAAGGGAGCATGTACTGATTTAGCTTTCGGGGGTTGCAAATCTGGACGAGCCATTATTTCACTCCTGTAATCCTCTTGATTGCTTGGTCTGCTGTATCGATTACTGAATCTAGAGAGCCAGCGGCCAAGAGCGTCTGCCATGCTTGATATGCAGGTGCGTTGTATGCGCTCTTGATCGGCAGATAGAAAAGTCCCGGGGCGTTGGTGAGATTCAAAACGAAGATCACCTTCCCTGGATTCCGCCGTCGTAATTCAGTCTGGATGTAGGAGTAAGCCTCTCCAGGTTGGGCGACAAATAGCGCCTCGCCCCACTGCCAAACCCAGACCGGATGATCGACTTCAGCATTGGACTCGTATCCAATACGTAGACGCTCGGCACGCATAATTCGCTCTTCAAGCGCTCCTGCGTCGATTCCAGCCCATTCTTCGCGTAATTGAGCGATGCTCTTCAACTCCTTGACGCGAACCTTGGCATTGATCTTCTCTTCATGACAGATATCGGAGCCACGAAGCGGCATCTCATGCCATTCGCCGAGCAGAGCACCAGATTCAACGATTCCATTCCAACGTAAACCATGGCCAGGTGATTGCATCGATGCAAAAGTGGACAAGATCGCATGACCCAACATAGTGCCGTTCTTATCAGCAAGCGCAGTATCGCCACTGTACTGATTGCGCGGTGAGAGTTCACCCGATGCACCTTGCAAGAACATCATCGGAGCACCGGTTGCCTTTTCAACCAAAATTCGCGCCATGCCTATGTAGTCAGGCGAGACGGCCATGTTGTCCCAAGCAAGAGTTGTGGGGTGGCATGCGTAATTGGCGATAGTGCCAATCACCTTTCCAGCACGATTGGATATACGACCAACTACCAGAGTGTCATCGGCAGCAATGTCGGGGTTAAAAGCGACAACCTCTTCGGAGCCGCACGGTAGATCTCGATTGACTGCAAGGTCACAATGACCGTAACCCCATGTCACATCGACATCTTCAATCTTCGATTCCGCTTCCTTGCATGCTTCTATTGTCTTGGTGATGATCGCGTCGCGAAACGCGGGAATATGCTCTGAGCCCTCTTTCTTAGAGCGATGCAAACACGGTAACGGAACAGCGTGAGTGTGGCTTGATGCGAAGAGAATTTTGTCTCGGTCTACTCCAACGCCTGTAGCAATTCGACTGAGCAGATCGTCAGCGCACTCCACACATCCGAGCACGCATAAATCAATACCAACGATAAAACTCTTGGTGCCGCTCTTATCTTCACGCGCCACTGCGGTGAGAAAGAGTCCGATATGAATCGACTCCGAGCGGAACTTCTTCGCTGCTCCCCAAATTCCCGACATGATTCCGACAGGCGGGGTGAAATCACGTTGTGCAACACCGCATCGAAGCGCACTCATCGGCTCGCGCCACGTTCTTTGTTTTGGAGTTAAATGTGCATTAGGAGAGTCAATGGAGGCCATATGGCAATCCAAGCACCGCCAATGGCGAGTGTCTATCTGCTATTCGGGAGTGCGAAATCTGAACTTCAGGTAAAGACTCATTCCCAGAGCCATGCTCGCTCCGAATGCAATTGCGCCTCTCGGTGAGAGAAAATCGGCGAGGAATCCAAGCACAATTCCACCTATTGCAATCATGGTTTGCCACGCGAAGATATATATTCCCCAGGCTCTGCCATAAAAATCAGGAGCAGCATAAGTGCGGATCCCACCATTACCCGAGATATTGACGCCCATCGAGAAATACCCGCAACCAAAAAGCGCCACTAAGTAAATCCAATAATTTGGAGCAAGTGCGGTGAAGAACCAGATTCCTGACATCATGAATGCGCGTTTAGTGAGGAGTTCGATCGATGGCAAGGTCTTATGTCGGGCAAAGGAGAGCGCTCCTAGAATCGCTCCCGCCGCTATTGCCGAACCCATCAATCCAAAACCTGAGGCGCTACCAGCAAAGACATTCTTTGCCATCAGTGCAGAGGTGAACGCCATATCTTGTCCCCACATCGCCAGGAACGAAACCGAAAAGATCGCATAGAAAAGTTTCTTCTGTGAGAAGAGGTACGTGAATCCATCACTTAAGAGAATCACAGAATTACTTTTTCGCTCGGGGCGATAGCGATAATCTGATTTTCTTATTGATAGTAATGAAAGGGCGCAGAACACGTAACTCAAGGAATTGAATAGGATTGCTTCACCTATACCCAATGCATCGATTACCACTCCTGAGATTGC
>SYAM01000079.1 GCA_005787645.1 Actinomycetota bacterium | reverse complement strand
GGCGCCTGGCGCAGAATCCTATTTAAAGAGAAAAGTCCGACGTGGGGTTGCGAACTTCTTTCCCTCTTCTTTGAGTTCTAGTGAAACCTGAGCGCGAATCGTTCCATCATCCTTCAGAAGCGCATTGAGCGCAGCGATACTTTTCTTCAACTCCTTCTCTTCGCTATCTAACTCAAGTTTGGAGAACTTGGTCAGTCGACGAAGCGGCATCTCCAGGATGTAATTTGCTTGGATTTCAGAGAGTTTGAAGGTACTCATCAAACCTTTGCGCGCAGCCTCAGTATCGTCACTAGCGCGAATTAACTTGATGACTTTATCAATATCAATGATCGCCTTGAGGAGACCTTCGACGATATGGAGGCGATCTTTCGCTCGCTCCCGACGGAATTTCGAGCGACGGGTGATTACTGCGATGCGATGATCGATGTAAACCTGGAGTAACTCTTTGAGGGGCATCGTCTTCGGTTGGCCATTGACGAGCGCGACGGCATTGATGGAGAAGGATTCCTCCATAGGGGTAAGGCGATAGAGATTGGTAAGAATCTCCTCGGGGTCATAACCGGTCTTCGCTTCGACGATGATCCGAGTGCCATTCTTCCCATCAGAGAGATCGATGATGTCGGAGATTCCCTGGATCTTCTTTGCCTTCACAAGGTCTGCGATTTTTTCAACAACTTTCTCGGGGCCAACATTGAAGGGAAGTTCAGTGATGACAATTCCCTGTTTTCTGGCTGATACTTTGTCGACGAAGGCTGTGGCTTGGATTTTGAATGCACCCTTACCGCTCTCGTATGCCTCGATGATGCCCTCAGTATCAACGATCTTGCCACCAGTGGGAAAGTCAGGGCCAGGCAGATGTTTCATCAACGATTTCAATGTGGCATTGGGATTATCGATCAAGTGACATGTTGCAGCAATCACCTCACCGACATTGTGCGGAGCCATATTGGTTGCCATACCGACTGCGATTCCCGTTGCGCCATTGATTAGGAGATTAGGCAGCGCTGCAGGCAATACTCGGGGCTCTTTCATTTGTCCGTCGTAATTTGACGCGAAGTCAACAGTGTCTTCATCGCTCTCTTCAACTATCGTGAGCGCAGCAGGTGCTAAGCGCGCCTCGGTGTAGCGCATAGCTGCAGGGCCGGCATCGAGAGAACCAAAATTTCCATGGCCATCAATGAGCGTCAATCGCATCGAGAAGTTCTGCGCCATGCGCACCAATGCGTCATAGATCGCGCCATCACCATGAGGATGGAGCTTTCCCATTACCTCTCCCACCACACGTGCGCTCTTCACATGGCCTTTTTCAGGGCGCAATCCCATCTCGGACATCTGAAAGAGGATCCGACGGTGAACAGGTTTTAATCCATCGCGCGCATCTGGTAGCGCTCTGGAGTAGATGACCGAATAGGCATACTCCAAGAAGGATTCAGACATCTCGCTATTGACGTCGATATCGATAACTCGTCCAATTGATGGGGGTGGAGGTGGTGCGCTCTTAGTTTTAGCCATGGCGTAATTCTCGCTGGTTTATCTCAATTTTTTGGGGAGGCAACGCGTATCTCAAGCGATGTTGTACATTCCAGGAGTGATCGAACAGCCAATCGGGGGTAACCTCACACTTAGTGAGGTAAGTCGCGCAATTTTTGCTGCATTAGGTTTACCCATCTCATCAGGGCTATCTCTTCCTCCATCTCCTGGAATCGAAATTCTCTTTCTCGTCGATGGGCTAGGGGCGAAAACTCTCGCTCAGCACCGAGATGCAGCGCCAAACATTTCCAGTATCGCCACAGTGACCGACTTAATGAGTGAATTTCCCTCCACTACCGCGACTTCGCTTACCAGTATCGGCACCGGATTACACCCTGCTGAGCATGGCATGCTCGGTTACACCGTTCGGATCCCATACAGCGATAATCGATTGCTTAATGCATTGAAGTGGGATTCACGGGTTGACCCAGTGATCTGGCAATCGCGAGCAACCCTCTTCGAACAAGGCGCAAAGGTAGGAATCCACTCTTTCAATATCTCCGCAGAAAGATATGCGGGAAGTGGTTTTACCGAAGCTGCCTTGCGTGGCGCAACCTTCTTAGGCGCCAATACTTTCGATCGGATGATTGATCAACTTCATTTCGCCACAAAGAAACGCCCAACTTTTATCTACCTTTATATCAACGATCTTGATGCCGCTGGCCATGAGTTTGGGGTCGGGTCACCGGAGTGGATCGATGCGCTCACCATGGCCGATGACTTTGTGGGATTAGTCCGCCAGAATCTTCCTGCAGGGGTGAGATTTACCATCACCTCTGATCATGGGATGCTCAATGCCCAAGAGAAGATCATGATTGATGGGCAATTAATACGTGATGTCACCTTGATCGGGGGCGAGCCTCGCGCGCGCCATATATATGTCACCGAAGGACGAGAGCGATACGTTCAGAGCGCATGGCATGCGAAACTCGGCGCTAAGGCGCAGGTGCTCTTGAAAAGTGAGGCAATTGAGCAGGAACTTTTTGGAGCAGACCCCACTCCTCAAACTCTTGAGCGTATGGGCGATCTCGTGGTAATTCCTCGAGATGAGATGGTGCTCATTGAACCCGCGCGCAAACATCTGGAAGGGGCGATGGTGGGTCACCACGGTGGATTAACTGAAGTCGAACGCTCTATTCCTCTGGTTTCTTTCCAAACATAATCTCATCCCACGATGGCACTTTGGCGCGACCAACCACGCCATCACGCGCAGCATCGGAGGTCGGCTCGACCTCTTCACGAACAGCGATCAATCGCGGCGCTTCACGAGCCTCACGCTCGTTGCCACCACCCAAAAGTTCGGTGGGAAGTTGCGAGCGAACTTTCTCTTGCGGTGAGCGATCATCCCCGCTGATCCAACGCGCACCTTCATCTCGCGCGGCCAGAGTTCGCTTTCCGGTATCAAGAATCCATTCCCCACTATTTTGACCATCACGAGTGGGGTAGTGAAGAGAGATAATCCAGGTGCCATCTTCTTGGCGATATCCATTCCACTCGAGTGAATTGAGATCGACACCTCGTGCGCCAAGTCGCTCATTGACGACTTCGCGCAAACTTGAATCACTCCGACCACGTTTAACCTGAGTATCGAGAGCATGCGAGATGATGTGATTACGTTCATGCACAATCGGACCAGCGAAACGTTGAATCTTCTCAAGTGGCGTTCCCGTGCTCTCTGCAATCTCACGTGGCGAGTGACCTGAACGAAGCCGTGCTTGTATCTCTTTAATCGAGAGTTCCGAGCTACCAGATGGCGCAACGGAGATAAGAGTGGGATGCGGCGCGCTACTTCGCTCTGCTCGGTATTTATTACCCGAGGAATCGGTGAGCAGGATGGACTCACCGTTATCGCTGACTATCCGTAACTCCCGCTCCATAACACCTCACTCTAGTAGGCCATTAGGATGATTACATGGAACTCGGCGCGCAACTTGAGACCGTTGCAATCGAGATCGTGCGCGCAGCAGGGGCACTTCTCACAAATCGTCCTGCAACGCTGAGCTACTCTACGAAATCCAGCGCCGTGGATGTCGTTACAGAAATGGATAAAGCAAGTGAAGAGTTAGTTGCGAAATATCTCGCGACCCACCGCCCTGGCGATGGACTGCTCGGCGAAGAGGGGGCAGATGTCGCCAGCGCGACCGGCATTACCTGGATCGTCGATCCCATCGATGGCACCGTCAACTATCTCTATGGGTTACCTGGCTGGAATATCTCCATCGCCGCTGCCCGTGAAGGCGAGGTGCTCGCGGGGGCGGTATTTGCCCCTCTTTTGGATGGTGGGATGCTCTGGAGCGCAACTAAGGGTGGTGGCGCCTGGCTCCGTCGCGGTGAACGCGACCGGCAACCACTTCAGGTCAATAGCGATGTTCCGCTCGCATTAGCTCTGCTCGCGACCGGCTTCTCTTATTCCACAGAGATGAGAGGTAAGCAAGGTGCGCGCTTTGCCACGTTGATTACTCAGGTGCGCGATATCCGTCGGATGGGTGCGGCAGCAGTGGATCTCTGCCTGGTGGCCTCAGGGATGGTCGATGGATATTTTGAAGAGGAGCTCTCGATTTGGGATCGTGCTGCGGGCGAGCTGATCGCAACTGAGGCGGGGGCGCTGGTGACCAATGCCAGTGGCGGCCCGGCAGGCAGAGATATGGTGGTAGCCGCGCATCCGAGCCTCCACCGCCAGATTCTTGAAGCCCTCACGGGCGTGGCAGGCTAGCAGCCATCTCTTGCCTTCCCGTAACCTACGGTTGCGTAGGTTAAGCATGGATGGAGGCAGCAGTGGGTAGTTATCGTCCCGAGATTCAATCCCGTTTGATACGAGACTTAGAACCTGTTGTAGCGCAAGAGCTAGAGCGCCACCTTGCTATCCAGAAGGATTGGTACCCCCACGAATATGTTCCATGGAGCGAAGGTCGCACCTTCGCCGGTCCACTAAATGGCGATGCCTGGGAGGCTAAAGATTCCAAACTCACTGCAATTGCTCAAGATTCGTTGGTCATCAATCTTTTAACAGAAGATAACTTGCCGAGTTATCACACGGAGATTGCGATTGCGATGGGGCGCGATGGCGCTTGGGGCAATTGGATCAATCGTTGGACAGCAGAGGAGGCTCGCCATGGGATTGTGCTCCGCGATTATTTGATGGCAACTCGCGGTGTAGATCCCAATGAACTAGAGGATTTACGTATGGCACACATGTCGGTGGGTTATCAAACTCCCTACGAAGATGACATGCTCCACACTGTCGCCTATGTGACTTTCCAAGAATTGGCTACGCGCATTTCCCATCGAAATACCGGAAAGATCTCCGCGGATCCGATATGCGAGGGAATGCTCACCCGTGTAGCGCTTGATGAGAATTTACATATGCTCTTCTATCGCAATCTTCTCGGTGCCGCTTTGAAATTAGAACCGGAAGCGACGCTTGAAGCAATTGCAGATGTTCTCGAGAATTTCGCGATGCCTGGATATGGCATTCCTGGTTTTGCCCGAAAATCTGTGCAGATCGCCCTCGCCGGTATCTACGATCTCGACTTACACCTCAACGAGGTTCTTTCTCCCGTCTTGCGCGCTTGGGGAGTCTTTGAACTCACCGGCCTGAGCGGGGAGGGAGAGCGCCATCGCGCCCGAATATCTGCACTCATCGAGCGAACCAGCGCAGATGTCGCCCGTTTCACCGAGAAGCGTGCTGCACATTTTGACCGGTTGACCGCCCGTGGGATCGAGTTCTTGAAGCTTTCCTGAGTTTTGACCTGGACACGCGCCCTGGCGGGATGAAATTTCGGGGAAGTTAGGCATAATTCGCCCGCAAGCGACGTTCTACACCAATGAAGGTCGTCAAGAAAAAAAAGGGGAGATAGCGCAGTGGCAACCGATTACGATTCCCCACGGAAAACTGATGAAGAGCTCCACGAAGAGAGCCTGGAAGAATTAAAAGCGCGTCAAGCCGACAAGAAATCTGGGCAAGTAGATATCGATGAAGCCGAAGCAGCAGAGAATTTGGAATTGCCCGGAGCAGATCTCTCTGGTGAAGAATTGACCGTTCGCGTATTACCTCGACAGGTTGATGAATTCACCTGCTCCAAATGCTTCTTAGTCCATCACCGTTCCCAGTTAGTCAAGGGCGAGGGAGCCACCGCAGTCTGCCGCGAATGCGCGTAAACTCGTAAGCATGTCGCGCATTCCCAGCACCACCCCGCCACCTGAGGCGCAGGTTCCTCCGCGCCATTCCAAAGCCCCATTACCTGGGACCAAGATTCCCTCTCACTTTGGCCACTGTTTCGGCTGTGGAGATTTACATCCAACTGGGCTCCACCTTGTCGCCCATGCAGGCGATGGACAGAATCTCACAGCAACTTTCACTGTCACCCATGATCATCAAGGCGCACCAGGTTTAGCGCACGGTGGCTTGCTCTCGCTTGCATTCGATGAAGCGCTCGGCAAATTGATGTGGCTCATCAGATCTCCAGCGGTCACTGCACGTTTAGAGACAGATTTTCTCAAACCAGTTCCAATGGGTTCGACTCTGTACATCACTGCCGAGATTGCAGGACAGGTCAATCGAAAGGTCTACACCCGTGCAGAGGGGCGCCTCGATACTTTCGATGGGCCTGTGGCAGTTCGAGCAGCAGCGCTTTTTATCATCGTTCCTATGAGGCACTTCCTCGAAAATGCTCCTGCCGAATATCTCAAACATCTACGGAAACATCCGGAGTTACTTGCTTTTGTTGATCCCGACTTCGAGATCAACCCATGACCGATCTGCTTATCCAGCAATTGGATCCCGAGCTACCTTTACCGCGTTTTGCTCAACCCGGTGATGCAGGGGCTGATCTTTACGCGCGGATTGATATGACTCTTGCTCCCTTCGAGCGTGCGCTGATGCCAACTGGCATTTCGATTGCGCTACCGGCAGGTTTTGCCGCATTCATCCACCCTCGCTCTGGCCTTGCTATTCGCGATGGCCTCTCGATGGTCAATGCTCCAGGAACTATCGATGCCTCATATCGCGGAGAGATTCAGGTGATACTTATCAACCTAGACGCGCATAAACCCATCACCATCAAACGTGGCGACCGCATCGCGCAACTTGTCATCCAGAGGGTAGAAAATGTGAAATTTGTTCCGGTCGCACATCTTCCCGGTACCGAGCGCGGCGCCGGTGGTTTTGGATCAACGGGGAGAGCGTGATGATATGAGTGCGGAACAGAAGAAGAAGGTTCTTGAGGCATTTGGCGGCAAACGTGGACTCATCGATTCAGGGGTCCCGGCGCTTGTATTTCTCATCGTCTTTAACCTTCGCGATTCACTTCGCGATGCAATCTATGGCGCTCTCGCGCTCTCAGTCGCGCTCACTATTTGGCGATTGATTCGTCGAGATACTCTCCAACACGCCCTATCGGGAATCATCGGAGTATTGATCTGCGCGTGGTTCGCGCGCAATAGCGGTAAAGCCGAGGACTTCTATCTTCCAGGTTTGATTACCAACGTCGTGTATGGAACGGTCTACTTGATTGCAAATCTTGCTGGCTTTCCGATCCTAGGACTCATTCTCGGTCCCATCCTTGGTGAAAATCTTGCGTGGCGAAAAGATCCTGCTCGTAGGCGCGCCTATACCAATGCGAGTTGGTTATGGGTTGGGCTATTTATTTCGCGTTTGATTGTGCAGTACCCGCTCTACAAATCCGGCAACGTTGATTCACTCGGAATCGCGCGGCTCGCGATGGGTTATCCACTCTTTCTCGCTGTGGTTTGGGGTAGTTGGCTCATAATTCGATCTGTGCCCGTGACAAAGGTCGAGGAGAGTTAACCAGAGTTAGACAAAGTTAACGGGGCACGAAACAGCTTTGCAGATTTCGCTCTGCCCCTGCCGCTGCAACAAAGAGGAGTTCATCTCCGGGAGCAAAGGCATCTGTTGGTTGGGGCGCAATAACGCGACCATCGCGCAAGATTGCTGCAAGCACACACTCATCGGGAAGTTCGACTTCATTGACCTGTTTACCAATACAGGGGCTCTGCTCAGGCAGTGTGATCTCCACCAAACTGGCATCACCTTCGCTTAATGAGAAGAGTTTGACGAGATCTCCGACGGAGACTGCCTCTTCTACGAGAGCCGAGAGCATCCGTGGAGTGGAGACCGAGACATCGACGCCCCATGAACCATCGAAGAGCCATTCATTCTTCGGGTGATTGACCCGGGCGACTACGCGGGGGACTCCATATTCGGTTTTCGCGAGAAATGAGACCACTAGATTGACTTTGTCATCTCCCGTTGCCGCGACCAGGACATTACACATCTCTAGTTGTGCATTATCGAGTGAGACTATCTCGCAGGCATCTGCCAGTAACCAGTCGGCATCGGGCACTGATTCCATTTTCATCGCTTTGGGGTCTTTATCCATTAGGAGTACTTCATGGCCATTGCTAAGCAATTCGCGGGCAATCGATCGCCCGACATTTCCAGCTCCTGCGATTGCTACGCGCACTAGTGTCCTGCCGGAGGTGAAGCCAGAGTCTTTTCGATTGCAGGTAGATCTCTCTCGTGCATCATGAGATGGACGAGATCACCCTCTTGAATGACGGTGTGCTCATCGATCAACATTCCCTTGCCAAGGCGAGTGATTAATGCAACGCGTGCACCAGTACTGCTCTCGACGAGAGTCGCCGGATGGCCAAACCACGACGAATCTAAGTGGACCTCTGCAAGACGAATGGTTCCGCTGGCATCTTGCCATTCGGAGAGGGCGCCTTCAGGAATCAATCGACGCAAAATTTGATCTGCAGTCCAGACGACTGTGGCAACAGTAGGGATACCAAGTCGCTGATAGATCTCCGCGCGCCCAGGATCGTAGATTCGCGCCACGACATTAGCGACGCCGAAATTTTCGCGCGCGACACGGGCGGCCAAGATGTTGGAGTTATCGCCATTGCTCACTGCGGCAAATGCCTCTGCGCGCTCGATTCCCGCTTGCATAAGAATGTCGCGATCGAAACCCACTCCAGTGAGCGTAATTCCCTGGAAGTTCGGACCGAGCCGTCGAAAGGCCTCACGGTTTTGATCAATGATGGCAACGGTATGGCCAGCCTCTTCTAAGCGCTGAGCGATCAGAGTGCCTACTCGACCGCACCCCATCACCACGACGTGCATACGAGCAATTTACACCCGGATTTCACTCTCCTTACGCACTACTCTTCCAGCGTGGCTGAAGTGGCGAGGTCCTCGAGGCGTTTTCGCGTAGGGGAGCGGCTCGAGCTCGCGGTTTCCGCTATCGCACATGGCGGGGAGAGTATCGCTCGTTTCGATGGATGGGTCTTCTTTGTGAGATATGCGATTCCAGGTGAACAGATCATCGCGGAGATTACCCAAGTGGGTAAGAGTTTTCATCGCGCAGATGCCGTGGAGATCATCACGCCATCGCCCGATCGAACTAGACCTCGTTGCCAATACTTTCACCCGGGTGGGTGTGGAGGCTGCGATTTCCAACACATCACTCTTAACCGTCAACGTGAACTCAAATCGCAGGTGATTACCGAACAATTTAAGAGAGTTGCCAAGATTGATTTATCAATTCCGGTCGCTCCCGTAATTGGTCTAGCCCACGAGAATGAACCTGGTTTTCACTATCGCACTCGACTATCACTTCATATCAATGATGATGGACGCGCTGGCTTTCACAAGGCTCGCTCTCATGAGGTATTACCAATCAATGAGTGCGTAGTGGTCGCTGAGAATCTGCAACTAAAAGAGGTGCTTGCAAAAAGTTATGTAGGGATAAGTCAGGTGCACATCCCCGATCAGATGCGAACCGAGCAGGTCGTCATTAGAGGCAAGAGCTATCAATTCCAGGTGAGTCGAGAGAGTTTCTGGCAAGGCCATGTCAAGGCAGCGGAGGTGTTGGGTCAAGCGGCTCTCGATATTCTGCAACCAGGTAGTGGTGAGCGCGCACTAGATCTCTACGGGGGAGTAGGGCTCTTTGGAAAGTTGTTAGCCGATTATGGCGCGCAGGTAGAGATCATCGAATCGAGCGAATCAGCGGTCCGTGATGGGATTGCCAATCTCCGAGACTTTCCCAATGCGCGCTATCACCATGGTGATGTTGCGCAGAAGATTGACGAAATCGATAGCGCAGATATCGTGCTCCTTGACCCACCGCGTAGCGGTGCTGAGTTCGAAGTTTTGCGGAAAATTGCAACGCTCGACCCTCGTGCCATCTGCTACATCTCCTGCGATCCCGCCTCTCTTGCTCGAGATTGCGCTCGCCTTGGCGAACTTGGCTACGAGATCGACTCCGCAAGCGCCTACGACCTCTTCCCGCAGACTGCACATATCGAGTGCGTTTTCTCCTTCAGAAGGGTAATATCTTGATATCAAGATAAATTCTGGGGGCGGGCGATGAGCAAAAATTCATTCTCTTCAAAGCGAACTTTCACAAGCAGCGGAAAGACTCTCGAGATTTTCGATATCACCGGACTCGAAGGCGCTGCAACCCTCCCATTTAGCCTCAAGATTTTGCTCGAGAATCTCTTGCGTCATGAAGATGGCGCCAACATCACCGCCGATCAGATCAAGGCGTTGGCTAACTGGAATCCCACCGTTGAACCTGACACTGAGATTCAATTCACCCCTGCGCGCGTGATCATGCAGGACTTTACTGGGGTGCCATGCGTTGTGGACTTGGCGACGATGCGTGAGGCGGTCGTTGAACTCGGTGGCGATCCTGCGAAGGTCAATCCACTTGCCCCCGCTGAACTTGTCATCGATCACTCGGTCATCGCCGATGTCTTCGGGCGCCCTGATGCTTTTGAGCAGAACACCGATATCGAATATCAACGTAATCACGAGCGGTACCGCTTCCTTCGTTGGGGGCAAACTGCTTTTGACGAATTTAAAGTGGTGCCACCTGGAACGGGAATTGTGCACCAGGTCAATATCGAATATCTAGCGCGAGTGGTAATGGTCCGTGAAGTTGGCGGAGTGCATCGTGCATACCCTGACACGGTAGTCGGAACTGATTCGCATACCACGATGGTCAATGGCCTTGGGGTGCTCGGTTGGGGCGTAGGCGGTATCGAAGCGGAGGCAGCGTTATTAGGTCAGCCAGTCTCCATGTTGATTCCTCGCGTTGTCGGATTTAAATTAACGGGAGAACTTCCCGTTGGAACCACAGCAACAGATTTAGCACTGACCATCACCGAACAACTACGCAAGCATGGTGTCGTTGGCAAGTTCGTTGAGTTCTATGGACCGGGCGTGGCAGCAGTTCCGATGGCCAACCGCGCCACGATAGGAAATATGAGCCCAGAGTATGGCTCTACCTGTGCGATCTTCCCGATTGATGAAGAGACCATCAATTACCTTCGATTAACCGGACGAAAAGAGGAGCAACTTGCTCTTGTTGCTGAATATGCAAAGGCGCAAGGGCTATGGCATGAACCCAATGCGACTGCTCGGTACTCAGAGCATCTTGAGTTAGATCTCTCGACAATCACCCCTTCGATTGCTGGACCCAAGCGACCACAAGATCGAATTGCGCTCAATCAAGCAAAACAGAGGTTCACCGAAGCACTTCCTTCATACATTCGCGAAAAGACGGCAACCGAACCTGTGTCGGTCTCGATGGGTGCGCAGAACTTCACACTCACTAATGGCGATGTAGTCATCGCGTCGATCACCTCATGTACCAACACCTCTAATCCTTCGGTGATGGTAGGAGCTGCTTTATTGGCGAAGAAAGCGGTCGAAAAAGGTTTGAAAGCAAAGCCATGGGTGAAGACCACGCTGGCACCAGGTTCAAAAGTCGTCACTGATTATTACGATCGAGCAGATCTCACTCGCTATATGGAGGCGCTTGGATTTAATCTCGTGGGTTACGGTTGCGTGACCTGTATCGGCAACTCTGGTCCACTTCCTGCTGAAATCTCGAGCGCAATAAACGAGAAGGATCTTGCAGCGGCAGCAGTCCTCTCGGGTAATCGAAATTTCGAGGGTCGCATCTCACCCGATGTGCGAATGAATTACTTGGCTTCACCTCCACTTGTTGTTGCGTACGCAATTGCTGGCTCGATGAATCACGATTTCGAGAAGGACCCTCTCGGCGCTGACAAGAGTGGGGCCCCGGTCTTCCTCAAAGATATCTGGCCGAGCGCACAGGAGATTGAAGCGGTCGTTGCCAACTCCATAACCTCCGAGATGTTCCGTAAGGATTATGCATCTGTCTTTGAAGGCGATCATCGCTGGAAGGCACTTGATACCCCAACTGGGGAGATCTTTGAATGGGATCCGCAATCAACGTATGTCCGTAAACCTCCCTACTTCGAGGGGATGCCACGAAATCCAGCACCCGTTCACGATATTGCAGGTGCACGAGTACTCGCCATGCTTGGTGACTCGGTAACGACAGATCACATCTCACCTGCTGGAAATATCAAAGCTGATTCACCTGCAGGTAAATATCTGCAGAGCCATGGCGTTGAACGAGCAGATTTCAATTCATACGGTTCCAGACGTGGAAATCATGAAGTGATGATTCGTGGAACTTTTGCAAATATCCGTCTCAAGAACTTACTTCTAGATGGAATCGAGGGTGGATTTACCAAAAACTTCCTCGACGGCGGAGCACAAAGCACGATTTATGATGCATCGGTTGCATATCAAAGCGCCGGAATTCCGCTGGTGATACTTGCCGGAAAAGAGTATGGCTCTGGTTCATCTCGCGACTGGGCAGCAAAGGGGACCGCTCTACTTGGCGTTAAAGCCGTCATCGCTGAGTCATATGAACGAATCCATCGCTCTAATCTGATTGGCATGGGTGTGCTACCACTTCAATTCCAAGATGGAGAGAGCGCACAATCGCTCGGCCTTAGAGGGGATGAAGTATTTACCATCACTGGAATCCACGTTCTGAATTCCCATGCAATTCCCAGAACCGTCGAGGTTGACGCGAGCGGTAAAAAATTCATTGCGAAGGTGCGAATCGATACCCCCGGCGAAGCCGATTACTACCGCCATGGCGGAATCATGCAATACGTGCTCCGCTCCCTTATCTCGAGCGCTTCCTAGCGCCCCCGATAGACTGAGCGCGTGAAACCCTCCCTTTTGGCCTCCGCGCGCTCACCAGAGGAGCTCAAGAAGATCGCTGCTGAACTGCTGCCCGAACTCGCGGGAGAGATTCGAGAATTTCTCATTCAATCGGTGGCAAAGAGTGGTGGCCATCTCGGTCCAAACCTAGGCGTGGTCGAATTAACTATTGCCCTCCACCGAATCTTTGATTCACCGCGCGATGTGATCCTTTTCGATACTGGCCACCAGAGCTATGTCCATAAGTTATTAACTGGACGAGGTGAAGGCTTCAGCAAACTTCGCCAACGCGGGGGTACCGCTGGCTATCCCAATCGTCGTGAGAGCGAACACGATGTCATCGAGAATTCACATGCCTCAACTGCTCTCTCATGGGGCGATGGCATCTCACGTGCATTTGCCCTGCAGCAAGTCTCTGATCGGAGCGTGGTAGTCGTCGTGGGTGATGGCGCCCTTACCGGGGGAATGGCTTGGGAAGCGCTTAATAACATCGCTGCGACCAAAGATCGCTCTCTTGTAATCCTTGTTAACGATAACGAGCGCTCGTACAGCCCAACAATCGGCGGTATCTCCAACTATCTCACCACGCTTCGCGCCACTCAGGGATACGAAAGATTTTTAGAGTGGGGCAAGAACGTTCTCGAGAAGACACCGGTAGTTGGCCAACCAATCTTTGAAACTTTGCACGGAATGAAGAAAGGCATCAAAGACATCATTGCGCCACAGGGGATGTTTGAGGATCTTGGCTTGAAATATTTAGGGCCAGTAGATGGTCATGACATCGAAGCAATGGAGAACATCCTCAAAGCGGCGAGAGATTTTGGCGGTCCAGTGATTGTGCACGCAATCACTGAAAAAGGTCGAGGTTTTGCTCCCGCTATTGAAGATGAGGCCGAGAAATTCCATGCGGTTGGTCCAGTAGATCCCGAGACTGGCGAATCACTCTCAACTACTGGGAAAACATGGACCTCAATATTCTCTGATGAGTTGGTCGCAATTGGCACAGAACGTAGCGATGTAGTAGCAATTACAGCGGCGATGCTTGGTCCAACCGGCCTTGATAAATTCGCAGAGCGCTTTCCTGAGCGCACATTCGATGTTGGCATTGCAGAACAACATGCAGTAGCCAGCGCCGCAGGTATGGCCTACGGGGGATTACATCCCGTAGTGGCGCTCTATTCGACCTTTCTTAATCGCGCTTTCGACCAATTGCTCCTTGATGTCTCACTTCATAAAGCGCCGGTCACTTTCGTGCTCGATCGATCGGGAATCACCGGCGATGATGGCCCTTCGCATCATGGGATGTGGGATCTCGCGCTCACCGGTTTAGTTCCCCATCTAAAAGTTGGCGCACCTCGCGATGGTGTACGTCTACAAGAGTTGCTCCGTGAATCACTCGCTATTACTGATCAACCATCAGCGATCCGTTTTCCCAAAGGTAGCGTCGGAGCAGATATCCCAGCATTTGAGCGGCGGGATGGACTCGATGTGCTCTATCGCGGTGAAAGTGCAGATATCTTGGTTGTGAGTATTGGTGCGATGGCTGCCATTGCAGTAGAAGCGGCTGCACAGGCATATCGTGAAGGAGTGGGCGTGAGCGTCATCGACCCACGATGGGTAAAACCACTATCACCTTCGCTCATCACGATGGCTCAACGCTACTCTCACGTTGTGGTGATTGAAGATGGCATTCGCCATGGCGGAATTGGGAGCACGCTCAGTGAGTTCCTGCGCGATGCTGGAGTAGATATTCCTGTCCACTCGATTGGAATTCCGCTCGCCTTCATTGAACATTCCAAGCGCGCCGAGATTCTTCACGATCTTGGAATCACAGGACAACAAATCGCGCGGAGCCTAGTCGAGCTTCGCTCGACGGGAGAGTTACCCCTTATGGAAGGGATGCAACGCCCTTCGAATGAAAACGTTGACCAGCCGCGCTCTCGCTAATTCCTGTTCGGTCGAGGTAAGGCAAGATTCCGCCGAGGTGTAACGGCCATCCTGTTCCCAGCAACATACAGAGGTCGATCTCGGCAGCGGTAGCAACGACACCGTCATC
>SYAM01000078.1 GCA_005787645.1 Actinomycetota bacterium | reverse complement strand
CTGGCACAACGAGAAAGCGGTGGACTTAAACCCAGAGATGATGGCGCTGACGCTCAACATCGTTTCACAATGTTTATTTGGTATTGATGGTGAAAAATACACTCGACCCATCGCAGAGGCGATGGAAGTCGCAATCGACCGAATCGAACGAACAATGCTTCCGGGTCTAGATCGATTCGACTCTTCCCGAATCTCCTACTTCCAGCGTTTTGAGCAAAGTGCAGATGAATTAGCGACTATCGCTGAGGAAATAATCGAAAAACGTCTCGCCAATCAATCCGATGATGCAACTAAAGATGATGACTTGCTTGGCGTGTTACTGGGACTTCGTAATCACATATCGATGAATCACATCCGCGATGAGGCGTTGACATTGATACTTAGTGGCCATGAAACTACGGCGAATGTTCTCTCGTGGGCCTTTGCACATCTTTCCAATAACCCTGAGGCATTTGATGCTCTCTCGGCAGAGAGCAAAAAGCTTGAGTGGCTCTTTGATAATCGAACTCCGACCTATGATGAATTGGAGCAACACGCAACCTACGCCACTGCTGTGCTCTGGGAGGCGCTCCGATTAGCCCCGCCAGTTTGGGTCGCTCCGCGAATTGCCATTAATGATTGCGAGATTGCAGGTGTCCGCGTGCCCGCTGGTGCACATGTTTTAGTGAGTCAATATGTCACCCAACGCGATCCTCGATATTTCCCAGAGCCCGAGCGATTTATCCCAGAGCGCTGGCTTGATCCAGAATTCGAAAAATTATTGCCTAAGGGAGCCTATTTCCCATTCGGCGCCGGGACTCGTAAATGTTTAGGTGAATATTTTGCGATTGCTGAGTCTCGAATAATCTTGTTAAAGATCGCACGAATGTGGAAGATCAAGACTCCGATGCCAAAAGCACAACCGCGCGCAACGTACCGACCTTATGGCAAGATGCCAGCACAATTATTCCCTTTCACTAATTAGTCTTATGTAGCCTTAACTTGATGCCACTCCATACACCTAAAAATACTGAGGCGAAGAAGACCCAACCAGAGAGCGCAAAGGCTTGAGTGCCCGAAAGCAGAACTCCTACGGTGCAGCCCAATGAGATCATCGCTCCAAAACCTAGAAGGACTCCTCCGATTAGCGCAGTCGTCGCATTCACTGGAGTGATTTGTGAAAGTTTAAAGCGATTACCTGCAATTGCGACCGCTAGTGATGCACCCACTAATCCGATTACTAACCAACCATTATTGGTGATGGTCTCAGAGACTATTGCAATACAGCCAGCCATCTTGTCCAAACCATTAAGAGTCTCTGGTCCAACGCCATTATCGAGAGAGAGTGTGCGCGCAGTAGTACTAATCTGACGAGTTACACCCAGGGGTTCGACCCGTAGATAAGCAATAGTGCCGATAACTCCCACTAATCCACCTGTTACTAGAGGATTCCAGCGACTAATAATCACTTTTTGATGGATCGAGCGCAACGTGCTCTTCTCAGAGCGTTCCCCTGAAATAGGTTCGGAATTTACCCCTTTTTTGATGGCAAGTATTGCAAGGAGTGTCACCAGAATCAGGGTGAGAATAAGGGATCCCGAATAACCAAATAGGTGAGGAATCCAGATAGTCGGTGAGTCAGAGATGAAATTCAAATAAATTGGATTCCACACCAAGAACGCGATGGCAAAGCCGATGAGCGTGCCAATCAGCGCAGGAATCGCACGTAAATATCCTTGCCCGATACGATAAAGATGACCGCTGATACATGCACCTGAAAGTGTCATGCCGATACCAAAGAGAAATGCTCCGATTGCCAACGGAATGCTTACCGGCCCGATATGCGCTAGGGGCGGCAGGCGATCTGTCGTGGTGTTGGGAAGAAATTGACCGAAAACAATCGAATAACCAATTGCACCGGCAGCGATTGCTGCAAAGACAGAGAGCAGACCAGTGGTGTTCTTATCCTCTATGCCATCGCGGAAGATGCAGTAAAAGCAGAAGCGCCCACGTTCGAGCACGATACCTAGGCTCACTCCTATCAATAGTGAAATAGGTGCAGTGCTCGCCCCTTCTTTACTGGAGAGGAAATAAGCGAGGCCAAAGAGCGCTACAAGAATGACCGCAGCGGCGAGAGTCCGGAGACTGTCGCCGCGCGTCCATTTGATGTCAGTAGAGATTATGCCGCTCCCCAAATCGTTCCCGCGTTATTCACGATAGGAACCCCAACAGAATTGCCGTACTCAGTCCAGGATCCATCGTAATTCTTTACGTTGTATCCGAGAATCTCGCTCAAGACGAACCATGTAAGAGAAGAACGCTCGCCAATGCGGCAATAGGTGATGATGTTCTGCTTGCCATCGACTCCTTTTTCCGCATATAGCTTCTTCAAATCAGCAACTGACTTGAAAGTTCCGTCAGCATTAACATTCTGTCCCCATGGCACATTGATTGCACCTGGGATATGGCCAGCACGAATCGCTAATTCCTGGAATCCTGCTGCAGCAAATACTTTTCCGTTGTATTCATCAGCGGAGCGGATATCGATCAATTTCACATCTGCCTTGCCTTTTACTGCTGCTTTCGCAGCAGGGAGAACATCAGCGATCAGAGTTGCCCGAATAGAGCGATCAATTTTCTTCACGGTGAAGTTTCCTTTGCCGAAGGTGGGAACTGCAGTAGTGAGAGGGCGACCATCTTTCTCCCATTTCACACGTCCACCATCGAGAAGGCGCACATCCTGGACTCCGTAACGGTTAAAGACCCACGCGCCCCAGGCAGCGAACCAGTTGTTCTTGTCTCCATAGAAAACCACTGTTGTATCACTGTCAATTCCTGAAGTTTGTAAGAGTTTGTTGAAATTCTTTGTAGAGACAAGGTCACGATTTACAGTGTCCACTAGATCGGTATACCAATTAATTTTGACGGCGTTCTTGATGTGGCCCTTTTCGTAGAGACCGACTTCCGTCGAGACTTCAAAAATACGGACCTTAGGACTATCAATGTTCTGCTCGAGCCAATCTGCAGTCGCAACGGCGCGAGCAAGATTCTTCGGAGCGGCTTGAGCCGGAGTGATAGCCATGAGTGATGCTGCTGCCACGGAGAACGAAATAAAAACCGCGAAGATCTTTTTAGAAAACTTCATAATAATTCCTTTCAAATTGGATATTTGTGCAGAGATTTCGAAAAAATTTAAGGGTGAAGCGGTATAGCGAGCGTAAATAAATCTATGCGCGACAGCGTGAAATGTTCATACGGCAGTAATCGATTATGCGGCGTTTGGTTAATACGTTCATCACTGCCTCATTTCTTAACTTGAGAACCTTGCCGAAAGATAACCAAAACTCTGAGAAATGGCTAATTGCCATAGATTCGCAAGTGCAATTCGATTGTTTACGCAAGGTGATATCTATACTCATACAGTGCGCCTTCGAAGGATCGTATTAATAATTGCCGCGTTAAATGTGGGCTATTTCATCGTTGAGTACTACTTCGGGCAACGTTTCAATTCAATAGCCCTGCTTAGCGATAGCGTCGATTTCCTCGAGGATGCTTCCATCAATATCTTGATTGCCCTAGCGATTGGATGGTCGCTACGTAAGCGACAGATCACCAGCTACCTCCTTGCCGGACTCCTCCTAGTCCCTGGAATTGCCTTCTTATGGAATGCAATCCAGCAAATACTTAGTCCCGAGATACCTGAAGGCGCTGGCATGAGCTATGTAGGTTTAGGTGCTCTGGTAGTCAATCTCTTCTGCGCATTTCTGATTGCTCGTCATAGAAATGAGGAAGGTGGATTGGTAAAAGCGGCTTACTATTCTGCACGCAATGATGCGATAGCTAATGCACTTATCATTTCTGCAGGAGTGGTAATACTCATTTATCCAAGTATGATTCCGGATTTAGTGATTGGAATCATCATCTTTATAATGAATGCCGATGCAGCGAAAAAGATATTGTCAACTGCAAGGAAAGATAATCAGGAATAGGAAATGAAGAAAATTGCGTCTGTAATCTCAGGCCTACTCTTCGCTCTAACTTTTGCACCGGCTTCTTGGGGGCACGCGGAACTAAAAAGTTCTAATCCAGTAAAAGGAACCACTCTTGAAGTAATGCCAAGCACAATCTCGGTGACTTTCAATGAAGCATTGATGATTCTGGGCAACGAGCAGATAAACACACTGGCACTCAGAGATCCCTTCAACGAAGATGTTTCACTTAGTGAGATAAACATTTCTGGCGACACTATCTCTGCTGCAGTGAGATTGGGATCTGCACTTCTCTCGGGTGAGTATCGAATTATCTACCGAGTGGTCAGCGCCGATGGTCATCCAATCGAGGGGGAAGTACCCTTTATTTACGCTCCTGAAGAAGAGGCAACCTCGATTGACCAGGCCCAACCTATCGATGAGAGTTCACCCGATGCGCAACCGGTATCCCAGAGCGATGATGGCCTCAATAATGAAGTAATTTCAGGGGTCGTAGCGCTTATTTTGCTCGTGGGGCTTCTCTTATGGCTCCGAAATAGGAATTAAGCAGTACCCTTTTTATATGGCTAAAACAGTGAGCATGAGCGGTCTTCGACGCATCAATATCATCGCAGGAACTCTTCATCTAGTGCAGATGATCGCAGTTCTTGCCTTGAGCAACGACTTTACCCTTCCAATTAATGCGACGTATATGTCAGGGCCACCCGGTACTACTTTCGCCCCACCAGTGGTGCTGTTCAACACACCAATTGGGCTAACTGTCGCAGTATTTCTCGGACTCTCTGCGCTAGCACACTTCATCGTCGCAAGCCCACAATTTTTTGGCCGCTATAGCAAGGGGTTAGCAGAGCAACGAAATTATTTCCGCTGGGTGGAGTACTCCATCAGCTCATCGGTGATGATTGTCCTGATTGCACAAGTGACTGGCGTCGCTGATATCACCGCGATTATCTCTATCTTTGGTGTCAATGCCGCGATGATTCTCTTTGGATGGTTACAAGAGAAATATGAGACGCCAGGTAATGGGGGTTGGCTCCCCTTTATCTTTGGGTGTATCGCAGGGGCAGTTCCCTGGGTGGCACTCATATTTTATGTTTTTGCGATTGGCGGCCCAGGTGAGACTTCTGCGCCCGCTTTCGTTTATGGAATTGTCATAACAATTTTCTTATTCTTCAACTCCTTTGCCTTAGTGCAATGGTTGCAATATAAGAAAGTTGGAAAGTGGCGTGAATACCTGCGCGGTGAGCGTACCTACATCACCCTCTCACTCGTCGCGAAATCTGCGCTCGCATGGCAAGTCTTTGCGAACACGCTTATTCCTACCTAAATTTGAACCACTACTCGAACGATTGCCTCTGGGGTTGCAGACTCCCCTAACTCTTCATCAACATTGGTCAATGTACCGTTGATGCGTGCAGCGTAACCAGAGGCAAGTGTTGCTGCGATATCTGTCATCCAATAGAAGGCTCCCGGGCCAATTCGTTCCATCATCTCGGAAGCTTGTCGAAGTCGAACATCGGAGAATTTCTCGACATCCTGTTTATTGTCGTTTATAACATCGAGAAGAAATTGGCGAATCTCGCTTGCAGTAATCTCACTCTCACGGACATCTTCAATCATCTTGTGAAGTTCGGCGTCGATGCCTTTACTTTTCTTCCGCTTATCGCGGCGCTGAAGCAACAGGCTGATGATGATGAGAATTAAAAGTATTTCGAACATGTTCTAGAGATTACCTAGTCAAATGGCTATTCGTAAATAGCGACATTTCTACTAAAGTCTAGGAATGAGGATCTTGATACTCGGTGGTGGCGGGATGATCGGCCAGCGATTAGTGGAGCATCTGGCAAAGGAACCCCGAATTGGCGGGAAATCGATAAGCCAGGTGACGCTCCTTGATGCATTCATCGAGCCAGAGATTCCCCAAAGCTCTGACATTATCATTGACTCCCAAGTAGCGGATATCACCAATCCACAAACTTGTATTGAATTGATCAATAAGAAACCAGATGTAATCTTTCACCTTGCAGCGATAGTCTCTGGCGAAGCGGAATCAAATTTCGAAAAAGGCTATTCAGTCAATCTAGATGGAACACGAAATCTATTTGAAGCAATCCGTGCACAGAATGAATATTGCCCACGCGTTATCTATACATCGACAGCTGCTGTCTATGGCGGTCCCTATCCTGCTGATTCCGAAGATGTCGGTGATGATTTCATCCTTCAACCCACAACCAGTTATGGAGTGCAAAAGGCAATAGGCGAATTACTTCTCAACGATTACAGTCGTCGCGGATTACTAGATGGAGTGGGATTGCGTTTGCCAACTATTTGCGTTCGACCAGGTAAACCCAATGCCGCAGCATCCGGAGTCTTCTCCAACATCATTCGCGAACCTCTTGCCGGGATAGAAACCACGCTATCGGTCTCTAAAGAAGTCTCCATGATCTTTGCCTCCCCGCGTTCTGCCGTAGGTTTCTTAATCCACGCCGCCCAACTAGATACGAATTTATTGGGAGATCGTCGCTCGATGATGATGCCTGGAGTGCATGCCACAATCAGGCAAGAAATAGAGGCACTTCGTCGAGTCGCTGGTGAGCGAGTTCTTTCATTTATAAAGGAGAGTGCACCAGACCCCTTTGCACAGAAGATGGTCGATGCCTGGAATTTCCCAGCATTTCCCGCTACCAGGGCGCGGAGCCTAGGATTCACCTGCGAAAGTTCTTTCGATGAATTAATCCGACTTCATATCGAGAGTGAACTCGATGGAAAGATACCGGGGCAGAACATATGAGTACTAAAAAGTTCGCGGCAGTTACAGGAGCTAATCGTGGCATTGGTCGCGTAACCGCAATCTCGTTGGCGAAAGAAGGTTGGACTGTTGCTCTTTTAGGTCGTGATGTTGCTGGAGTTACCGCAGTTGCAAAAGAGATTGGCAGCGCTGCAATTGCTGTGCAGTGCGATGTTGGAGATCGAGATTCAGTAGCGCGCGCTTTTGCATCTATTAAGTCGTCATATGGTCGCCTCGACTTACTTTTTAATAATGCAGGAGTTGTCCCACCGGCTGCGCTACTAGAGGATGTTCAAGCGGAAGATTGGCAGCGCATTTTTGATATCAACGTGGGTGGTACTTTCTATTGCACCCAAGAAGCATTTGCTCTCATGAAGGAGCAACAACCTCAGGGTGGGCGAATCATCAACAACGGTTCGCTCTCGGCTCATATGCCTCGCCCTAATTCCGCGCCTTACACCGCATCAAAACATGCAATTACCGGCTTAACTCGTGCGACTTCTCTCGATGGACGTAAGTACAACATCGCTTGTGGTCAGATTGATATTGGCAATGCAGACACCAGCATGGCTTCGAGCCAACGTGAAGGTGCGCTGCAACCTAATGGCACACGACTTTCAGAACCTGTCATCGACGCCCAAATACTTGCGGATGCTGTGGTGCACATGGCATCGCTTCCATTAGAAGCGAACGTACAGTTCATGACAGTTATGGCAACAAAGATGCCTTACATAGGTCGGGGGTAGCGCTAGCCCCACGGTCGAGCATCGACGGGATCTTCCCAACTGGGAATTGGAGCCTGTAAGGGTTCATTGATCCAAAGGAATCGTCCGTTAATGCCATCGTGTGACGGAGAGACAATCTCTAAAATCAACTCCATGGCCTTTTTTGGATCATCGCCACCAGTTTGTGCAACCCAATCGACCCAAGCGGTGTAATCCTTACCAACATCGCCTAGTGCTATTGCCTTCGCTTTGATATCAGCCCACATCTCCGTCTTTACATCACCTGGATGAATCACATTGGCAGTTACACCCGACCCTGATATTTCAGCAGCAAGGTGCCTGGTGAATTGGTTAAGTGCGACTTTTGATGTGCCATACGCGCTGTTAAGCGCTCCAGGGGGATGGAGCGCTGCAGCTGAACTGACATTGATAATCCGACCCCACTTTTTAGCCAACATTCCAGGCAGAAAAGCTCGAGTGGTGAAGTAAGGAGCAAGCGTGTCGATCAGAACTGTTTTTGCCCACTGATCAGGATCGGTCTTATGGATGAGATTTATTGGACCAAAGACTCCAGCAGCGTTTACAAGAATCTGCACTTCACCATGCTCGCTCTTTACCTTTGCTGCAAGTGCCTCGACATCGCAATTCTCACTCACATCGCATACATAAGGAAAAATTAATTGAGAATTCACTTGTGCGAGTAAATCCAAATCCGACTTGCTTCGCGCTACCGCAATAACTTTGTATCCGGCATTTGCAAGTCCAAGAGCCATTTGACGACCGAGACCTTTGCTAGCTCCGGTAACTAAAGCGAGTTGATTCTGTGACATTTCTTCTTACTACTTCTTGCCTGCATTAGTCCGAAGATTGAAAACCTCACGGACCTCGCTTGAATCAACTATTCCTTGAGCATTAAACTCCATTAGTGGCGCCATGTACTCGCCCCATTTATCGTGGATTTCAGTGTGCCACAGACGGTCCCATGCATCTGGATCCGAGATCTCAGAATAGAGGAAGAGCACAGGGTCATTCTCAAAAATCGTTATTTGAGCTATCCCTTGGCGCTCAATTTCTGCAACTAATTCTGGCCAAATTTCGTCATGATGACGCTTGTACTCGGCTAGCCCACCCGGCTTTAACTTCATGGTGAATGCTCTTCTGATCATTTTTTCCTTCTTTCTCGTTGTAGTGTTGATTGATTCCATTACTCGTTGATTAACTTGATTAATTCTGCTTCGTCAACCTCGGATACTTCACGTCGAGTCTCTCCATTTTTGATCACGTAGATTCGGTCACAAAGATTAGTTAACTCTGCGATTTCCGTCGAGCGAAATAAGACGCCTTTACCCGAATCAGCGATCTCTCTAATGAGGCGGAAGAGCTCTGACTTTGCGCCAATATCCACTCCACGAGTCGGGTCGTCTAAAAGAACGAGTCTGGGGTTGATTTCAAGCCATTTGCCGATGACCACCTTCTGCTGATTGCCACCCGAGAGATTGCCCACTCGAATATCTACATGTTCAGTCTTCACTCCAAAGCGTTCAACTAATCGTTTGGCACGAGTAGCAAGACCTGCTCGAGTAATCAGGGGGGTGCCGTGCTTATGTCCTCCCACTGCAACATGGGAGAAGTTATCTGCAACGCTGCGCTCCATCATCAAACCAACACGCTTTCGATCAGCTGGGACAAGTGCGACTTTATCGCGCACTGAATTCTGAGGGGAGATTGATGAGCACTCCTTACCCTCAAGAAATATCGCACCACCTGACTTTGGTTTGGCACCAAAAAGTGTCTCGAGTAACTCATCGGCGCCTGAGCCGATAAGTCCAGCAACTCCGACAATCTCGCCGCCGCGCACATTGAGTGAGACATCTTGGATTTGCCCATAATTCTTCAAATTTCTGACATCGAGCAACATGCCACTTTGCGACTGCGCGCCATCGCGTCGCTCTGTATTGGCTATACGATGTGATTTCTCTTCACCCACAATTCCAGTAATTACGGTGGTCCGGTCTAATTCTTTGGTTGGACGCGAAAATACTAAGGAACCATTACGCATAACCGAGATTTGGTCGGCAACAGAGAAGACCTCATCTAGTCGGTGAGAAACATAGAGCACTGTTGTGCCTTGTGCCGGTAGTAGCCGCACAAGTTCCAGTAATCGATCACTTTCACGCGCGTTGAGTGCCGAAGTTGGTTCATCGAGAATTAATAACTTCGGTTTTTCGATGATTACCCGTGCTAATTCGATTAGTTGCTGATCTGAAATCGCTAAATCTCCCAAGACAGCATGGAGATCAACTTCTAAGCCGATTGATTCCAAAACCGGACGTGCGATTTCTTCCATTGGTTTATTTGAGATGAAAGGACCGCGTCGAATCTCGCGATCTGGAAATAGATTTGTGAGAACATCGCGGTGCTGAAAGAGCCGCAACTCTTGATACATGATTCCCATACCAAGTTTGCGAGCTAATTGCACCGTAATCTCGGGATAATTTGTGCCATCGATCTTTATTGAGCCCGAATCTGGGGTGACACCTCCGGAGAGAATCTTCATAAATGTCGATTTGCCCGCGCCGTTTTCACCAACAATTGCATGAACAATATTTCGCTCTAAATCGAGGTCGAGATTGTTGAGGGCTTGTACGCCGCCATAGCGTTTTGATAGCGACCGGACGGAGATCACACCATGAGTTGATTTACTCACCGTTGACCTCCGTCCGTATCACTATGAATGGCTCTTACTTATCAAGCAGATTCATCCGCAACTGGCTTGAGATTCTTCTGCCAATTCTTGATATAACCCTTGACTACTGGCTCGTAATACTTACGAGTCTTGGTCTTAGAGGTTGCCATCGCTTGAAGGTCCTTGAAAGTAAGCGCAGGAAGTTTGAACGGCTCTGTGACTGAAGTAGCAGTTACAACTTCAGTTCCGGCGTCAATGAATCCTGGCTTGTTGATCTTGATCCCTCGCTTGATGCTATCGACCAAGATGTAAACAGGGAGATAACCCTGAATAAATGGAGTCTGACCTAGTGAGAT
>SYAM01000077.1 GCA_005787645.1 Actinomycetota bacterium | reverse complement strand
GCGCGTGTGGCTTACGCAATGGTGGGCCTGGCTCTCTTCTTCAAAGTCGAACGGTTGACCGACTCAGTTGCCTACGCTGGTATCGCGCTCGGCCTCAATACCTTCGCAAATTCCGTCACAGCCGGTCTTCGAGGCTCTGCTCTTGATAAGTGGGGTCAAAAATGGCCGATCCGAATCTTGGTTCCTTTATATGCATCAGGTTTATTAGTTCTAGAATTCACCACGAGTAAAAGTTGGATTTTACCGCTCTCGCTTCTGATGGGTTTAGTTTCGCCGCCAATCAACCTTTCAGTACGTCCGCTTTGGAAAAGTGCGGTTCCGATTAGCGCACTTCGAACTGCATATGCTCTGGATACAGCAGTCATCAATTCAACAAGAGTTTTTGGTCCACTATTTGCATCCACGCTCGCTCTTTCGCCATATCCAAGCAGCGCACTGATTCTCTGTGCTCTCTTTATCTTCGTCGGCGGACTCTCACTTGGCTTCACCAAAATCTCCTCACAATGGAAGCCAGAGAAGAGAGAGGTTGGTCAAAAATCTGTATGGAGAATTCCTGCGATGCAGTTGTTGATGGTGGAAGCGATGTTTGTCGGCTTTGGATGGGGAGCATTTGATGTTGGTATCCCTTCATACGCAACGCTCGAGGGAATTCCCGGATGGAGCGGTCCCATCTTCGCCGCGCTCGCCTTTACCTCAGTGGTCGGCGGTTTAATCGCTGGGTTAGTTTCACGGAAGACCTCTGCACTCAAGGGCCTCTTACGAACATATGCCCTATGGATGGTGGCAACTATTCCGTTGGCGCTGGCCTACCCTGGATGGAGCATGCTCATAGTTGCCTTGTTCATCGGGTTCTTTGGCGGCGCAGTCCAGGTCTTCTATTGGGAAGTACTTGAAGCGGTTCGTCCACAAGGGACTGCAGTGAGTGCACTCGGTTGGATTTGGACTGTTGATGGTTCTTTTATGGCTCTAGGCGCAGCGCTTGGTGGAATTATCGCCAGTGAGTTCTCTCCACGCTTGACTCTCTTGAGCACCACGATTGCGGTTTCCATCGGCGTCCTCGTACTTGTTCTCGGCAGAAAAATTTTGGCGCCGGCCAATCGCATTACATCTGTAGAAGAGGATCGCAGCGCAATCGAACATAGCGCACCACCACAGTAGCTATTTACTCCTCGCGGAGTGGAATACGAATATCAATCTCCAAGCCGCCCAATCTGCTTGGTCCTAATGTGAGAGTGCCACCATGTTCAGTAACGATTGCTTGCATGATGCTCATACCTAACCCAGATCCTCCACTCTCTCGAGATCGAGAGTTATCAAAACGTTGGAATTGTTGAATTCCACTTGTATACGCCTCCTGCGGTAGTCCTGGCCCACCATCGCCAATAGTCAGACGGACCCCCTGGGGTTCGTAGCCAAGTTGAACGTAGACCGGAGCATCAGCGGGTGTATGCCTTCTGAGGTTCGAGAAGATATTGGCGATGAGTTGTTGAATATGTGGCAGAGAACCTAGTACGAAAACTTCAGAGGTAACTGAATCCTCTACTTCTCGATTAGTGTCAAGCAATTTCAAATCAGTTAAATGCACCCGGATGATGTCAGAGAGATTTATCGCATCATCGAGAACTCCACCTTGCGCTTCCCCAATTTCAGCAAGTAACAAGAGGTCCGAGATCAATCGCTCCATTCGAGAGATCTCAGAATCTAACCGCTCGATTGCGCGTTGACGCGCCTGCGGTTCAAGGCTCTCCGACCGACCAAGTAATTCGATATACCCTTTGATTACTGTGAGAGGGGTACGCAATTCATGAGAAGCGTCGCCGACAAACTCCTGCATCTTCTCACTATTCCTCCGTTCCCCATCGAGGGCGCTCTGTAAATAGCGAACCATCTGATTGAGCGCTTTGCTCAGATCATCAACCTCTGAATTCCCGTTAGTTACTTGCTCTTCCCGCCAATTACGACCATTGGCAATATCACGAGCGCGCTCTGCTAATCGTTCGATCTTCCGAATATCTGGACGGGTGAGTATACGTGTGGCTAGAAAGGCCAGTAAAAGGGCTAATGCAAGAAAGAGCGCCAATCGTTGAATATTACGATTTCGATTCCCCTCTAAATCTTGGATGGGAACCGCTAGGACGAGATAAGCATCTTGCTCGAGGGTGAATGTGAGCCCTCTATATCGAAGCTCGGTACCAATCGTTTTGATGTTTCTGAGGGCGCTTTTAGCCTCTGCGATGGATGCAGTGAATTCTTTGCCATCTTTGGATGTGCGTACAGTTAATAACTCACCCGAACTGTCAAGAAGGGCAACAATTAATTGCGAATCACTTTCGTCAGCGAGAAAGACTGCGCTCGAAAGTGGGTCACGTGCATCTAATTCGTCAGATACCTTAGTAATCAATGAATCCACCCGTTGAATCTCCGAGTTAAACGCAATTGAAATAGTGAAATATCCGATTGATAATGACACTATCGTGGTGATTGCGCCAGCAATCAATGCAAAACGACTCTGCAACCTCACGCAGGTTCTACAATCTGATAACCAACACCTCGCACTGTTCTAATAAATTCCAAATTATCACGATTGAGTTTCTTGCGAAGATAAGAGATGTAGGTATCGAGCACGCTGGTCTCAGTCTCGAAATCTATCTCCCACACCTCTCGGAGCAATGTTGATTTGGTGAGCACTCGACCCTTGTTGCGCATAAGTTCCTGGAGCAATTTGAACTCCGTTGGCGAGAGTTCGACCTCTTCTTCGAGTAAGAAGACTTTGTGTTGGTCTTCGTCGAGTTGCAATGGACCACAATGGAGCACGCTATTTTCTACTGCAATCGCATGTGAACGACGCAAGATAGCGGCAACTCGTAGTAGTAATTCCTCTAAGCCGAATGGCTTTGTGACATAGTCATCTGCCCCTAAGCGCAACCCTCTTGTGATATCGGTTTTCTCGCCTCGAGCGCTCAACATCAACGCCGGCGTGAGGTCCCCTTTATTTCGAAGTTGCTCGAGAAGTCCAAAACCATCGAGGACTGGCATATTGATATCAATGATGAGCAGATCCGCACGTTGGCCACGTAGCGTAGTTAGGGCAGACATCCCGTCGGGAGCGGAGGAGACCGAGTATCCGGCTACTCTCAAGGCATCGCCTAAGAGCTCCCGAACTCCCACTTCATCGTCGACGACCAGGACATGTGCCTTGCCCGGACCGCTGCTTCCTCCTGAATTCGCCATATGAGAAGGCTACTGGGAAGAAATGGTGATGGGGAGAGCCCGGGGTTCATTGAGCACTTTCCAAAGCTCCCAATAAGGTTTTCACAGAGTATTCACAAGTAATTTAGCCAGAATCAGCACATGCGATACACACGTGCTCTATCTATTAGTACCGCTCTTCTCATCACCACTTGTGCATCCCCCACTTTTGCTCAGGCAAACGAGACACCTGCTCCTACCGCCTCACCTGCACCAAGTGCCACTCCACCGAGTTACCAGCAACAGCTTGATGCCTACAAGATCAAACTTGAGGAATTCAAAGTTGCACTGGAAAAATGGAATACGGTTCGCAAAAGCGCCGAGGATGCCTTCCGTACAGAAATGGATAAATTTAAAATCGCCCGAGATGTATGGGATGAAGCGAATGGTGAGTTGATTGAGGCAATCAATGATGACTTCAAGGGTGACATCAACAAGGCACGTTCAGATTTCAGAACGGCGTGGGTAGGTGCGAAAAGTACTGAAGCCAAAGCTGCGGCGCGAAACTCGCTCAATGCAGCCACGCTTGCTGCAACCACTGCGCGCCAAGTGGCACTTGAAGCCCTCGGTGAGCCACCAACCCCTCCTGCACGTCCCGTGATTCCACCGCGCCCTCTTGAACCACTCAAACCAATTGATCCCAATGCGCCGCGAGCCACTAAACGTCCCAAGGGGCCCGGTCAGCCTGGGCAGCCCGCTCCGCGTCCCATGAAGCCAGAGAAATCTGAAAAGCAAAAGCCAAAGGATGCGCAAGCGAGCGAATCAGAACAGAGCAACAGAAACAGTTCACTCAACACTTCTGCTTAAGCACTCTTCCTGCTACCGTCGAAACCATGGCGCACCCCTCTCATGCCCTTGATCTCTCCGATTTCGATTTAACGGGAAAGCGTGCCCTTATTACCGGTGGCGGCGATGGTCTCGGACGGCAATTCACCGAAGCGCTCCTTGATGCTGGCGCTGAAGTAATCATCGCAAGTCGAAGGAAAGAGTTTCTCGACACCGTAGTCTCCGAACTCAAAAATAAATATCAGAGAATTTCTGCTCAGCGATGTGACGTTACAAATTACGACGAAGTGGTTGCGCTGGCTTCGCGTATTGGCACAGTAGATATTCTCGTGAACAGCTCTGGCCTTGCCCATCGAGCACCTTGGTGGGAAGAGCAATCACTTGATTGGAGGCGAATCATGACCCTGAACGTCGAGGCACCATTTTGGCTCTCGCAACTCTTTCTTCCCGGAATGATCAAGAATCAGTGGGGTCGGATAATTAACATCTCCTCTATATATGGAGTAGTCGCGGGCGATGAACGTCGCTACCCGGGGTTAGGGGTCCATATGCCCTCCTACTTCACCAGCAAACATGCCCTCATCGGTCTGACGAAATTCCTTGCCGCACAGGTTGCAAAATCGGGCGTAACTGTCAATGCCCTCTGTCCTGGAAGTTTCGATAGTCCGGTAAATCGACAGTACTTCTCACCAGGACCACTTCTTGATGCAGTCTCCGAGGCGACTCCCATGGGGCGGATTGGGAGCGATCGTGAATTACGGACCGCACTCCTTTTTCTCGCTGCACCTGGCTCCTCCTTTATAACTGGGCAAGCGTTGGTCGTCGATGGCGGCTGGACTATTTGGTAAATTGCCAACATGACGAATGTTCGACTCATTGGCTATACCTCTCTTGCAGTTGGTTTGATTAACTGGCGTTACATTGATTTCAACGCTGGCAGTTTCGCTATTCTTGTCGGCGCCTTAGTTTTGATTGCAGCCTTCATCAAACCTTTACAGCCGAAGATGTCTAAAGGTCCCGGTTTTTTTCTGATTGCAGTGCTTGCAACGCTCGCAGTCGTGTACGCGCTCTTGGCCTGATATTGGAATCTGATCTCGAGCAGATAAAATCACGTTGGAATGAGATTCTCGACGAGATTCTTCGCCACGATCGGATTCTCTGGTTAACCTTTTTTGATGCGCGCCTGGCTAGTTTCTCAGATGGAGTGCTAACGCTCGACTTCCTTGATCCGGGTAAATTTGCAAGTGAGCATGATTTTTCGTACATAAGGAATCCTGAGCGGCTCGAAAAGGTGAGATTAATTGCCCAAAATATTCTGGGATTCCCACTCAATATCCGAATACACTCTGAAGTGTGAAAAAAGAGCCGGATAATTTCCGAGCGATTCTTCTGATGGCTGCAATCGGCTCCTACCTACTCTGGTCGGCTGGCGCGGCAATCCCATTACTTCGACTAGATCTCGACATCAGTAGAACCCTTGCTGGTCTTCATAATGTCGCCGTTGGAATTAGCGCTCCACTAGGAGCTCGCCTTGCGGTCCCCCTAATCAATAGATTCGGACGCGAGTTAATTATGCGTGTTATGTTATTTATGATGTTCATCGGAGTCATGGCCTTAGTCACGGCACCGAGTATCGCTATCACAATTCCAGCGCTTGGTTGTGCCGCATTCTCTCAAACAATCGTCAATGCGATCAGTCTCGCGCAAATTTCACATGACAAGGCGCCGTCGATGCGTAGGATGATGCTTCAGACTGGTACCCAAGCAGTCGTTGGCGCTACTGCCATTCTGACTATTAGCGCATCGCTACATTTAAATAATGGGTGGAGATTACCCATTATCCTGGGCGCACTTATTCTCACGCCAATATCGTTTTACAGTATCCGGAAGGTAAAATTCATCGCACCCGAAAGCACTCATCAACATCCTGCTGAAATCCTAACGCGGGCGCTAAAAACTCGTCTCGTTGCATTTGGCGCAATTAATAGCATTCTTGAGGTGGGAATAAGTTTTTGGGCTTTAGATCTATTAGTCAGTCGCAATGCTCCCGTCGCGCTTGGCGCTCTAGGTTCGGCAATCATGAGCTATGGAATTGCAACTGGGCGACTTTCACTAGCGTATTTTCAGCCAGATCCTCGACTGGTAATGCGTCTGGCAATTAGCGCAATCATGATCGGTTTGTCGATTATCTGTCTCTTCGAAGACCCTATTATCACCATGGCAGGTTTGACCGTTGCTGCACTGGGAATCGCCCCGCTCTTTGGCATGGGGGCGTTTCGTGTTTCAGAGGGTTTCACTCATGCAGAATTTAGGATTTCCCGCTACATGATTGGCGCTTCTTTTTGTTATGGGTTTGCACCATTCATGTT
>SYAM01000076.1 GCA_005787645.1 Actinomycetota bacterium | reverse complement strand
GGCTTGAAGAACGTCGCAGTCGATAATGATGGTGTTCTCTCCCAGCGCTGACATATCAATGATTGATCTGAGTGAGCGACCGATCAACCGAGAGATCTCCTGAGTACGACCTCCCAATTTTCCTTTCACGCTCTCGCGATCCGAGCGAGTATGAGTAGAACGCGGCAACATCGAATATTCCGCGGTTACCCAACCTTTACCCTGCCCTTGCATCCAACGTGGAACACCTTCTGTAAATGATGCAGTGCATAGCACTCGAGTCTTACCGAACTCTACGAGCACTGACCCCTCTGGATGTTCAGACCAATTTCGTGTGAATCGGACATCTCGAAGATGGTTATTACTTCTGCTATCGATTCTGCTATCTATCGTGGGCTTACCAGTGCTCATAAGGAAAGAGTATCGACAGTACGTACCTCTGGACCAAGAAAGCGGCGCGCTAGCGCTGAGAATGTGCGGGTATCTCCAGTTGCCAAGAATCGATGGGTTGGAGGTTTCGAATGATCAGGTCGCTCTAAACCTGCATCAGCGAGCGTACGGTAGAGCTCTTTCGCAGTCTCTTCAGCGCTAGAAACTAAAGTGACCTTATCGCCAACGACATACGAAATGATTCCAGTTAATAATGGGTAGTGAGTGCACCCTAAGACCAATGTATCCACTTGCGCATCGATGATTGGTTTGAGGTATTCCTGGGCAACCTTCAAAATCTCGCGCCCTGATGTTTCACCTCGTTCTACATAAGAGACAAATAGTGGGCATGCCATAGAAGTAATCTGTAAATGTGGCGCGGCAGCAAAGGCATCCACATATGCGCGCGAATCAATCGTGGTCTGTGTGCCAATCACACCCACTTTGCCATTTCGGGTAGCAGCCACTGCGCGGCGCACCGCAGGTTGAATCACTTCGATAACTGGAGTGCTGTATCGCTCGCGAGCATCGCGAAGCATCGCCGCGCTTGCAGTGTTGCATGCGATCACGATTGCCTTTACCCCTTGGGCAACGAGGTTATCCATGATTTCCAGAGCGAACGAGCGGACTTCAGCGAGCGGACGCGGCCCATAAGGTCCACGCGCGGTATCACCAATATAAAGAATGGGTTCATTCGGAAGTTGATCCAAAATCGCTCGAGCAACGGTGAGCCCGCCTACCCCAGAATCAAAGACTCCGATGGGAGTGTTTGGGTCAGCAATTGGTGTGATTGGCTCGGTTGGCGCGCTCATGAGAAGAGCCTAAGCCCAGAGTTGCCCTTCAAGGCGCTCTTCAGCATCGGAAATATCTCCGTGGTAAACACCGGTAGAGAGATATTTCCATCCAGCGTCACAGAGAATGAAGGCAATGTCACCGCTTTTGCCTGCTTTTACTAATTCATTACCAATTCCGATCGCCGCGTGGAGAATCGCCCCAGTCGAGATTCCGGCGAATATTCCCTCCTCATCTAGTAGCTGTCGAACTCGTTTCACAGAATCATGAGCACCCACGGAGAATCGACGAGTGAGCACCGAAGGGTCGAATAACTCCGGAATAAAGCCCTCATCGATATTACGTAATCCATAGACCAATTCCCCGTAACGAGGCTCTGCGGCAATCACCTCGACATCAGGTTTCTTATCTCGAAAGAATCGACCTGTCCCCATGAGCGTTCCAGTGGTGCCAAGTCCTGCGATGAAGTGAGTAATGGTTGGTAGATCTTCAAGTAATTCTGGGCCGGTACTTTCGTAGTGCGCTTGCGAATTAGCCGGGTTTCCATATTGATAGAGAAAAACCCACTCAGGATTCTCTCGTGCTAATTCTTTCGCAACTCGGACCGCTTCATTAGAACCCCCCGCTGCAGGCGAAGAGATAATCCGTGCACCCCACATCTCTAATAACTGACGACGTTCGACAGATGTGTTCTCAGGCATCACGCAAATCATCTGATATCCGCGCAATCGTGCAATCATCGCAAGTGAGATCCCAGTATTGCCAGAGGTTGGTTCAAGAATCGTCGCGCCAGGTTTGAGTAATCCATCTTGCTCTGCTTGTTCAATCATGTACAAAGCGGCGCGATCCTTCACTGAACCAGTGGGATTTCGATCTTCCATCTTCGCCCAGAGGCGAACGTTTGGCGCTGGTGAGAGTTTTGGTAATCCAATTAAAGGAGTACGGCCAACTGACTCAACGAGTGAGTTAAATCGCGCCACAATTATTCGCACCACCGGCAACGGCAGGAAGAATTGTCACTTTATCTCCTGCGTTAAGCGCTAGATCCAAGCCGCCGAGGAAACGAACATCTTCGTCATTGACATAGACATTGATGAATTTAAGGAGCGTTCCATCGGTCATAATTCGCTCATCGAGTCCATTGAAATGCGCTCCGAGGTCTGCAATAAGTTCGCGCAACGTTGTTCCATTAGCAGAGACGACCTTTGCACCACCTGTATAGGGACGCAAAATGGTAGGGATACGAACTTCGATAACTGCGCCGCTCTCAGAACTCATAACTTGATTATTCCGTAGCGTTGGCCATCACGCTAATCGCCGACGATTTCCACTAACTCTTCAGTAACAACGCCATTAACGATTCGAAAGGAACGGAATTCGCTTCTAGGTGCAATCTCTTCGCGAGTAGACAGAAGAACATAATGCGCTCCCGGCTCGCCTGCGTATGCAATATCGGTACGTGATGGATAGGCCTCTGTCGAGGTATGCGAGTGATAAATGACTACTAGAGCCTCGTCGAGATCATCGAGCTCTTGGTAGAGGCCAAGCAGCGCCTTTGACTCGAATTCATAAAAAGTGGGTGAATACGCGGAGTTCTCCATCGGGATATGACGGGTGGGAGTGAGGTCGGCAGCCGGGCCAGCGATGACCCCACATGCCTCAATGGGATGTTCGCGTTCGGAATGCTCCCAGAGGGCAGCGACGAGATCGGCAGAAATCCGAAGGACCATGGCTCAAGGGTAGAGCGCGGGAACGCTTTCCGCGGTTGGCCCGCCTCACTCCCAGAGAACCCCCCAAATAAGCCAAATGTCCGAATTTCGCCATGATTATTTATAAAAAAAATTTATGAAATCTGCGATTTTCGGTTGCATCTGCGTGACCCAGGCCTCACGATTGCGACTAACAGGTGCTTAAAGAGTCAGACCGTTGATATCGGGGCCTGGCTTGGCTGGCGCTTCCTGGAGGGCAAAAAGCCCCCCGGGGCACTACAACGGAAGGCATAACCTCTATGTCAAATGCTGTCGCATTAACCGAGGGCCAATTTAACTGGATCTACAACTCCCTCTCTTTTGGCCTCATCTGCATGATCGCATGCACCGTGTACACATTGGTCTCCCAACCACGTGTACTCCCGAAGTACCGTAAAGCCCTTGTCCTCTCCTCGATGGTTACCTTTATTGCTGGTTACCACTACTGGAGAATCTTCAATTCATTCCACGAGGCAGCTGGTGACGGATACAGCATCACCGTCCGCGGCGCCAACAACGCGTTCAACGAAGGCTACCGATACGTGGACTGGATTCTCACTGTGCCACTACTTCTTGTTGAAACGATCGCAGTACTTGCGCTCGCAAAGGAAGTTGCTTCCTCACTGACAAACCGACTTGTCATCGCATCTGCGTTGATGATTGGTCTTGGCTACCCAGGAGAAATCTCCATGGAAAACAACACCAAGATCATCTGGGGCGTTCTTTCAACAATTCCATTCCTCTATATCCTCTATGTACTCTTCCGCGAACTTGGCGCATCACTCGAGCGTCAACCAGCGGGCGTAGCAGCAACCGTTGGTCGGCTACGACTTCTCCTTATTGGTACATGGGGCGTATACCCAATCTCTTACATGTTCCCACTCTTCGACATCGGTACAACAGATGCATTCGTATGGCGCCAGACTGGGTACACCATCGCAGATATCTTGGCCAAGTGTGTCTTCGGTCTCACGATCTACAAGATTGCACGCATGAAGTCTGCTGCAGAAGGAATGAAGGAAGATTAATATCTTCTCTTCTTTCAACTAGTAAAGAACTAGTCGAGAACCGGATAGAGAGATCTATCCGGTTCTTTTTTACTCTCAATTTATTCGTCCGTGTCCGTCAAAATGTCAAGCAAGATTTCTTGTAGCCACCCTAACCATGCAAATAAGTTATAGATCCCTTTATCCGGATTCTCCTCACTCATTGCCGAAAATCGCTCTTGAGCATCGGGTGTGACATTCAATCGGGTGCCTAAGGCAAGGCGCATATCGTTGATTCCCATCAACCACATCTGAGCCTTCTCTTTAGGGAGAATAAAGTGGAGTTCTTCACGTTTATTCAGACCAGGCTCGGTCAAATCAAGGGCGTGATCACCGAGATTTTCCATCAAGAGCTCACGGATTGCTTGGGCATGGGCTCGCTTTTTCTCACGTGCGCTATGTTCGGTGTAGCGGCGAAATTCCGCCGCATCTTTCTCTTCTTTATACGCATCAGGAAGTAGCCGCGCTAGAACGGGATCTTCAGGGAGGGAGTCGTTGCTCGAAATTCCGACAACCGCAAGGAGGGGATCTGCCGGCGCATCGCCTTCACCTAGGAGCTCGAGAATCTGTTCGGTAAGACTCTTTAGTATCGCCCCTTCATAGTGCGAGAAGGTCGCAAGGATCTCGCCGTTTCGCTTCCGTGAAAATCCACTCATGCTCTAATCCATCCTCTGAAGAGTGGCCCAAAGACCATATTCATGGAGCATTGCAACATCATGTTCCATCTCTTCTCGAGTTCCATTGCTGACTATTGCCTTACCGTCGTTATGTACCTGCAACATAAGGTTATGGGCTTTATCTCGGGAGTAACCGAAGACCGCCATAAAAACATGGGTTACGTATGACATCAGGTTGATTGGATCGTCCCAGACGATAGTTACCCACGGTTTGTCGTGAAGCGAACGTAAAAACTCTTCAACAGAGTCTGAAGGAGTGACTTCGGTATCTGCACTGCTTGCTTTAGGAGCCGAAATCATCACGCCTCCACTCTCCACCGATTTATCGGATAAGAACTGTAAAGGGCTCACCCTCGGAACCATTGTATTTTTCACTCGCCGCAACTGTCACCCGAAAGGTCTCAAACCCTTGCCCTTTGGGATAGACCAAAAAGAGATGCCCACCGTTAAGCGGCGAAACCTCACCCGTATCCAGATCCTGCCACGCGCCACCCCTTCGCACTTGCAGCGTGACCTCACCCTCGCGAGGAGTTACCTGGGCGAGAATCTCCAGCGCTGCGCCAACTTTTCCATGGGTAGGTGCCGATATCGAAAGTGATCGCGTTACTTTGAGGGTACCTATTTCTGTTTGGCTCGCAAGGCGCTCCCACGTCTCTTCTGTGATGGCGCGGAAATTAAGTGCACCACCTACAAGTAGATCGACTTGCGCTAATCCATCCCGTCCAGTCTGTACTTTTGTTAAATCACTCCACGAATCTTGCGCACTGCGTCGGAATTGGAAGATAACATCGAGGTTCTCAATCGGCGACTTATCCCTCAAGGCAAATAGCGCTTCGAGTCGTTTTATCTCACCATACTGTGAAGTGACCTCTTGTGAGGCGATTTTTCCAACAACTTCATCTGGACCAATCGTTCGGGCATATTCTAAAAGTGCATCAACCGATTCAGGACTTGCCTGACTTAGCGTCCATTGCACCAAACCACCGATTCGATACTTTGTAACAAATTCCGCGCGAGCAAGATACGCGCGCTTATCTTGGTACCACGCAACTCGGGTTGCAGTGCACGAAACTGGTTCACCATCTCCATTTACGCCGTTGTAGGTTTTTTTATAATTAAAAGTTGCTTCGCCACGGAGTGCGTCATAGACAGGTGTAGTTCCGTAAGCTAATGCCAATTCAGAACCTTTTGCCGCATCAAAGACTGCAGCCTTCGAACCTGCCTTGATTAAATTAGCAACATTCTTAGGGCACTTCCCCTCGACATTTGTAATCCAATCTCTTCCGTATCCAGGTATGCCAACCCAAACCTTCGAAGCAGGTAATACTGAAATTGCGTACTTCAACGCGCTTTCGCTCCATTCGAGTGGTCCGATTGGACCGGGTTTACCGACGGAGTAGTCGTAGGTCATGATCCGTAATCGATCAATGTATGGAGCGATTCCCGCCCAGTTATAGACGTGATATGAACCTTTTCTTCCAGTTGTAGGATCAAATAATACGGGCGTCGTGACAGAAAGCAATTTCTCTTGTGCGTGAAGGCTTACAGAAAGTTCCTTGATGAATTGTGTCCATAAGGGTTTGGTCTTATTCCATGATGATGACCCGTCGACGAATGCGAATCCCTCAAGATCTAAGTCGATTCCATCAAAATTATTATTGATGACTAGGTTGGTAATAGTCGTAACTACTTCTTTGCGAGTGCCTTCTTTTCCTAAGTATCCCGATAAGACCAATTTCTTGGTCCCATCAGTGATTGCAGGGAGAATCTTCAATCCTTGTGATCGTAAGAG
>SYAM01000012.1 GCA_005787645.1 Actinomycetota bacterium | reverse complement strand
GCTACTCCAAGAATTTCAGTCACGGGGCCAATGAAAATCTCTCGATTTTCTGCATCACGTGTGGCACTGGTGGCGCAAAATCGTAACTTCTCAACTCCGTGCGCATCGATGATTCCCTTGAATTTTCGAAGTGCTACAAGTGTTCGCTCTACTGCTGCAGGAGCGAAATTCTTGTTGGTATCCACTCCTTCACCTAACTTCACAATCTCCATCTCACGTGCGATTTCATTTCCGTTTTCAACAACTAATAACCGAATTGAGTTGGTTCCACAATCAATTGCCGCAACTTTACTCATCTATGTTGCCTTGCTTCCTAAAAATTATTGAACAGGGCAGCTCATGCCACCAGTTAGGAAGTTTCGCTAGCGCTTCATCTCCGAGAACATTTACGCCTTCCCCTGCAGCAAGAGAATGGGCAATTAAAGAGTGTAAACATTTGACTCGATCTGGCATTCCTCCAGCGGATATACCCTGTACTTCAGGAACATTCATGCCTAACGCCTCACGTGCTGCCATATAATCAATATGAGCAGCGAAATATTGGCCTTGCAACGAGATATCACCTGCAAGGCGATCATTCATCTCGCGCATCAACCCTGAACTTTCTAAGGTCGAAATCACGCCAGTCAGACGAGGGCAAGTTGCGTAGTAGAAGGTGGGAAAGGCAGTGCCATCACCAAGCCGTGGAGGTGTCTCGACAACATCAGCCTCACCACAAGGACAGCGATGTGCTATCGCGTGCACATTCCGTGGAGGTCTACCAAGTTGACTTTCGATTATCTGAAGATCGTCTGAAGTTGGCTTCAATTAAAGGCTGCCAGTTGAATCGTTGAGATGAGCTTGGTGTACCAAGGAGCGCTACCAAATTGCTTGGCTGCAATCGGCATCCGTTTTTTCTCTTCAGCGCTCTCCTTAGTATCCACTCCTACAACGATGTATTGACGCTCACCTGGCAAGACAAAGTGGAGACGTTCGCGCGCTTGAGATTTAACGTAATTTGGATCTCGCCATTTTTGAAGTTCAATCTCTGCTTGTTCTAAGCGATCTTTTCGAAGGGCAATTTCAGATTCAATTGCATTTATCTGGGCTCGTTGTGTGAAATATCTTTGTGCAGGAGGTGCGATTGTCAGTGCGATGATGAAAATGACGACCGAGATTGCGATAAAGCGCGCCGTTACTCCACGTTTTACAGCCACTGTCATCACCCCTAACTACTTGGTTGTCACTATCCCTGGAATCTCGGGAATGCGCCCCTGCCTGCAAAAGTCGCACGAGGACCCAAAATCTCTTCGATTCGCAACAACTGATTGTACTTAGCGACCCGTTCCGATCGTGCCGGAGCCCCCGTTTTAATCTGACCACAACTGGCAGCCACTGCAAGATCTGCAATCGTGGTGTCTTCGGTCTCCCCAGAGCGATGGCTCATCATCGAGCGGTAGCCAGACTTGTGTGCCAGTTCGACTGCATCGAGAGTTTCAGTCAAAGTTCCGATTTGATTGACTTTTACAAGAAGTGCATTAGCAGCTCCGCGTGAAATACCGTCAGCAAGGCGAACTGGATTTGTTACAAAAAGGTCATCTCCTACGAGTTGAACGCGGCTACCTAATTTCTTCGTGATTGCAACCCAACCATTCCAATCATTCTCATCAAGTGGATCTTCGATGGAAACTAGAGGATATGAATCGACCAGCTCTTGGTAGTAGTCGATCATCTGCTCCGATGAACGTGCGCTTCCTTCAAATGTATATTTGTCATTCTTATGAAACTCAGTTGCTGCCACATCCAGAGCAAGCCCAACATCTTTCCCGGGAGCAAAGCCCGCGTTGCTAATCGCTGTAAGAATCAGATCTAGCGCTGCTCGATTACTACTGAGGTTCGGTGCAAAGCCACCTTCATCACCAACACTGGTAGCCAATCCCTCTTTCTTCAATACAGATTTGAGGCTGTGATAGATCTCTGCACCCCAACGAAGGGATTCTGCGAAATTCTTAGCACCAAAGGGCGCAACCATAAATTCCTGGATATCAACATTTGTGTCTGCATGGGCACCACCATTCAATATGTTCATCATGGGCACCGGCAACAAAGTTGCAGATTCTCCTCCCAGATGAGAGAAGAGCGGCTTTGATGAATCTATGGCGGCTGCCTTGGCGGCTGCTAGAGAGATGCCAAGCAACGCATTAGCACCAAGCCGAGACTTGTTAGTGGTGCCATCGAGACCAATCATCTTCTCATCGAGCACTCGTTGCGAACGTGATTCGATACCGATTACGGCAGGAGCCAACTCGTGAACAACCCCATTTATTGCTTTCTGTACTCCCTTACCACCATAACGTGGACCGCCATCACGTAACTCGACCGCCTCGTGCGCTCCGGTCGAAGCACCAGATGGCACAGCAGCAACACCTCGTACTCCATTCTCGAGAACTACTTCAACTTCAATAGTCGGATTTCCACGTGAATCCAGAATTTCACGAGCAATAACTGACTTGATTGCTGCCATGTGCGTCTCCTCTATCTCCGCAATTCCGACTCTAATAGTCGAGCTCGAGTTCTTAATGCAAATTCAGCATCAATTCCGTGCTCATTTGCCAGAGCAACTACTGCAAAGAGTAGGTCGCCGACCCTCTCCTCCGTAACATCACCTAAAACCTCGGAAATCTCAGATTGTGTAAGTACTTTCGACGTCTCAAAAGCGCGACCATGCTTTTCCGCCCGATGTATTAATTTCGACGTTAGGGAGAGGGCAGGTTGATTCAGCGGCACGCCATCCACTGCTGAAGTTCGCGATTTCTCTGCGGCTTTGAGAATCTCCCAATTTCCTTCAACCTGACTGGAAGTCAGATTCTCAACTTCCGCGAAAACATGTGGATGACGTCGAATCAATTTATCGCAAATTGCACCAGCGATATCTTCAATCGTAAATGGATCGACTTGACGTTCTTCCCCAATTCGAGCATGAAAGTAGACTTGCAGGAGAACATCACCGAGTTCCTCGACCATATCATCGCGATCTGCTCGCTCAACGGCATCTATAAACTCGTAGCTTTCCTCAAGAAGATATGTCAGGAGGGATGTGTGGGTTTGCTCTCCATCCCATGGGCATCCACCTGGTGAACGCAAAGTATCCATTACCTCTCGAAGGCGATGGAGGTTACTCGTTTGATTCACAATACATTCCTACTGCTTTGCAGCAGGAAGAGCCCCTTCAGTTGGGTCTGCTGGTTCGACACGATTACTTTGAACGTTCCATGTTCCATAACGAGGGTTCACTACCAATTTTTCACTTACTGCGGTATCAGTAAGCATCTTTTGTAGTGCCGCAATAACCTGACCATCATCAGTTGTGTTCGGAGCAATAACGGCTTTCAACTTATCTTGAAGGACGATTAGAGCAAGGTATTTCTCGAGATCAATTGAAGCGATTCCGGCACTTACTAACGCTACCGATAATTGATCTTCGCCGCCGACATTCTGAAGGACTTCCGCGCGACGCGCTGAAATTTCTCCTGGAAGTGCTACGACTTTCTGCTCTTGCGCTGCTTTGGTCAACAAAGCGCTAAAAATGTGAAATTCGAGTTGATTGCGCGTAAGTGCATCTCCCGAGAAGCCTTCTTGAGGATTGGTATTGAATTTAATCCGCTCATCCAAAATAGTTGAAACGCTTGCTTGCAATTCTTCATTAGTGATCTTTCCACTTTTGAAAGAGGCAGCGTCAGAGGGATTACTACATCCCGAAAGCAGTAATGCGACAAGAGCTGAAAGCACCACACCAATTTTTTTACGGCTTCCTCTGCTCACCCGTAATCAACTCTCTTTCTTCTCTGCGTTTACCCGACTAGCACCTTCACGGATGGTGGACTCCAAAGCCGAAGCCACCCATTCGAGAAGAGAATTATCGCCCAACTTCACCTTTTCGAATGCCACCCCAGTTGGCTGAGGTAGGGGTAGTAGCAAAATAGCCTGGCTCGCCTTATATATATGCCCTGGATAGAGCCGCTCCATCCGAACTGCCAGCGAATCCCCCAACGTCACCGGCGCCAATCGGAGATGTTTTCCATGTGCCACCACCTCGGTCAAGTCGAGGGCTTTGGCACGCACTCGAACCTTTGCAATCTTGAGAAGGCTGACCACTGGCTGAGGATATGGGCCAAATCGATCGATGAGTTCATGTTCGACCTCATCAATCTGCTCTTCTTGGGTAGCGCCAGCCAAGCGCCGGTACAAATCAAGTCGAACTCTCTCGCTTTCTACGTAGTCATGCGGAAGGTAGGCATCGATAGGCAATTCGATTTTGCACTCTTGCTCTTGATGTTTTTCTCCCTTGAAATCTGCAACAGCCTCGCCAATCATTCTTATATAAAGATCGAAGCCCACATCAGCAATATGCCCAGACTGTTCGCCACCCAATAAATTCCCTGCACCTCTAATCTCGAGATCTTTTAAGGCTACCTGCATTCCTGAACCCAATTCAGTGTTGGCAGCAATGGTCTCCAACCTGTCATGAGCAGTCTCAGTGAGAGGCTTATCGGTGTCAAAGAGAAAATATGCATAACCCCTTTCGCGACCTCTGCCGACGCGTCCACGAAGTTGATGGAGTTGGGATAGCCCCATTCGGTCGGCTTGCTCAACAATCAAAGTATTTGAATTTGGAATATCGATGCCACTTTCGATAATTGTCGTGCAAATTAACACATCGAATTCACGCTCCCAAAATGCAAGAATCACTCCTTCAAGAGCACTCTCATTCATCTGGCCATGAGCAATTCGAATTCGTGCTTCTGGCACGAGCTCCGAAATTCGAGACGCACACCTATCAATACTGTTGACGCGATTGTGTATGTAGAAGACTTGACCATCTCGTAGCAGCTCACGACGAATCGCGGCAGTAATCTGCTTCTCTTCGTATCCACCAACATAGGTCAAAACTGGATGGCGCTCCTCGGGAGGAGTTGCCATCATTGACATCTCTCGGATTCCAGTAATGGACATCTCCAAAGTCCGAGGAATTGGAGTCGCCGACATAGAAAGTACATCGACGTGAGCCCGAAATCGCTTCAATTTTTCCTTATGTTCTACGCCAAACCTCTGCTCCTCGTCGATGATTACCAAGCCTAAATCTTTGAACTGAACATCGCCGGAAAGCAATCTATGCGTGCCAATTACGACGTCGACTCCGCCATCTTGTAGTTCGACGAGTGACTTCTTGATTTCTCCAGCGGTTGCGAATCTGGAGAGCCCAGCGACCTTTACCGGAAATCCAGCAAAACGTTCAGAAAAAGTTGTCAGATGTTGTTGGACAAGTAACGTGGTGGGCACGAGTACAGCCACTTGTTTGCCATCTTGTACTGCTTTAAATGCTGCGCGAATGGCGATTTCAGTCTTGCCAAAGCCAACATCACCGCAAACAATACGATCCATCGGATATGGAGCTTCCATATCTTTCTTTACCTCACTGATGGTCGCTAGTTGGTCAATGGTCTCTACATAAGCGAAGGCATCCTCTAATTCACGTTGCCATGGAGTATCTGGTGAAAATGCGAATCCTGGCGAGCTAGTGCGAGCGGCATAGAGTTGAATGAGTTCTGCTGCAATCTGCTTTACCGCTTTTCGGGCTTTACCTTTTGCTTTCTGCCAATCCGCTCCACCCATGTGATGAACTGTCGGATTTTCGCCCCCAACATACTTACTGACCTGATCTAGTGAATCGGTAGGCAAGTAGAGGCGGTCTCCAGATTGACCCCGCTTGCTCGATGCATACTCAATGACTAGATACTCACGTTTGGTTCCATTTACTACTCGCTCAGCCATCTCGATGAACTTTCCGATTCCATGAATCTGGTGAACGACAAAATCCCCCTCCTTGAGCGATAGTGGATCAATCCGATTTTTGCGCCTTGATGCGAGTGAAGTCTTTTCACCATCCTGCGCTTTACTACCCGCAAAGTCTCGCTCTGTTATTAGAGCGAACTTCGTTGGTTCAGAGATAAAACCATGTCGAATTGGTGAAGTAGTGATGAAAACTGCACCAGCGAGTAAAGAGTTCGAGGTGGGAATTCCCTCTCCTCGTAACATTTCCTCATATCGCATGGCAGTGCCGTGACCTGTAGATGTCATTAATATCGACCACTGATCATTAATCCTCGTTTTCAGATAGTCGATCAGGCCCTCAGAATTACCTCGAAATGGCTCCACTGCTCGTAATTGTGAATCCGTTGCATCCTCTCCTCCACCAAAAGGAGCAATTGACGAAATGGTGTGCCCACAACTTCGAGTACGTTCCAATTCTTCATTGAGATCTCGAAATGAATGATGTCGTAAGGTCCCCAGATCAATTGGCGTCCTACCGCCCGCAGCGGCATTGAGCCATGAAGCTTCGAGAAACTCCTCACCCGTCTTAATTAACTCTGCCGCACGATTACGAATTAACTCGGGTCCTACCAAGATTATTCGGGAATTATCTACCAATAAATCGGTAAGAGTCTCCATTTCGTTTACTAGAGCTGGCATCAAAGACTCCATGCCGTCGATGGGAATTCCATCACCGATTCTTGTTAACATCTCTGAGAGTAATGGATTTGCCTCTTTTAATTCTCGCGCTTGCTCCTGGATTTCGCTCGTGATGAGAATCTCTCGCGCAGGCAACGCGTAAAGTCCCTCTTCGCAAACTTCCAACGAACGCTGGTCTGCAACTGAAAAGTAGCGAACCTTATCAATAACATCATCAAAGAATTCCACTCGGATAGGGTGTTGTGCCTGCGGCGGAAATAGGTCGATGATGCCACCACGTTGAGCGAATTCACCACGTTTTTCGACAAGATCAGTTCGACTATATCCAAGCTGAAGCAATTTTTTCACTGCAACTCCTATTTCAATCTGAAAACCTGTTTGAAATAGCGGCACATCTGCGTTACCAAATCCTTTGATGAAAGGTTGAATGAATGCACGCACGGGTACAACTACTGCATCGCAACGATTGTTGAGGATTGCGCGTAAAGTTTCAAACCTGCATGCGACGGTATCGCTCTGCGGGCTCAGACGCTCATGAGGTAGCGTCTCCCAACTTGGGAATAGATGAACGCGCTTATCATGAAGAAGGTATTTCAATTCCTCAAAGATCTCTAGACCATTGTTGGCTGTAAGCACAACTATTGGAGCCCCGGAGCGTTCGCTTGAAGAAAGTTGTGCATGGGCTGAAATGAGCACTCCAGCAGAGGGCAGTGGTGCGATGACGATTTCGCCAGAACTAAGTGCGCGGTCACAGGCGGATACGTCAAGGACATCTGTGAGGTGGGTGAGATCGACTCGGGGGGATATCGCGCTGTTATCTGTCATGACAAGTCCCACTCTCTCCACGCTCTCCACTCCCCCCTCTCTTTAAACATGGCCAAAGAGCCCCAAATTTCCGCGGAGGCGGGGGGCTCGGTCATATCCGTCTTTCGACGCGGTAATGCTACCGCGCTCGCTCTGCCAAGATATGACCATGCAAGCCTCGGTGACAAACCTGCGCGCAGATGTGCGTCGATTAGGCGAATTGTTGGGTCAGACGCTGGTGCGACAAGAAGGCCAAGCGCTCCTGGATTTAGTTGAATCTGTTCGTCTGGCGGTACGCGAAGAGTCACCCTTGGGTGCGAATATTCTAGAAAAAGTGAATGTAGCCGAGAGTATTAAGTTAGTGCGCGCTTTTAGCACGTACTTTCATCTGGCAAATATCGCAGAGCAGGTTCACCGCGCTCGCACCTTGTACGAAGGTCGGGTAAATGGCCAGTCGTGGTTGCAACAAACTTTCCATAAAATTGGCGAGGCAAAAATCACTTCAGATGAATTGGCACGAGCGGTAGCCACTCTCTCGGTTCGGCCTGTATTCACTGCTCATCCAACCGAAGCGGCGCGCAGATCGGTACTTAGTAAATTGGGTACCGTCGCACATTTGCTTAATGAGCAGAATTTGCGAGAACGAGATAAGAAACTTGCAGAGGCAATAGAACTGCTTTGGCAGACTGATGAGTTAAGGCTCGAACAGCCCGAACCGCTCGATGAAGCCACGAACGCTCTGTACTACCTTGATGATTTACATCGGCACACCGTTCCTCAAGTCCTCGATGATTTCTCTTTCGAGCTTTCTCGATATGGAATCGAACTCGATCCGTTGGCCCGCCCCCTCTCTTTTGGGAGCTGGATCGGCGGTGATCGCGATGGAAATCCCAATGTAACTCCAGCGATCACCTCCGAGACAATCACGCTTCAAGTTGGTCATGCAGTTCGAGTGCTCCTTGAAAAACTCGATGCGCTACGCCAGTCACTCTCCATTTCAGCAAGGCTTGTAGGAGCCAGTGATGCGCTGGTCACATCGATTGAACAGGACCTGCAAAACCTTCCTGAGTTTGAGGATCGTTATAAGCGACTTAATGTGGAGGAGCCATATCGCCTCAAGACAACTGCTATACGTCATAAATTGATACTCACCCAAAAACGTCACGCTAACCAAGGGCCGCATGTCCCTGGTCGCGACTATGCGAATACCCAAGAACTCTTAGATGATTTATTGCTGATGCGGGACTCGCTTTTAGAGCATAAAGGTGAATTGATTGCTTCGGGCGAACTGGAGCAGATGATTAGAACAGTATCTGCATGCGGTTTGACGCACGTGACCCTTGATGTGCGTGAACATTCACATCAGCATCACCATGTGCTCAATCAATACTTCGCCGGAAAAGGTATTGCTGGATATCTTGATTTAGATCAAGACACCCGAACGCGATTATTGGTCTCGGAGTTGCGAAATGGTGAAAAAATCAATCGTGAAGCGCTGGATACACGTGGAAAACAGACTTTTGATACCTTCACAGTAATCGGAGAAATCATCGAAAAATTTGGTGATGAGGCAATTGAGAGCTACATCGTTTCAATGACTAAATCTGCAAACGATCTTCTCGCTGCGGTTGTGCTTTCTGTAAAAGCTGGCTTAGTGGATCTTTCGATAGGAAAAGCACTTATTGGATTCGTTCCCTTACTTGAGACTGTTGCCGAATTGCAGAGCGCAGATAGCATCCTTAACCAATTACTCGAAATCCCAGAATATAGAGAGATAGTTGAGTTACGCGGGGATATTCAGGAAGTGATGCTGGGCTATTCGGATTCCAATAAGGATGCTGGTATCACCACTAGCCAATGGGAAATACATCGCGCCCAACGGAAATTACGTGATCTCACAGGCAAAGCAGGAATCCACTTACGGGTATTCCATGGACGAGGTGGCTCTGTAGGACGCGGTGGTGGTCCAACATACGATGCGATTTTGGCGCTCCCGTGGGGCTCACTTGCTGGAGAGATAAAGATGACCGAACAAGGCGAGGTCATCTCTGATAAATACTCTTTGCCATCACTTGCGCGTGAGAATGTCGAGTTAATTCTTGCTGCAGCCCTTGAAGCAACCGTCTTGAATCTCGCACCACGACAAAGCGCTCGCGACCTCGCTAATTGGGATTCCTGTATGGACTTAGTCAGTAGCGCGGCGATGGCCTGTTATCGCAACCTTATAGAGCATCCAGACCTGCCAAAATATTTCTATCAATCTACCCCTGTAGAACAATTAGGGAATCTCTACCTTGGCTCGCGACCATCACGTCGACCTGATTCAGATGCAGGGCTTTCTGGTCTGCGGGCAATTCCGTGGGTCTTTGGTTGGACCCAGTCACGACAGATTGTCCCTGGTTGGTTTGGGGTAGGAAGTGGACTTAAAGCTGCTCGCGAAGGTGGACAGGGGAAAATCCTGGATCAAATGTTTGATGAATGGCACTTCTTTAAGACTTTCATCAGCAATGTGGAGATGACTCTTGCAAAGACTGATCTACATACTGCTGAGCACTACGTAAATTCACTTGTCGATGACGAGCTCAAGCATTTCTTCGAAGAAATCAAGCGTGAATATCAACTCACAGTCGATGAAATTCTGCTACTTACCAAAAAGGGCGCACTTCTTAGTGATCAACCAATACTCGCTCAGACTCTTGCGATTCGAGATGTGTATCTTCACCCCATGCAACTGCTCCAAGTTTCGCTCTTACGGCGAGTTCGAAAAGGAGAGGAAGTTGATGGTGTCTTGAATCGAGCGCTTTTGCTCACCATTAACGGGATTGCTGCGGGGCTTCGGAATACGGGGTAATACCAGGTAATTTCTACTTATTGAAATTTTGCTGTGTTAGCTCAAGGCCTTTAGTAATCAATGATTCGATTGCATCACACCCGCGCATGACCAAATCGGGAATTACATTCCGCTCGCTCTTTCCAAAATTATCCAAGACATAGTCAGCGGTATCTTGCTGAGTCACCGGGCGACCAATGCCCATGCGGACGCGGAGATAATCTGGGGATCCTAAGGATTGAGTCAGCGATTTCAAACCATTATGCCCATTGTCGCCGCCACCGATTTTCACTCGAATAGTCTCGAACGGGATATCTAATTCGTCATGAATTGCAATGATGTTCTCAGGTGAGCAGTTGAAGTACTGTGCAAGGGGTGCGACAGCATTTCCGGAATCATTCATATAAGTCTGCGGTTTGACGATGATTAGACGAGGTGACTGACTGCCCACCCCTAGTCGGACTTCGGCTACCTGTGCTCGATACTTGTGTGATCCAAACTTTCCTGCGAAGCGTTTTGCTAACTCATCTGCCACAAGAAAGCCGATGTTATGGCGAGTTGAAGCGTATTTCTCGCCTGGATTACCAAGTCCGGCGACTAACCATGAATATGACGTATTGGCATTCATGGCTAGTTCGCAATAAATCTAGGGATTGATTAACTCTTTGCTGGAGCGTCGCCTGAGGCAGTTTCACCGGCAGCGCCTTCGGCAGCAGGAGCGCCTTCGGCAGCAGGAGCTGCAACGACCTCTTCGACAGCAGAACGAACGCTCAAGTGAACAACAATCATCTTTAGATCGCTGACCAATGTGACGCCATCAGGAAGTTTGACGTTAGCAGCATAGAGAGAGTCTCCTGCGACCAGTCCTTCCATATCAAGTTCGAGATGGGCTGGAATAGAGGTCGCTTCAACTTCTACCTCAATTGAGTTATGTACGTGCTCCAAGATTCCATCTTGGTCGTACTTTCCAAATGTGTGAACAGGGACCGAGACCACCACGCGCTCACCGCGACGGACCAGAATCAAATCGATATGTTCGAGAGTGCCCTTAATCGGATCACGAACAACCGATTTTGGAAGGGTGAGTTCGACCTGTGAACCTAAATCAATATCGAGAAGGACGTTTGAGGTCTTGAGCGCAAGGCCGACTTCGCGTGCGGGAAGAGCGATATGGATTGGCTTCTCGCCATGGCCATAGATAACTGCAGGTACTAGACCATCACGGCGAGCACGACGTGCGGCGCCCTTTCCAAATTCAGAGCGAACCTTCGCTGCAATCTTGATTTCGGCCATCTGATCCCCCAGTGTTCTCGGTTAGTTACCAGCAAGACACGAGGCAGGCCCTAGAGCAAGCCGTCGATGACGGGAATTTCATCCCCTCGCCGGAAGGATTGAAGAGTAGCCCAAGGAGGCTTACTTTGAAAAATCTGGCTTACTAATGGTTAGGAGTGGCCATCAAAGAGGCTAGTTACCGAACCATCTTCGAAGACCTCTCGTATTGCCCGAGCAAGAAGTGGGGCAATGGATAGGACAGTAAGCCGATCAAATCGTGACTCTTCGGGGATAGGCAAAGTGTTCGTTACCACGACCTCACTGACCCGGGAATTCTTCAATCGATCGATTGCCGGACCAGATAACACAGCATGTGTTGAAGCAACTATTACTTCACGCGCTCCTTCATCAAAGAGCGCATCAACGGCTTTGGTGATAGTTCCTGCGGTATCGATCATGTCATCAATCACAACGCACGTCTGCCCGGAGACATCTCCTACAACGCGACCAGTCCTTGACTCATTGGGAATTCGTGGGTCACGAGTCTTATGTATGAAGGCGATCGGGCAACCGCCAAGTAGATCAGACCAACGCTCTGCAACGCGTACTCGACCTGAGTCTGGCGAGACAATCGTCAATCGTGAGCGATCGACTTTGCTTCCAACATAATTCGCAAGCAATGGGAGTGCAAAAAGATGATCGACCGGACCATCAAAGAATCCTTGAATCTGCGAAGTGTGTAAGTCAACAACCATCAATCGATCTGCCCCAGCAGTCTTAAAGAGATCAGCCATCAAACGGGCAGAGATTGGTTCGCGACCGCGATGCTTCTTATCTTGACGGGCATAACCGTAAAACGGTGCGATGACAGTGATGCGCTTTGCTGATGCTCGCTTGAGCGCATCGACCATGATTAATTGCTCCATAATATGTTTATTTACCGGAGTTGCATGGCTTTGTAACACGAAAGCATCACAACCACGGACGCTCTCTTCAAAGCGCACAAAAATTTCACCGTTTGCGAAATCGTAAGCAGAAGTAGGTGTGAGTGGAATGCCTATTTCGTCACCGACCTCTTGAGCTAACTCAGGAAAGGCGCGACCAGTAAAAAGTCGAAGACGTTTCTCAGAGGAGAGTCGGATTTCGCTCACTTCACTCCTATTTACTCTTACTCGCTTGATCTGCGGCTTTCGCAGAATCGCTACCTGCTCGCTTGCGCCCTACCCAGCCGAGAATATTCCGTTGTTGCCCTCTTCCCACGCCCATTGCCCCTGGTGGCACATTTTCTGTTATGGCCGAACCGGCGGCGGTGTAGGCGCCATCGCCCACCTCAACGGGAGCGATCAGGATGTTGTCGCTACCAATCCGGACATGGTCGCCGATGACAGTCTGATGTTTAGCCACGCCGTCGTAGTTGGCGGTGATAGTCCCGGCCCCAATATTGCTCTCAATTCCAATCGTGGCATCGCCTATATAAGAGAGGTGTGGAACCTTGGACCCAGCACCGATCGTGGAGTTCTTTACCTCCACAAATGAGCCAACCTTCGCCCCATCGCCCAAGTGCGCCCCTGGTCGTAAGAAGGAATACGGGCCGACATGTGCGTGGCGACCGATGCTAGCGCCATCACATTCAGACTTGATGATGACCGCATCGGCATCTACGGTGCAGTTGAAGAGGCGGGTGTCGGGCCCGATGAGGCTGCCCCGTCCGATGGTGGTGATGCCTTCGATTTGGCATCCTGGCTTGATAGTCACATCAGGTTCAATGGTAACGGTCACATCGATAAGGGTAGTTGGTGGGTCAATCAACGTCACCCCGGAAGCCATTAACTCAAGATTGATCCGATCGCGCATGATTGCGGTCGCCTCTGCGAGTTGAATTCGATCGTTCACGCCGAGAATCTCGAAGTAATCATGAGCAACAACCGGGATTACCTTCTTACCGCTCGCGCGAATTATTTCGATTGCGTCGGTTAAATACTCTTCATGGTGTGCGTTATTTGGCTTAATCTCGGCGAGCGCTGATTTGAGCGCTTTAGCCTCAAAAGCGTAAATGCTGCTATTTACCTCGTGTACTTCGCGCTCCTCATCAGTGGCATCTTTTTCTTCCACTATTTTTACAATTCCATTGTCGGGATCGCGAATAACTCTGCCGTAGCCATGTGGATCATCGACATCGGCGGTGAGCACTGCCGCTCCTGCATTTGCATTCTGACATACCTGTACCAAGTGGTTGAGTGTTGCGTCAGTAATGAGGGGCGCATCGCCCGCGAGCACCACGACGACTGCACCGTCAGGAACTTCTACTGTCTCTAACGCGATTCGCACAGCATGCCCAGTGCCCCCACGTCGCTCTTGCACGACTGTAGTTATTGAATTGTCGTGCGCAGCAATCTCTTCGATGACCTGATCACTCTTTGCTCCGACGACGACCACGCGCTCATGTGCACCCAATGAATCGGTTGCAGCAAGAACGTGACCAATAAGGGTTCGACCAAGGATTGAATGGAGCACCTTTGGTACGTCAGATTTCATCCGCGTACCTTCACCAGCGGCAAGGAGTATCGCTATCGTCTGTGGTTGATTCAGCGCCATTGGAAGGCGTACTCCCTCCTTGCAGGTGCAGTTGAGGCGGTGCCTGCGCTCCGCCACCTGGTATCGATCCAGGACCCTGGGCTTCAAAGGCCCATGTGCTAGCCACTACACCATGGCGGAACCCGTATTCTCTCGCATTTTCGCGCTGGTTTCGACCAGCCTTTATTTGCGCAGGCGCGCCACTACCCTTGGCGAATATGAGCGCACCCTCCCCTGCATCTACTCCTGCATCTACTCCCGCCTCAGGGGGTAACCGAACGCGGATGAGTAGCGCTGCTCGCCGAGAGCAGATTATCTCCACTGCGGTTGAGGTCTTCGCCGAGAGCGGCGTTGAGGGAACAAGCGTCGAAGAGTTGGCAGCTAATGCCGGGGTCTCCAAGCCACTGATCTACGAACACTTTGGGAGTAAAGAGGGGCTCTATGCGGTAGTCGTGGACCGCGAGATGCGAGCGCTCCTGGAACTTATCTCAACTACTTTGGAGACCGGACAACCGCGAGTACGAGCTGAACGCGCTGCGCTCGCATTCCTTACCTATATCGAGACTAGAAGTGATGGCTTTCGCTTGTTGGTAAGAAATTCTCCAGTCGGCGGCCAAAGCGGATCATTTGCCACGTTGCTGAGTGAAGTTGCATCTCAAGTAGAACATATCTTCATCGAAGAATTGTCATCTCGTGGATTTGCCGCAGAGATGGCGCCTATGTACGCCTCGATGCTCGTAGGGATGGTTGCTCTAACCGGTCAATGGTGGCTAGATGCGCGATTGTTCTCTAGGGAAGAGGTTGCCGCTCACATCGTCAATCTTGCGTGGAATGGACTAAGCGCCCTCGAGACTCACCCTCGTCTTTCCTTTGAAAGTCGACGAAACCATGACAGGTAAGCAGAATGATTCTCAGAGTAGTAGTGCAAGAAAAAATAGAAAAGATGAGGTTGAAGAGCTCGTCTCTGCATGGCGACGTGAGCGACCTGATCTAGATTGCGCACCGCTTGAAGTCTTAAGTCGAATCACCAGACTTGCGCGTCACTTAGATATTGCTCGACGGGCTGCGTTTGCTCAACATGGTTTGGAAACATGGGGCTTTGATGTGCTAGCAGCGCTCCGTCGTGCAGGTACTCCATATCAACTCACTCCAGGCCAACTCATTCATGAAAACTTAGTAACAAGCGGAACTATCACCAACCGTTTAGATCGTTTAGAAGGGGATGGACTTCTTGCACGCCATCCAGACCCATCTGATGGGCGGGGTACTTTGGTTCGAATTACCGATAAAGGCATCAGAGTTGTGGATGCGGCTCTCGTGGATCTACTTAATCGGGAGAAAGAACTCTTGAAATCGCTACCGAATGATGAGCGAAATGGCTTGGCTGGATTATTAAGTCGGGTGCTCGAGCATGTTGAGAGTGCAATTCCACCAATTAAATAACTTTCGGACCACCCACGGGGCTATGCGCTCGTCCTAGTTGTGAGACCGCACCTGTTGAGGAGAGCGTTACTGCGAGATCAATTGCTGCCTCTTCACTCTTTGCTAAGAATGCGACAGTTGGGCCAGAGCCAGAGACGAGTGCACCAATTGCTCCCGAATCCATGCCAGCCGAGAGCGCTAACTTCAGCGCGGGTCTGAGTGAGCAGGCTGCCGGTTGTAAATCATTTACCAGAGACTTTCCTAATGCGATTGGATCGCCGCTACTTAATGCATGCATCAAATCTTCACTCACTCGTGGCGCTCGCTGGGCAAAACCTTGCCGTAGTCGATCGCACTCTTCATAGACTGCCGGAGTAGATAACCCTTGAGACGAGTATGCGAGAACCCAATGAAAAGTCCCACGCGCAAGCGCTGGAGTGAGGCGATCACCGCGACCTGTTCCTACTGCAGTCCCACCCGTCAGAGAGAATGGAACATCGCTACCCAATTGACGGGCTAATCCAATCAGATCATCTTTACTCATTTTGGTTTCGTAGAGCGCATCGAGTGCAACAAGAACTCCGGCGGCATTTGCACTGCCACCTGCCATACCGCCAGCAATCGGAATCTGTTTCTTGATCTCTATGACGAGGTCTAGTGGAACTTTCTTCCGTTGAGCAAATAATTGAGCAGCTTTGTATGCAAGATTTTTATTGTTGGTAGGAAGATTCGCAATATGAGGATTGTCTCCAGAGAAGTGCAATGTGACTCCAGAACCACTCTCGCCCGGTTCCACTTTTATCTCATCGTAAAGTGAAACTGCTTGGAAGACTGTAGCTAGGTCGTGATAACCATCATCACCTTTTGCCCCCACAGATAATTGCAAATTAATCTTTGCAGGGGCTTTCACCAAAATCATGGTTCTACCCTAATCAACTTGGGAGTGAAATGCCTCGCGCAATCGCAATAAAGTCCTCGAGTGTCAGGTTCTCTGCTCTATCGGTTGGGTCTACTCCGGCGGCAATCAAGAGTTCGGAAGCGCGCTCACTAGAGCCCAAGAAAGTACCTAAGGAAGAACGCAACATCTTTCGACGTTGCGCGAAAGCGCTATCGATGATTGCGAAAGTGCGCAGGCGGAGCGATTCGTTATGAATATCACTATGTTCATGGCGTGCAAACGAGAGTAGGAGTGAATCCACGCGCGGGGCCGGCCAGAAGACCTCGCGAGAAATTGCGCTAGCAATCTGCGAATCTGCCCACCATCTCAACTTCACGCTCGGAATACCGTAAGCCTTTGATCCTGGTTTCGCTGCCAACCGCTGGGCGACCTCCGCTTGAACCATCACAATCCCTCGAGTGATTGTGGGGAAATATTCCAAGAGATGGAGCAAGACTGGCACCGATACGTTGTAAGGCAAATTCGCTACCAACGCAGTGGGAGTGGGTTGAATCTCGGTGATATTGAGCGCATCTTTATTGATGACGTGCAAGTTCGATGCTCGCTCTGGTACATGCGCTGCAATCGTCTTTGGAAGTTGTTCCGCTAACCTTTTATCGATTTCAACCGCAACCACCGAGCCCGCGTTTGCAAGTAAAACTAAAGTAAGTGAACCCAGGCCAGGTCCGATTTCCAACACAGCATCATTCTGGTTTACCTCCGATAGTCGGACTATCTTCCGACAGGTATTGCCATCGATGACAAAATTCTGTCCAAGTGATTTTGATGGGCGCAGATTTAGTTGCTCGGCCAATTCACGAATCTGCGCTGCACCTAGGCTCTCCATTAAGTGAAATCTCCAAATACCCGAAGGGCATTGCCTCTGGTTGCATCGCAGAGCTCTTCAACAGGGCGATTGACTACTTCGGCCATAAAGCGAATAGTTCGAGCAATCTGCGCCGGTGAGTTAAGCGCTCCACGATAAGGAGCGGGGGCTAAGAATGGGGCATCGGTCTCAACGAGTAGATTCTCTAATGGTGTCAGTGAAAGAGCCTCGCGTAACTCGGGAGCATTCTTAAATGTAACCGTCCCGGAGAACGACAAGTAATATCCTGCGTTGATACAACGTTGCGCCATCTCTGCATCTCCTGAATAACAATGAAAGATGACTTTTTCGGGAGCACCCTCATCTGTGAGTACGCGCAAAATATCTTCGTGGGCGTCGCGATCATGGATTATCAATGCTTTATTCATCCGCTTTGCGATGGCTATATGAGAGCGGAATGAGAACTCTTGCTTACTTCGCAACTCTTCTGGCGTCCGAAAATAATCCAGGCCAGTCTCACCAATTCCCCGCACCCTCGGATGGGTCGCTAATTTTTCAATCTCGCGAAGTTGCTCGTCGAGATCATCGACCATAGGCGCTTCATTCGGGTGGAGCGCAACTGCTGCAAGCGCTCTGCCGACCCATGCTTCTGCCACCCCTACTGACCATCGCGATTGCTCTAGGTCATAACCGATTTGCAGCACCTGTTCGATGCCCACGGATTCTGCTTCATCAAGTATTGCCTTCACCTCGGGAGCATCCGGTGCAGAATTGGCGATCAACTCCAGATGACAGTGCGAATCAATCGTTGGTGCAGGTAACGGCTCAGGTAGTGGCGCTGGAATCCGATCGATATCCCGATTGTGGCGATCGCTCACCCGCGTAGCTCCTCACCAGTGTTCTCAGGTAGGCGCGGAAAGAGAACTTCGCCGCGGATGGTTTGTGCACCTGTTGGTAGCTGTCCCCAGCGTGCAACATCATTGATCCTCTGATCATCGAGCAAGCCAAGCTTGTCGGCACCTAATGCACGCCATAACTTTTGAGAAGTCTCTGGCATCACTGGATTGAAGAGCACTGCCAAGATGCGCAGTGATTCACAAGTTGCATAAAGAACTTGATCTAGCTCAGATTTGCGTGCTGGGTCTTTTGCTAAGACCCAGGGAGCTTGTTCAGTTACATACCCATTCACGCTTTTACAGAACTCTAAAATCGCCAGAATCCCGCTCTGAAAATCTAATGCAGAAATTGATTCATCGGCCCGTTTGGTTGCAAGCGCTGCGGCTGCTGCGAGTTCTGGTTCGTTGGCGACACATGGAATCTTCCCATCACAATACTTCTCAACCATCGCAATAGCCCTTGATGCGAGATTTCCGAAATCATTAGCTAATTCACTCGTATAACGCGCAACCATATCTTCCCACGAGAAAGATCCATCCGTGCCAAATGGAATCGCCCGCAAAAAGTAATAACGAAATGCATCAACGCCAAAGAAATCAGTGATATCGGAGGGCGCGATTCCAGTGAGTTTGCTCTTACTCATCTTCTCGCCACCGACCAATAGCCAACCATGCGCAAAAACTTTCTTAGGCACGGGCAAATTTGCAGCCAACAACATCGCCGGCCATATGACTGCATGAAAGCGCAGGATGTCTTTTCCTACCAAATGAACATCTGCTGGCCACTTATGCGCGAAATCCTCGCCGCCCGGAGTACCAGGAGCATCACCTAAACCAACCGCGGTCGCATAATTTAGTAGCGCGTCAAACCAGACATAGACAACTTGTTTGGAATCCCACGGAACGGGAATACCCCATGAGAAAGAAGAGCGTGAGATCGAGAGATCTGATACGCCCCCCTCAAGGAAAGCAACTACCTCATTCCGTGCGCTGGTAGGTTCACACGCTTGCGGATTCTCCCGATAATGGGCAAGAAGAGGCTCAACAAAAGCAGATAAACGAAAGAACCAATTGGTCTCGCTGACGAGTTCAACAGGTCGAGAGTGAATCGGACAGAGTTTCTCACTCTCATTTGCCCCTGGTAAAAGATCGCCCGGCAATTTGAACTCTTCACACCCGACGCAATAGGGGCCTTCATACTTTCCTTCATATATATGTCCGGCATCCTTTAGGCCCTGCAAGAAATTCTGGACCCGCTCCATATGGCGACCCTCGGTCGTCCTAATAAAATCATCGTTAGCGATATTTAAGGATTTCCAGGTTGGCTTCCATGCACTCTCGACCAACTTGTCGGCCCAGGCTTGAGGATCTGAATTATTTGCCTCGGCAGTACGCAGCACTTTCTGACCATGCTCATCAGTCCCAGTAAGAAACCAAACCCTTTCACCTCGTTGTCTATGCCAACGAGTGAGAACATCTCCTGCAACGGTGGTGTAAGCATGGCCAATATGCGGCGCATCATTTACATAGTAAATCGGCGTCGTAAGGTAGAAATTCTTCTGCCCCTGCTCAGACATCACTGCCCCATCTTAGTGGCGACTAGAGCATCAAATACTTCTCGCTTACGTAGATTCAGCTCCTGCGCCACTGCGGCCACGGCTTCGCGCCGGTCCATCCCTGCTCGCTCACGTTCGCCCACCAAGTGCGCAATGTGATCTGGTGCGCGAGAGGTTATTTCTTCAGGCGCTGCGCCAGCAATCACAATCGTGACTTCACCAAGCACCTCTCGCTCGGTAACCCATTGGTTCAACTCATAGAGCGAGCCTCGGAAGACTTCCTGATATTTTTTAGTCATCTCTCGACATAGCGCAACTTGTCGGCGCTCGCCCAGTATCTCCAATAAATCACCGATGAGTTCCTTGGTGCGATGTGGGGCCTCAAAAATCACAATCGTTCGAGGCTGGTTTTTTATTGAATCGATATAGTCGCGTCGTGCATTCGACGTTCGAGGGATAAAACCATCGAAGAGGAATCTCTCCATGGGTAGACCTGATAAGACCAGTGCGGTGGTTACTGCACTTGGACCCGGGAGCACTTCAATATCCGCATTTAGTTCAAGGGCAGTTTGAATTGCCAGATATCCCGGATCGCTTATCCCCGGCATTCCACCATCAGTAATCAGGAGAATTGATTCTCCTGCCTCAAGGAGCGCTCGCAATTCACTAAGTCGCTCACGCTCATTACCTGCAAAGAAGGAGCGTAATTCTCCAGTTATAGCAATCTCGAGGTCCTGGGCTAGGTGGCGTAGTCGTCGAGTATCTTCAGCGAAAATTATCTTTGCCTGGGTAAGCGCCTGACGCAGTCGTAACGAGGCATCCCCAGGGTTACCTAGTGGGGCTCCTGCCAGGATTAACTCGCCGCTTTTCACGCTCTTATCCTCCCAGGTTCTACGCTGTTAGGCATGATTCGGGCTCTGGGAAATCGAACGGTAGCGATTTGGTCTGTAGTCGCTGCCGCGCTCTTTATGCGACTCTTCCGATTGAGCACTCCGAACACTTTGATATTCGATGAAATCTACTATGTTGATGGCGCTCGAGACTTATTGAAATTTGGCGTCGAGATAAGCGCAAATAAACCTGAATTCATCGTGCACCCTCCAGTTGGTAAATGGATGATTGCAGTAGGAATTCAAGTTTTTGGTGATAATCCCTTTGGTTGGCGGGTGGTTGTTGCACTTTTGGGAACGTTATCGATATTACTGATTGCAAAGATTGCTTCGCGTCTTTTTGGCGCTCTCGGATATGGGCTCATTGCTGCGCTCTTGGCCCTTTTCGATGGGCTCAATCTAGTGATGTCTCGAACTGCACTCCTTGATATCACGCTTACGACTTTTCTTCTCATTGCTACCTGGTTTCTGATAGATCGACGTTTCCTATTTGCGGGTATTTTCTTTGGTCTTGCCTTGGGTACAAAATGGAATGCAATTTTCTACATCATCGTTTTCGCCATTTTCTTCATTCTTAAGGAGTTGAAAGAGGACTCTTGGAAGGAGATGAAAAATTCTCCGAGAGAGATACTCTCGATGATTCTTTTACGAAAAGTCCAACTATTTCTCGTACCACTTCTCGTTTACTTCGTTAGTTGGTTTGGTTGGTTTCGATCGTCCCGAGGCTGGAGTCGCACTTGGGCCGAAGATAATGGAATGACCTTTCTCGCTCCACTTCGCTCATTTATTCACTATCAATTTGAGATTCTTGACTTTCACCAAGGGCTAGATTCGCGCCACAACTACAAATCTCCAGCGTGGCAATGGTTGTTACAAATTCGGCCAACATCATTCTTTTACGAATCTCCGCAATGTGGCAGCGGAAAATGTTCACAAGAAGTATTAGCAATGGGCACGCCGTTGCTCTGGTGGAGTGGCGCAATTTCATTATTGCTCCTAGTAATCCTCTGGTTTCGTAACCGGAATCACTCCCTCATTTTGTTGGGAGTTACTGCAGGTTTGCTTCCCTGGTTTGCCTTCCCAGAGCGAACGACTTTCTCTTTTTACTCTATTGTCTTTCAACCTTGGATAATTTTGGCCATTGTCGCGGCAATCAAAGAGATTAATGAGAGACTGCCAGCGCGCTTCTCTCGTAAATCAAAGAAGCTTGGTCTAGCGAGTTTTATTACTCTAATCGGCATCAACTTCATCTACCATTCGCCAATTTTCCTTGCTATGACAGTTTCTTATGACTACTGGCGAAGTCTGATGTGGTTCGACTCGTGGATCTAGTGTGAAAAAGGACGTTGAAAACTCAAGTCTCGATTAAGTTCAACTCCAAATCCAGGTTTATCCAGAGCGGCTAGATGAAGTTTTCCCTGATTTGGGAGCGGTTCCCCAATCAATAACGGATTAAACATCGGCACGATGCGATCGGCATTTGGAGCCATCATAAGAAATTCAGCGAATTCGGTACTGTTCCGCGTGATAACGAAATGGTAGCTGTAAACCGACGAGCCATGCGGTACAACTGGAACTCTGTATTGATCGGCTAAATCGGCAATGCGAACGAGCTCGGTCAGACCACCACACCATCCGACATCCGGTTGGATTATGTCAGCGCAATTCATCTCCAGAAGTAACTTAAATCCCATGAGTGTTGCTTCATGCTCACCAGTAGTCACTAACATGCCAGCTGGTACCTTTGCTCGAAGCTCTGCGTAACCCCAATAATCATCAGGCGGTAGACATTCTTCGATCCACTTAAGTCCAAAATCTTTTCCAGCGTTTGCAAGTCGTAAGGCATACTCCACAGTTAAACTCATCCAACAGTCGTACATTAACCAGAATGACTCTCCTACTTTCTCCCGCATATCGCTGAGCAACTTCATATTCTTTGCAAGCCCCGAATCGCCCTCTGCCGGACTATGAACAAGCGTTAATTTTCCACCGATAAAACCTAATTCCTTCGCAATGTCGGGGCGTGGACCGGTAGCGTAGAAATTCAACTCCTTATGTGCGGGGCCTCCAAGAAGTTCATAAACAGGTAATTGCCGAACTCGACCCAACAAGTCCCAGAGAGCCAAATCAACGCCCGAGATTGCATTAATGACAATGCCCTTGCGCCCATAAAAAAGGGTCGAATTGAACATCTGATCCCAGATAATCTCAATCTCAGTGACTTTCTTGCCTTCGATAAAGCGAGAAAGGTGTCTCTCGATTATCCAACAACCCAAATCACCACCAGTGGTTACGGCAACTCCCACGTCACCATTGCTAGCTTCAATCTCCACAACGAGGGATCCAAGGACGTTGAGACCAAAGCTCCGCCGCTGGGCTCTGTATTCCGGGTATTTGGACATGGGCGTAGAAATCTGACCATCTATCCAATGACTTTTTTCCTGATCGTGGTAATCAGCGCCACCACCACGGACTGTGAATGCCCGAATTTGCTTAATAAATACTTCAGCCATCGTGACCTATTCGTTTGCCGCGCGCTTGGACTCCTCTTGATCAAATACTTCATCAATTTGAGGAGTAACTACCTCAGCCTCTGCATCTTGGTCAAAAATTCCTGGTTCTTTATTTACCATTGGACGAGTGGGAGCCTTTGGCGCAGTGACGTATGTAGGTAATGGCATATCGTTTGGCTGCCAAGAATTATTGGGAATAACCGTAACAGTTCGTGAATGATCTATTGGAATCCACCTACTGATCTCAGACTCTGGCGAGCGATAGGTGATTTCTGCAAAATTATATGGAGAACTTTTCCCTTTCATCGCAGCCATACGACGACGCTTTGTCACGTCATCTTGAACTTTTTGCCTGCGTACATGCACTACAAAAATTATCAATAAGGATGTTGGCAACAGCAATGATTTTAATGGAACTACGTTGGCAATTGCGAAAATAAAATTTGCGAAGAGAAAAATTGCCAGAGCAATGAGCGTTATCTGTCGTTTGCGAAGAGTTCGCGCTTCACGTTCAACAATTTCAGCGCGCGTCATATATGTTGTTTGAGAGGAACTCATAGAGACCACATGCATGGCGCTGCGATAACGCTCCAAACTCTTACTCTCGGAGACTTCATCATGGGAGCGGAGCCAACGTGGCAGAAAATATGCGACCCAGAGCGCGATGACGGCGAAATAAATCAATCCTGAGCTCATGATGGGAAAAGAATACGAGTCTCGGTCCTGCAAATATGGGAGGCGACAGCCTCTTATTCTCGTGTTGCTACAAAGCAGAGATGATCACGCCATGCACCATCAATGTGAAGATACTTCGAACGTTTGCCCTCGAGTTCAAAACCGGACTTCATGGCAACACGAATCGAAGGTTGATTCTCGGGCCGCACGTTTATCTCTATCCGATGAAGGCGCAGGCTAGTGAAGGCGTGATTCTTCAGGAGTAAAACCGCCTTGGTTACTATCCCTTTGCCAGCAAATTCACGCGTAATCCAGTAACCAATGAATGCCATGCGGGCTGGACCGTATGAGATCCCACCAAGGGCAATGAAGCCAACGGCAACTCCATCAACCATGATGAGGTAATTCTCCGAGCGCCCCAGGCGTGCATCCTTTTTGAAAGCCCTGACCATCCGATGAAACCCAGGTGGGGTGCCACTGCCCTCGGGGAAGGTCGTCTCCCAGGGTGTGAGCCATTGCGCATTCTCTTTCTGAGTTCGCTGCCACCACTTCTTATCTCTATATCCGATGGGGCGAAGGCGAATATCTCCGGCTGTTAACTCCACTTAATCAGCACGCCTGTCGATCAAGATCACCGAAACTTCGCTACCACCTCTTTTGACTGAACTTTTTTCATCGACAACGATCAAACCATTTGCATCAGCGCGAGCAGATTCATCTGCAGGGCGAACTCGCAAGATTTCATTATCATGACTGATGATGGCATCGTAATAATTTCGTAAACTTAATTCACCTGAGACTTCACCATCAAGAGTGGCACTAAGCACTCGATGGGAGAGATTCTTACGGCCTAACATCTGGCGAATCATTGGTCGAACAAAAATCTCGCAACAGATATATGCGCTTTTGGAATCTGAAGGGAGGGTAATCACCGGTGTCTGATCAGGACCAATCAACCCATAACTGTGATGACCTGAGGGCGACATTGCGATTTCTCGTTCATTCATAGCACCTAAGCTATTCAAAGCGCTACGCATCATCTCGACCGAACGCGGGCCGCTACTAATGACTACAAGGTCAGCGCGAACGAGTTGATCTTCAATAAGATCCTTAAGCTCCTCTGTGGTATCGGGAATGGTATGCACGCGGTAACCGATCGCCTCTGCCTCACGAACTGCTGTAGTCAATAACCAAGAATTGCTCTCATATGAATGGCGATCATCGATTGCGTGTCCAGGTTCAGTGAGATCCTCTCCTGCTGAAATGACGACCACCCGCGGGTGCGGTCTGGTAGGCAAATGATCGAGACCAATCGATGCAGCAAGACCGATATGTGTCGAGCGGATTCTGCCGCCGCCCCTGATGACCAACCGTTCGCCAGCATAGATATCGCTAGCAAGGGTGGCCCCGTGGGCATCGAGCAATGGCATATCCAAAGGTGCTAGCGGCTTAGCAATGGCGAGCACTTCGTTGAGATAGTCGTCGACGCTAATCATTCAAACCTCGGATATACCCTTTTAGCCACGTTGTGAATTCCGGACCTAGATCCTCGCGACGGGTTGCAAACTCGACCACGGTTTTGAGATAACTCAACCTATCTCCAGTATCGAAACGGCGCACTTCGGCAGTAACCGCATGAACAGGACCTGCGATTCGCTCATCTCGCGCAAGTGTCGCAATCGCATCTGTTAATTGAACTTCGCCGCCTTTCCCTGTCGAAGTATGTCGAAGAATCGAGAAAATCTCTGGGGATAAAATGTATCTTCCGATAATTGCCAAGTTACTCGGAGCGTCAGCTTTAGTTGGCTTCTCTACCAAATCATGAACTCGCATTTCTGACTCATAAGTCACTTTGGCAATTCCATACTTTGACACTTCACTATCGGGTACTTCCATCAATGCCAACACGCACCCACCAAATTCTTCATAGACCTGCACCATCTTTTTCCAGAGTAGATCACTGGGTTCTATCAAGTCATCGCCAAGTAAAACTGCAAATGGTGAATCACCTACATGCTCCGCGGCAGTCAAGACCGCGTCGCCTAACCCACGTGCACTCTCTTGCCGAACAGTATGAAGCGAAGGCAACATATTTAATTTTTGCAAGGAGCCTAGGCGCTCTTGATCTCCGCGCGCATGAAGGGTTTGTTCCAACTCCGGCGATTGCAAGAAGTGGTCGATAAGAGCACCTTTGTTATGCCCTGTGATCAATAAGAGGTCGGTAAAGCCTGCCGAATACGCCTCTTCGACAACGTATTGAATCGCTGGCTTATCTACGAGCGGGAGCATCTCTTTTGGGATTGCCTTGGTAGCGGGCAGAAAGCGGGTGCCCAGACCTGCTGCGGGAATGACCGCATGTTTGAGTGGAGGTTGCTTACCCATAGTGGTTACACCTTACGCTCCTACTATGGCTAGTAAGGAAGAGGCGCGAGGGCGCTTTCGAGAACTTCGTCGGACTTCGCATTCCTTCGATCGAAAAGCACCTAGCAGGATACTGCTGACTGCTCCTGAAATTCAGAGCGCTAGCGTGATTGCCTCTTTTCAATCGTATGGAGATGAACCCGATACCTTTGAAATGCATTCAACGCTTAAGAGTCAAGGGAAGAAGATTCTTTTACCTCGAATGAATTCTGATAAATCACTTACCTGGCTACTTGATGGTGTCGAGATTAATCCAACGCTCTTATCGAAAATTGAGGTCGTTATCGTGCCTGCTCTTGCCATCGATTCTCGCGGGGTGCGGCTTGGTCAGGGGGGTGGATCCTTCGATCGCGCGCTTCCCGCGCTCTCGGGGTGGAAGGTCGCATTGATCGATTACATCTGCCTCTGCGCTACTGAATTACCAGAGGAGCCGCACGACATCAGAGTAGATGCTGTCGCCACTGAATTAGGTATCACCCGTTTTTCTTAGTTTGGCAGATTACGCGCCATCACGATTCGCTGTACTTGATTAGTACCTTCGTAAATTTGAGTTAACTTCGCATCACGCATCATTCGCTCGACCGGATAGTCAGAGACGTATCCATAACCCCCGAGTACTTGTACTGCATTTGTCGTCACTTCCATCGCTACATCTGTTGCATAACATTTGCTTGCAGCAGAGAAGAAGGTCAAATCTTCCTCGGAATTCTCGCTCTTTACTGCAGCAGCATAGGTGAGCCCACGTGCTGCTTCGATCTTCATTGCCATGTCAGCGAGCATAAATTGAATCGCTTGAAAGTCGAAGATTGCGTTGCCAAACTGCCTACGCTGTCTCGCATATTCACTTGCCACCTCAAAGGCGCCTTGAGCGATACCCAAGGCTTGTGCAGCAATCGTGATTCGAGTGTGATCAAGAGTCTTCATCGCAAGAGCAAATCCAGTTCCCTCTTCACCCAACATCCGGTCAGCAGGAAGATGAACATCGTCAAAATAGACCTCGCGTGTTGGCGAACCTCGAAAACCCATCTTCTTCTCATGGGCTCCGAAGGAGAGACCTTTATCGCTCTTCTCCACTACAAATGCTGAGATACCTTTTGCTCCCTTAGCGGGATCTGTGCTTGCAAGCACGGTGTAGAACTCGGATTCGCCGGCATTGGAAATCCACTTCTTACTTCCATTTAAGAGCCAGCCCCCATCTTTTGCTACCGCTTTGGTACGCATTGCCGCCGCATCAGAACCGGCTTCAGATTCAGAGAGACAATAGGAAAATCCTTTTCCTTGCGCGAGCGGGGTAAGCCAACGCTTCTTCTGTTCCGAATTGCCTGCCAAGATCAATGGCAATGAACCCAACTTATTGACTGCAGGTATCAACGAAGATGCCCCACATACGCGGGCGACCTCTTCAATGATTATGACCACTGCAAGTGCATCAGCGCCTTCACCACCGAACTCTTCGGGAACATGCGCTGCAGCAAGCCCAGCGCCTTGAAGCGCATCAGCAGCTTCTCGAGGGTATCTGGCTACTTCATCTACCTCGCGGGCTGCCGGAGCAATCTTCGAATCAGCGAGCGCTCGGACAGATTCCCGAAGCGCGTGGTATTCAGAGGGCAGTGTGAAGAGGGATTCCATGAGGCAATTAACTCAGAATTAGGCAGAGTCCGCTACTGCGGATCTCGCTTCTCGAGTGACTTCAAATACTCGTTATACCGGTCATGGTCATCTGGCAGACCTGCCTGGCGCGCCCGCTGCGCACTCCGTTCGATCCGCGCCGTCTCATTGGAATCAGAGCGCACCCATTGCACAAAGGTTGCGGCGAGGGCCATGAGAATCGGCACCTCACCAAATGCCCAACCAAATGCAGCGCCTGTTTTTTGGTCTGCCAACAAATCAGGCCACCACGGTCGATCCAGTGAGGCAAAGTATCCGCCATCAACAAGCACGCTCGATGACATAAGTGATACTGAGAAGAAGGCGTGAATACTCATTGCGCCAAGAATCACAACAATTCGAGCGATGAAAGGTAATTTATTGGGGATTGGATCTATTCCGATTATGGCCGCAAAGAATATGAATCCGGCGATGAAGAAATGCATCTCCATAAAGAAATGACCAAAGTGGTAATTCATCAACCATGGGAATAGGTCGGTGTAATAAAGAGCGAACATCGAGCCATCGAAGACCAACATCGCAACTATTGGGTTGGTAAAAAAGCGTGAGTAACGGGAGTGCAGAAGCGCTAGAGCAAATCCCCGGACTCCGCGCTCGCCTTCTCGTCGACCAATCGGAAGAGTTCGGAGCGCCAAAGTTATGGGTGCTCCTAGAGCAATTCCGATTGGCGCTAAAGTCGCCAAGGACATGTGCGCGACCATGTGGAATGAGAATGAGACATGCGAATACACGCCCAAGCCGCCATTGACGGCAAAATCAGCAACACTTATTCCCAACGCAAAGAAAATCGTTCGGTTAATCGGCCACTTATCTCCTCGTCGAGTCAGGACCACTACGCCCTTTATATATAAGGCCACGAATAGGACCAGGAAAGCCAGGAAAAGACCATTGGGTTCGTAACCAAGAAGTACTCGAGAGAAAGTCGGTGACTCTGGCATCACAGAACCAAGAATTAAATTGATCTCTTGATTACTACTTTGAATAGGCGGTGGTGTCCTGGCGAGAATTACCGCCATACCCATCGTGACAGCAAAGAGAAGTCCTTCAATGCCAAGTTGCTTACTCAATGCACCATCATCAAATTCACTTCTTTGTTGACCCCGGAATCGGAATGCGACCGCAAAGATGATGAGTAAAAGGAGAGACTTTCCAAGTAGCAGAAGGCCATAACCACTCGAGATATTTCCGATTTCCCCTAATCGAATCCAACCATTTATTAGTCCGCTAAGTGCTACTGCTACCAAGGACCAGAGAGCAATTGTGTGGAATCGAGAGGCTGCAAATCTTCGTTCTTCTTTTGAGATGAGTGCTAGTGCAACTAAACCGCCAATCCAGAGAGCAAGTGCGAAGACATGCACCAAGACAAGACCTACTGCCAACATATGATTGCCCGACGATGTGCTGTGATTCTCTAAATATGGTGCCAACAAACCAATAAAAGTAATTGCCAAGGCCGCGACGGCGCCACCGGTTCTCTTGATAAATGGAATTATGAGTAATAGAACGAGGGCTGCAAAGATATTGATTGCGAGAACCTTGCCAAGCACAACCTGCAAGGCAAATGAACGAATCAGGTTTCCGCTAAAAATCTCGAGTAATGGTTTATCCACAATCACCGCGAGTTCTGTGAGAAAAACTCCGATTGAAGAGAGCGCCCATATCGCCGCAATTGGGGGGAGAATCTTCTTTAACTTCATAGCCGACTCTTGAAAATACCCTTCAATTTCCGGAAGTAAAAAAGCGATTGCGGTGAGTATTCCTACGAGAGAGAATGCACTCGCTAATGCAAGATACTTAAAAAGCGAAATCATTTCTTTTTGCGCTTTTTATTTTTTGGCTTACGTAGCGATTTACCAATGAAGATCAGAATGAGGAACGAAATGATTAAAAGTGCAATCATGAAAATATCTGTAGCACGCGAACTCTTTCCAGTTACTTGACCAGGAGTGGCTTGGGTCGAATCTGGAGTAGCCATGACTGTTGGAGACGGTGCGGTCACCATAGCTGGTGCATCGAAATTGAAAGCGTAGGAACCATTGAGAATGTCACCGTCGATGCTCATAAATTGATAGGTGACGGTATATCTGCCACCCTCGGTCAACTTCTTCAGGCCTATGAGCGCATTAGCGCCATCAATGAGGAGCGAGCCGTCATCTACCGCCATACCACTTGGCGCGCGCACGCTCAATGAACTTCCGGAATCTGCCACTTCGGTTGTAAAAGTTAGAGTTACCGCTCCTGGCGAAGTGGTAATAGTTGAATCGATCACAGGATCGGCGCTCACTAAATCGAATGCGAAAGCGGGCGAACTCGAGAGCGCAAAGGCAAACCCGATGAGAAGCGGGATCAACGCTCGTGTCGTCACAGCCTTTGGCAGCATGGCCACTCCCTCCGCGATACCTTGAAGTTACCCTCTGATTAGCAACTATCCTTCCACGCTTCTAAACTAGGGACCTGTCATTTAGCCAGTTTGAGCGCGACGTTAATGGAGGTGGCCGATGCCTACATATCAATACTTCTGTGATGCCTGCTCCTTGGATTTCGAGGCGAGCCGCTCCTTCTCCGACACCTCAGATCAGAACTGCCCTCAGTGCGAAGGGATCACTCGGAAGGTCTTCGCCCCCGTGGGCGTGCATTTCAAGGGTTCTGGCTTCTACCGGACCGACTCGCGCTCCACTAAGGGTGGACCAGGCGAGGGTAGTTCCACAAGTAGCAGCTCTTCCTCCACAAGTAAGGAGTAAGCGACGTTTTGCAAGGTTTTCGTGAGAACCTCCGCGGGTGCGAAGGAGCAAAACCAATGGACGACTTCAATTAGAAAAATTCTTCTTAACGCTGACAACCTCTGAAGATCGAGAGCGGATACGCCGATTTATTGGATTGGTCATCGTACTAATGATGCGGTGGGCGGTCGCGAAGAATTTCCTCGTCGCGGGAAGTGTCTTTTTCGCTCTCTTCCTGATCTACCTCTTCATGTAATGGTTGCGGATCTTCAGGGCCCATAGTTATCTAGCCATCCTCATTTCTTCAATAGCGCATCCTGTACGCCATCCATTACTGCAGTCTGGAAGAACTTAATCTCTGCGGAAGCGACTGCTCTGTTTGCAACAAGAGTAGCAACGCCATGTACCGCGCTCCAGGCAACTAGTGGCGCAGAATCGCGTTTATTTTTGGGAATCATCCCGAGAGCAACGAAATTCTCGATACTCTCATTGAGGACTTGCCAGGCAAGCTCATTATATTCACTGGTGCTTTTCTCTTGATGATTGATAAAAGCGATCTCGAAGAGTTTCGGATGTTTATCTGCATAATCTATGTATGCATCGCCAATGGCGCGGAATTTTTCTAATTCATACTTTCGAACATCTCGCGGAACCTTCACAAGCCTTCTCCGCTCAAGCATCAACTCGCCAATCTCCTGTCTGACCTGACAGGTGATTTCTACGAGAAGTTCTTCGAGCGAGGCGAAATGGCGATAGAGCGCAGGGGCTGTCACACCGATTGTGTTGGCGACTCTGCGAATCCCAAGCGCCGGTAATCCCCCACCCTCAATTAAGTTCCGACCAGCGATTATGGCTGCGCTCTTTAAATCGCCGTGGTGATACTCGGATCCTTTGCGCTGTAGTGTTAACATCGTTTACATTCTTCCACCAAGCGATCTAAACGTCAAGTAATTAGGGTGGAGAATCATGTTTGAGAGACTCGGACGCGTCATAGCGCGGCATAGCAAATCGGTATTGGTTATCTCGTTGCTGACCTTGATTGTTGCTGGTGCTGTTGGCTTCCAAGCATTCGGAAAACTTGATGGAGGTGGGTACAACGACCCGCAAAGTGAATCGTCGCAAGCATTTGAATATTTGAAATCAGAATTTAAAGTTGAAGATCCTGCGGTAATTCTTCTCATCGATTCACCATCATCAAACGTGGATGATCCTAAAGTTCGCCAAACAGTAGATGCCATCACGGAAAAAGTCAGTGCCACACCAGGAGTATCGAAAGTTATCTCTTACTGGTCGACTGGTTCCCCACAGTTGCTTAGCGAAGACCGAAAAGCCGGCTATCTTTTTGCATACGGTACTGATGATTCTTTTGATGGATTAAGTGCAATTGCCAAAAATGTTGACGATCAAGTTGGAAACAAATATGAAGGCCTCTCCATTTACTACACAGGAACTGGCGCCGTTGGTGATGCCATTAATACCAAGATCGGTGATGATCTGAAAAAATCTGAAGCAATTGCGATTCCGCTTACCTTCATCCTATTGCTATTTGTCTTTGGTGGCGTGATTGCATCCGCTATGCCACTTGTTGTTGGTATTAGCGCCATCCTTGGAGCGTTCTTCATCATTTATTTGTTAACTCTAATTACTGATGTGAGCATCTATGCGATGAACTTGATCACCGGCTTGGGCTTGGGACTTGGCATCGATTACTCACTACTTATCGTTAATCGATTCCGCGAGGAATTTCATAACGGTAAGAGCATTCAGGATGCAGTCATTCGAACCGTCGCCACCGCCGGACGAACCGTATTTTTCTCTGGTTTAACAGTCCTGGTCACTCTGGCCTCGCTCCTGTTTTTCCCGCTAAACTTCTTGAAATCATTCGGGTATGCCGGGATTGCAGTGGTTGCACTCGCTGTCATTGGCGCACTAGTCCCGCTTCCAGCGACGCTCGCACTTCTTGGTACGAAAATTGATAAATGGGCCATTCGAAAAGCTTCTATCGCTCCAAGGGAAAATGGGCGCTGGGCAGATCTTGCTCGATTTGTGATGCGTAAACCACTTACCATTACCGTTCTAACTCTGATACTTCTTGGCATTCTCGCCGCACCAATTCGCAATATTGCCTTTGGTCAAACTGATGTGACAGTTCTACCAAAAACACACCCAGTTGCAATAACTTCACAAATTATCGATGAACGCTTCCCTGGACGTGAAGCCACTCCTGTTGAATTTCTCTTCATCGATGGCGCCAAGAACCTCTCTTTGGAAGAGATTTCGGCATACAAAGAGAGGGTGCGGAACATACCTGGCATCACCAATATCTCTGAAAACACCAGATCCAATGACATTGTCAGATTCCAGGCGATACACAAAATGAGCCCACGAACTGCAGATGCGCAAGCCTTAATAGAGGAGATACGTGGCATCGCTGCGCCCGCTGGCTTACTCATTGGAGGAGTCGCAGCCGATTACACGGATACCCAGAATGGAATCGCTGGCGCGCTACCGATGGCCCTTGGGTGGGTGTTAATTAGCGTATTGATTCTCCTCTTCGCATTCACTGGTTCAATTATTCTGCCAATCAAGGCGGTGCTGTTAAATGTACTTTCGTTGAGTGCAACCCTTGGTGTGATTACTTGGATCTTCATCGAAGGTAATCTCGCAAGATTCTTAGGTGACTTCACCATAACTGGGACAGTTGATACCGGAATGATTATTTTGATGTTGCTGACCACTTTCGGTCTTTCTATGGATTACGAAGTCTTTCTGCTCTCGCGAATCAAAGAGGAGTATGAGAAGAGTGGCGATAATACAGAATCAGTCGCCTTTGGCCTGCAGAAATCTGCTCGGATTGTGACTGCCGCTGCATTGATTCTCTCCGTTGTTTTCGCCGCCTTCGTGCTCAGTGGGGTCACATCCATCAAAATTCTCGGACTAGGTGTGGCCTTTGCAATCCTGCTCGATGCAACGGTTGTGCGGGCGCTGCTTGTCCCGGCGCTAATGCGAATGTTTGGTGATACGAACTGGTGGGCTCCGGCGAAACTCAAGCGTTTTTCCATCTCGCACTAACTATCGATTAGACTAAGGAGATGGATTTACTCGCGACATTTACCTGTAAAGATACATCGGGAATCGTGCACACGATGACTGGTGCGATATTGAAGTGTCGTGGCAACATCATCGAGAATCAGCAATTCACTGATCCCCTTACTGGCATGTTCTGTATGCGAACTCGCTTCACTACCGATTCTTCATTAGCTGAATCTGAAGCGATTCTTGGTCAAGAGCTCTCCCGTTTTGCTCCTGAACTAAAAGTGCGTGAATTAAGTAAACGTCCACGAGCATTAATCTTGGTTACCAAAGAAAGTCACTGCCTTCGAGATTTGCTTTACCTTCGCGAACTTGGAGAGTTACCGGTCGAGATACCCCTGGTCATTTCAAATCATGAGGATCTGTCCGATTTGGTCGAATCGCATGGGATTCTTTTTGAATACCTACCAGTCGATCCGCAGAACAAGAAGGTGCAAGAGTCAGAGATTATGGCGCGAATCAAATCTCTTGAGATTGATGTCGTTGTTCTAGCACGTTATATGCAAATACTCTCGAAAGAATTCTGTCATCAATTTGCTGGAAACATTATTAATATTCATCACTCCTTCCTTCCAGGTTTCAAAGGAGCACGCCCGTACCATCAAGCGTATGAGCGTGGTGTGAAAATAATCGGCGCGACTGCCCACTTTGTCACTGAGGACCTCGATGAAGGTCCGATTATCGAACAAGATGTTGCCCACGTAACCCATTCGGCAACTTCGGAAGAATTAATCTCTATTGGTAGAGATATCGAAAGACGAGTGCTCGCAAAGGCAGTACGTATGTATGCTGAAGATCGCATCTTCCTTCTCGGTAATCGCACAGTAATTTTCAATTAATTATTTATTGAGATGTGTCCCCGACCAGAATCGAACTGGTGACCTACCGCTTAGGAGGCGATCGCTCTATCCAACTGAGCTACGAGGACATTTAATGCATACGCGCTGATTATCCCCTAATTTTGCACTCTTTTACCGAATGTATTAACCTGGGCACAACGTTCAGGAGTTATTTCATATGAGAGCCCTAGTTATTGGCGCCGGCGGTGTTGGGCGCGCAATAGCCAACATCGCATCCAGGCGGCCGTTTATCAAAAGTATGGTCATCGCCGACCGAACGCTGGCCCGCGCCGAGGATGCCGTCACTCGAGTGAAGGATGCTCGTTTTTCTGCTGCCCAAGTGAATGCCGCGGAATTGGAGGATATTCGTGACCTTATCCGAAAGGCCAAACCAGACATCGTCATCAATGCCGTCGATCCGCGTTTTGTCATGCCCATCTTCCTCGCTTGCGAAATCGAAAATACAAACTACATGGATATGGCCATGTCGTTATCACGACAACATCCGCACTACCCATATAGCGAAACTGGCGTAAAACTTGGAGATGAACAATTTGCACGTGATTGGAATTGGTCGGAGCGTGGCATCTACGCATTAGTGGGAATGGGGATTGAACCCGGTTTAAGTGATGTCTTTGCAAAATATGCATCCGAGGAACTCTTCTCTCGAATTGATCAAATCACCATTCTTGATGGTTCTAATATCGTGGTTGAGGGGTATGAATTCGCTCCCTCTTTCTCGATCTGGACAACTATCGAAGAGTGTTTGAATCCTCCTATCGTTTGGGAGGATGGGCGCGGTTGGTTTACCACCGAACCATTCAGTGGTATCGAAACTTTTGATTTCCCAGAAGGTATCGGTCCAGTGCAATGCGTCAATGTGGAGCACGAAGAGGTTGTTTTGATACCGCGAAAAATCGATGCCAAGCGCGTTAACTTCAAATATGGTTTAGGAGACCAATTCATCACGATCCTCAAAACCATCCATCTACTCGGTATGGATCGTAAGGAGAGCGTGGATGTTCAAGGTATCCCAGTCTCACCGCGAGACCTGCTCTCTGCATCTCTTCCGGATCCTGCAACCCTTGGCGCACGCATGAAAGGAAAGACCTGCGCGGGCGCGCTCGTCAAAGGCCTTGATAAGAAGGGCGATCCGCGCGCGGTCTATCTCTATCACGTTGTTGATAACAACTGGTCCATGGAGAATTACGGCGACCAAGCGGTGGTCTGGCAAACAGCCATCAATCCAGTGATTGCCATGGAATTGATTCACGAGGGAATCTGGAAACCAGAGGGAGTAAATGGCCCTGAGTGGTTCCCAGCAAAACCATATTTGGATAAATTAGAAGAGTACGGCACAAGCTGGGGTCTAAGAGAAGAGGATGCAAGCGATATCTCTCGCGAACTAACAGTATGACCAAACATTTCGATGTCTTGATAATCGGATCAGGTTTTGGTGGAAGTGTTAGCGCGCTCCGGCTCTCGGAAAAAGGGTATCGAGTCGGCGTTCTCGAAGCTGGACGTCGTTTTCACGACAAAGATTTCCCAAAAACTTCCTGGCGCCTAAATAGATTCCTCTTTTTTCCACGACTTGGCCTCACGGGTATCCAACGAATCCATGCGCTCCCAAATGTTCTTATTCTGGCAGGTGCTGGGGTTGGCGGTGGCTCACTTGTCTATGCCAACACCTTGTACCGACCAACAGATAAATATTTCAATGATCCACAATGGTCTGACATCACGAATTGGAGGGAAGAACTCGCGCCTTGGTATGACCAAGCCGAACGAATGCTCGGCGTGCAAACAAATCCCTACTTTACCAATTCTGATAAAGCGATGAGAGAAGTTGCCGATGAGATGGGCGTTGGCCACACCTTCAAGATGGCGCCACTCGGAGTGCACTTTGGGAGCAAACCTGGAGAGATATCTGCCGATCCATATTTTGGTGGCGTCGGGCCAGAGAGAATCGGCTGTTTGCAATGTGGCGGATGCATGACCGGTTGTCGCCACAATGCAAAGAACACTCTGCCTAAGAACTATCTCGGACTCGCAGAGGTAGCAGGCGCACAAGTCCATGCCTTAACGACCGTCACCTCAATCGAAAAACATAATGGTCAATGGGTAGTCATCGCGCGCAAGAGCAACTCTTGGTTTGGACGTAAGAAGATATTCTCTGCAGATCAAGTGATTGTTGCTGCAGGGACATATAACACTCAGAAATTACTCCACAAGATGAAAGCGTCCGGAAAATTGCCAGAGATTTCACCACGACTTGGTGAGCTCTCTCGAACAAATAGTGAATCTCTTGTGGGCGCAATCATGCCAAATACTGATATCGACTTCAGCCATGGTGCTGCTATCACATCCTCCTTTTTCCCCGATGAAAATACTCATGTAGAGCCGGTGCGTTATGGCAAAGGGAGCAATCTCATGGGATTACTCCAGACAGCAATGACGGATGGCACAAGTGTGTCCGTGCGGCGTCGACAATGGATTCGCTCACTGATAAAAAAACCTTTACTTATTACTACGATTTTGAATGTTAGAAGATGGAGTGAACGAACAGTCATCGCATTAGTGATGCAAGATGTTGACTCTGCAATCAAAGTGCGGAGTAAACGATTTTTCTTCGGATGGCGATTGACATCAGAGAATGATGTCGAACGCCCCAATGCTACTTACATCCCCGCTGCAAATGAGACTGCGCGTCGAATTGCCAATCGCTATGGTGGTATCGCTGGAGGTCATATCGGCGACTTGGTTAACGCTCCCTTTACCGCACACTTTGTAGGAGGATGCGTGATTGGCAAGAGTAAAAATGAGGGTGTGATAGACCCTTACCATCGAGTATGGGAGTACCCAACTCTTCACGTCATTGATGGATCGACCATCACCGCGAATCTGGGAGTAAACCCATCACTGACTATTACCGCACAGGCAGAGCGCGCGCTCTCTATGTGGCCAAATAAAGGCGATGTTGATCCTCGACCTTTGCAAGGTTCGCCTTACATATCGATAAAGGCTCAGGCTCCACGTCATCCGATTGTGCCTGTCCACGCACCAGCAGCCCTGAAGATCATCAACTGAAATGTGGGCATTAGTTACAGGTGCCAGTTCTGGAATTGGATCTGAGTTCACAGAGCAACTCGCACGTGATGGCTACGACATCATTTTAGTAGCACGCGATGAGGCTCGACTTAATGAGAGAGCAGAATATCTCTCTAACTCATTCAACGTATCGTGTGAAGTTCTAGTTGCTGATCTCTCTGATCGCTCCCAAATTCGGACAATCGAGGAACGACTTGCTCGAGGTGGCGTGGAATTCTTGGTTAACAATGCAGGCTTTGGGATCAATAAGAGATTTGCAAATAGCGATATCGAGCGCGAAAGCGAAAATCTCGAGGTATTGGTAAGCGCGGTGATGCGATTGACCCATGCAGCGCTACCTTTCATGAGAGAGGTAAGAAAGGGATACATCATCAACGTCAGCAGTGTTGCTGGCTGGATTGCAGGTGGCACATATAGCGCGTCCAAGTCATGGGTTACGGTTTTCTCAGAATATCTATCCGTTGATTGTGCTACCGATGGAATCTCAGTGACTGCTCTTGCACCTGGTTTCACCCACACCGAATTTCATCAACGCGGCAAAATGAATATGTCTGGATTGCCCAAATGGCTCTGGCTCGAGAGCACCGATGTGGTTGCCCACGCGATCAAAGCAGTGCGCTCGGGCACGGCACTTTCAATTCCAGGACGCCAATATCGCCTTCTCTATCTATTAATGCGCCATTTACCTCGCGGTTTAGTTCGACGAGCGGGGATTGGGGTCCGCCAACGCCAGCGGTAACTTCTCAGGAAACCCCCAATCATTGTGGGTGTAAATACCCACTATTCAGAGGAAAAAAAGTTACGCTCTACCCATGATTAAGCGCAGTCTTACCGTCGCCGTCGCTAGCCTTTTCATGGTGGGTTCATTTCTCGTTCCCGCAGAAGCTGCAAATAAAGCTGGCGGCTTGTGCAAGAAGGCTAATCAAAAGGCGAAGATTGGTGGATTTGATTACATCTGCCAGAAGAATCCAACTGTAAAACGAGCGAAGTTGACCTGGTTAATCAAGGAATGTCTTGATTCAAATCGTCAGTACCTCTCCGGAAAACAGGCTTACGCAAAGAAACTCCAAGAGAAAGCTGACTTGCTCACTCAATTTGCGGCCGCAGAGGCAGACACTAGTCTCACTCAAGCAGATAAAGAGGAGCTTGCCCGTTCAAAGAGTGCGCTACTTGATACCTTTGACAAACTCTCCAGAACTTCGAAGGATATGTACGAGATGGCTCTGACTGTGCGCGATCTTGCTTGCACAGTTGGAATCTAACTAACTATCAACTTCTTTCCTTTAGCAGTTACCTTCAATTTCTTCAGTGGCGCATCCGCAGGACCTTGGCTAACCGCGCCTGTCTTCGTAAAGGCTGATCCATGTCCCCCAGCCTGTGGCTTGCAATAGAAGCCGCTTGCCTGTGTTTGCACGGTGATGTCAGCATGTGTACAACGCATATCAATGGCAATATATTTTTTTGCGCCCGAACGAACCAATGCTGTTGGCGCGCCATTAACTTCGCCAATCACGGCAACGCCTCCGACTTTATTAAGAGCCTTAATCACAGAGGGAGTTACCTCAACTGATCCGTTGGGTAGGAGCTTTATTCCCGAATTTGCGAGTGCGCCTTCAGCCGTGGCAACGGTGGCAGATGTAGCGCCTAGCGCGGTGAGTAACGCTCCGCATAAAAAATGACGACGATTGATTTCCATCTGCCCAGTTTGCCCTATCTGAAGCGGTGTAGACACTTGAAAACTCTTTTCACTTCACCTTTGCTGCCCTAACGTTTGCCTATGCTCCGGTTTATCCCATTCGGCGCCGGAGTAATTCACCTGGTCATCGCCCTACTCTCCCCCGAAACTTCGACCCTCTGGGACGTAGTCGCTTACAACGGCATTCTGCTTCTTACTGCCCTCTGGTTATTTCTACGTAGAGAGCGGATCCTTGGGTCGGCACTTGGCATATGGGTTTTGGGCTCTATCTATTCTGCTTTGACCGAACTCACTAGCCTCAATCTCTCTCCTTTGTTGAGCGGCTTAGGTTTTGTCGCCATATACCCAGCGCTCTTTTACTTCATCATCCGGGCACAACAATTGGAAAAACTATCGCGTAGTCAAATTCTCGATTCACTCATCATTACCGTAGGAATCTCATCCTTGGTCACGTCGTTGGCTCTTTCGGCTACGACTAATGCTGATTCAACTGCAGAAGTTTTTTTGCTGACTCTTTATCCGATTGGTGACTTACTCTTAATTTTCCTCCTTATCTTGATTGGCGTTCGCAGCGGAGTTACAAGCGAATTTTTCCTTTTATTGATTGCCATTGTGATTTTCACTTTGAGTGATATTGGATATCTCTGGCTCTACAGCAAAGATAGCTACGCCATCGGAAGTCTGGTTGATGAAGGATGGTTGGTAGCACTACTTCTTCTGGCGGCGACACCACGACTTCCGCAGACTCAAGGGCGTGC
>SYAM01000011.1 GCA_005787645.1 Actinomycetota bacterium | reverse complement strand
CAGTGACAAAACCTTAAGTGTGAATGCATTCGTCATTCGCAAACCTGATCAAAATATCGAGCGGGTCCATGAATGGCTATTAAGGCATAACGCTGCTACCTATCTACTTTCCTATGCAGTCAATGAATTAGGTGATATCTACTTAGTGGGCCGGTTACCAATTGGCCTTGTTAGTAAAGACGAAGTGGATCGAATACTGGGAGCGATTCATGAATACTGTGATTCCTCTTTTAACATCCTTTTGGAGTTAGGTTTTGCCGATGCAATTCGCCGTGAATGGGCATGGCGTCTCTCCCGTGGAGAATCTGTAGCGAATCTGGAAGCGTTCAAGCATCTCCAGAGTTGATGTTTATTCGGTAGCAGGGCAATATGGTAGGTATGACTATGAAATTGATACTTCTTCGCCATGGTGAGAGTCAGTGGAATGAGAAGAATCTTTTTACTGGTTGGGTTGATGTCCCACTCTCAGCGAAGGGAGAGATAGAAGCTAAGCGGGCCGGTGAGTTGTTGAGAGAGCGTGATCTACTCCCCGAAATCCTCCACACTTCTCTTCTTAAACGGGCAATCAATACTGCTGAGATTGCTCTGAATGAAAGTGAGAGACATTGGATTCCAGTCCGTCGTTCGTGGCGTTTGAATGAACGCCACTACGGAGCACTTCAAGGTAAGAATAAAAGTGAAACACTCGCATTGTATGGTGAAGAGAAATTTCAACTTTGGCGTAGATCTTTTGATGTACCCCCGCCACCAATCGAGGACTCCAACGAATATTCGCAAGCCCACGACCGTAGATATGAAGATCTGGGAAGTGCACTCCCTAAGACCGAATGTTTGCTTGATGTAATTAATCGGATGATTCCTTACTGGAATGAGAGCGTCGTCCCAGACTTACAGAGTGGCAAGACCGTACTAGTTACTGCTCATGGGAACTCGTTACGTGCGTTGGTAAAGCATTTAGATGGAATTAGCGATTCAGATATCGCTTCCTTAAATATACCGACTGGAATACCTCTACTTTATGAATTGGATAAGAACGTGCAACCCATCACAGTTGGTGGCGAATATCTAGATCCACAAGCCGCACAAGTCGCGATTGAGGCAGTGGCGAATCAAGGAAAGAAGTAAGAAGTAAGAGGTAGAACTAGCTCTCTTCGCTGTAATACTTTCCGGTGACCAAGAAATACACCCTACGCGAGATTGACACCGCGTGGTCAGCGAATCGTTCGTAATACCTGCCGATAAGAGTCATATCGATAGCACTTTCGATACCATGCGCCCACTTATCATCAAGAAGCGTTGCAAATAACTTTCGATGAAGAATATCCATCTCATCATCATCTTTTTCCAGGGACTTTGCGGCTTCCGTATCTCTACTCTTAATAATGACAGTAGCTTTCTCAGCAATTTTTCCAGCAACCCTTCCCATCTCCTGGATGGTTAGGAGCAATTCGGGTGGGACTGCGGTCGCGGGATACCGCATTCGAGCCAATTTGGCGATGTGATGAGCCATGTCACCCATGCGCTCTAAGTCTGCGCTCATTCGGAGTGAGGTTACGAGCGCTCGAAGGTCGCTGGCCACAGGTTGTTGTCGAGCCATCAGATCAATCGTATGTGCATCAAGGAGATGCTGTGCTTCATCAACTTTGTCATCATCAGCAATCACCTTCTCGGCAAGAGCCAAATCAGCTGTAAGGAGCGCATGCGTAGCTGATTCGAGCGCAACCTTTATCTGTTCACCGAGGGAGACGAGCGATTCATTTATTCGATCGAGCTCTTCGTGGAATTGGTCGCGCATGAGCCAAGCCTACTTGGAAAGCCCCATCAAACCCTTGACCATAGTGAATGGATGTTTAACGGAGCCTTAAATTGCTCTTAACTACCTGTAATTGGCCCTACAAAACCGCTCGTCATATGCGGTGTGCTCCCTATTAACCCTACGATAGAGAGGTGTTGGCAATCTGGCGGCGACGCTCCCCTGGGGAGAGCGAAGAGCGATTCGAGAGAAAGATATCCGCCGAGTTGCGCTCAGTCCTCGAGGCATTGGATTCGATGTCGATCGTCCTTTCCGGCGATGACCAGATTATCTACTCATCCCATGAAGCAAGTCGATTTGGTCTGATTCGCAACTTGCGAATCACTAGCCAAGAGCTGATGGCGCTCGTGCGAGTAGTACGCCGCACTGGAAAGGCACGAGAGGGTCACTTGGATTTACCCTCCATTGGATTGGGTGGCGCACCTTCAAATCTGCGGGTTCGAGTATCTCCATTGGATGAGTCCGGACGCACCTTAGTCTTGATTGATGATGTGAGCGAGGCACAACGAGTCGATGCCATTCGACGAGATTTTGTAGCAAACATCTCTCATGAGCTTAAAACTCCTATCGGAGCGCTTTCATTATTGAGTGAAGCAGTCGCTGGCGCTAGTGACAATCCAGATATGGTCAAACATTTTGCAGCAAAAATGGGCGTAACTTCCCACCGCTTGACCGAATTAGTCCAGCAAATCATAAATCTCTCTCGTTTGCAGGATGCAAATCCACTTCAAGAATTTAAACTAGTGTCAGTCACTGATATTGTGAATCAAGCGATTTCACTCTGCATCACAAGCGCCGAATCAAGGAAAATAGCGATTGACTTTGATATTCAGGATGAGTGCAAAGTTTTCGCTGATCGAGAGCAGTTGGTAATGGCTATTCAGAATCTAATAGAAAATGCAATCAATTACAGTCCTAACGACACTCGAGTGAGCATCACGGTAAAAAGCGAGAGTGGGACCGTAGAAATAATTGTGAAAGATCAAGGGATTGGGATTCCTGAGTCGGATCTAGAGCGAATTTTTGAGAGGTTCTATCGAGTCGATCCAGCGAGGTCTCGAGAGACTGGCGGCACGGGACTTGGGCTATCGATTGTTAAGCATGTTGCAGCAAATCATGATGGTGAGGTCAAAGTTTGGAGCCGCCCCGGTGAGGGAAGCACCTTTACTTTCTCATTGCCTCAGAGTGAAGGAGTGGTGGGAAGTTGACTCGGATACTTGTGGTTGAAGATGAAGATTCTCTTTCGGATGCGCTTGCTTTCTTATTAACGAAAGAAGGGTTCGAGGTAGAAGTTGCCGAAAATGGATTAAAGGCGCTCGAACTTTTTGATCGCACCGGCGCTGATTTGGTCCTATTAGATTTAATGTTGCCGGGATTAAGTGGCACTGAAGTTTGCCGACAAATCCGAATAAAGAGCTCGGTTCCCATCATAATGTTGACTGCCAAAGAGAGTGAGGTGGATAAAGTCGTTGGACTAGAGCTTGGTGCTGATGATTACGTCACTAAACCCTATTCTTCTCGTGAATTGATTGCGCGCATCAGAGCAGTATTAAGGAGAAATTCTGAACCTGCAGAGACTGTGGGCACCCTTACTGAAGGACCAGTGCGGATGGATGTCGAACGCCATGTGGTTTCGGTCAATAACCTCCAAGTTTCACTCCCCCTCAAAGAATTTGAATTGCTTGAATTTCTGATGCGCAATTCTGGCCGGGTTTTAACGCGCACCCAATTGATTGATCGAGTCTGGGGCAGCGATTATGTCGGTGATACTAAGACCCTTGATGTCCATATCAAGAGATTACGTTCGAAGATTGAGAAAGACCCAGCCAATCCTGAGTTCATCCTGACAGTGCGTGGCTTGGGCTACAAATTCGCTAACTAGTAACTAGTTTGCGATGAAAGTAGGCCCAACGTTGGCAAATTCGCCCACGCGATCTCGAACCAATGTATCGAGTTTTACCGATCCAGCATTACGTAAGGTGACTTGAAGCGTTACATGCCTACCTGGCTGCACATTGATAGATGGGAAGACAGCTAGCGCGTTAGCGCTATCACCGGCGAAGATCAAAGGTTGCTCGGGAGTTACCAGCAACATCGAAGGTGAAATCTGAGCAGGAATGCCATTGACGGTGAGATTGGTGATCAAATCTGGTGAGTCACCATTGTTGAGCACAGTTCCTACTAGAACTGCGCTGCCATCGCTCTGCTTTACAAGGAGTATGTGCACCAACCTGATATCGCCGACCATCTTTTCAACACCATCAGTTACTTGAGTAATGAGTCGCGTTGGAGCGTTAGGTCCAGCACCGCAACCAGTAAGTAAAACTAGACTCATTGCAAGAACTAGAGTGCGAACACTCGATAATCTTTTGGCATTAGTCGCAAGTGGCATGGCGGTAATTCTCCCTGGGAAAAGTGAAAAAAGCGAATTTGTCAACTGGAATTATTCGAGAATTATCGAGAAAAAATGGCGAAAAATCCTGGTAACGCTCCAGTTCTTCCCGGATTTTTATTGTCAGTTTTGGCTGGTAGAATATTCCTCTAATCATTCACTTAGGTGATCCCTCGGTACCTTCGCTTTACTACCGGGCCAGTGCGAAAGGCGGATGAAGCTCACGATGTCATTTAAAGTCGGCGAAACTGTCGTTTACCCCCACCATGGAGCAGCGCTCATCGAAGCGATTGAAACTCGAATCATCAAAGGTGAGGAGAAGACCTACCTCGTGCTTAAGGTCACACAAGGCGATCTCACAGTGCGAGTCCCGGCTGACAATGTAGATCTCGTAGGCGTCCGCGATGTGGTTGATAGCGCTGGTCTCGACCGAGTCTTTGGCGTGCTTCGCCAGCCCTACACAGAAGAGCCAACCAACTGGTCTCGCCGCTACAAAGCAAACCTTGAGAAGCTCGCTTCAGGAGATGTCATCAAAGTTGCCGAAGTGGTCCGCGATCTCTACCGTCGCGACCTCGATCGTGGGCTCTCAGCGGGAGAGAAGCGAATGTTGGCAAAGGCACGACAGATATTAATTAGTGAACTTGCGCTCGCCGAGAAGACAGATGAAGTTAAGGCTGAAGGCATTCTCGACGAGGTGCTCGCCTCTTAATTGGCTCAGCTCATGAGCCACGCAAATACCGCTGTAATCATCCCCGCTGCAGGAAGTGGGGAGCGTCTTGGCGTTGGGATTCCCAAAGCACTTGTCGAAGTATCTGGACAGACTCTCCTTGAACGAGCAGTGCGCAATATCTCTGCCGTCGCTCAATTGATTGTCATTGCAGCGCCACCGGGCTTTGAAGAGCAGATTAAAAAGTTTTTCACAGAGCCTTCAGTTGTGGTGGTCACTGGTGGAAAACTTCGAAGTGAGAGCGTGGCTAATGCGCTCAAGGTCATCTCACCTGATTACCAGTTTGTATTGGTGCACGATGCCGCACGCGCATTTGCTCCTACAGAGTTGGCAGAGCGAGTACTGAGTGAATTAATCCAAGGTCAGAGGGCAGTTATCCCTGCCTTAGAGGTCATTGATACCATCAAGGTCGTCAATGCAGAAGGTTTTGTAATCGATACTCCTGATCGCAGCGCTCTACGCGCAATTCAAACTCCGCAAGGCTTCGCAGTCGATGTACTAAAGCAGGCCCACGCAACCGGAAGTGATGCCACTGATGATGCGGCACTTGTTGCACAGTTGGGCATTCCAGTGAAAACAATAATTGGTGAACCACTGGCACGAAAGATAACCACTCTTGCTGATCTCACATGGGCTCGAGAATTGGTGGGGCAGTCATGAAGTTCTCAACTGGTATCGGATTTGATGCGCATCAATTTTCGAGCAGTAAACCTATGCATCTTGCTGGTCTGACGTGGCCTGATGAGTTAGGCATCGAAGGTCACTCTGATGGCGACGTAGCAGCTCACGCCATCTGTGATGCGCTTCTTTCTGCAGCGCACCTTGGTGATCTCGGATCTGTATTTGGCACCTCCGATCCCAAGTGGGCTGGTGCTAGTGGGATCTCCTTATTAAAAGAGGTCTTCACCCGACTCACGCATGCTGGATACGAGATTCAAAACGTGGCAGTGCAAATTATCGGTAACCGCCCGAAGATCGCCGCTCGTCGAAGCGAGGCTGAGGAAGCGCTTTCACAGGCCATAGGTGGAGTAACCGTTTCGTTGAGCGCAACTACAACTGATGGACTTGGTTTCACCGGCAAAGGTGAGGGAATTGCAGCAATCGCAACCGCGTTAATAGGAAAACGCTGATGATCCTTCACCTTTACAACACGCTAACTCGCGATATTTCACCATTCAAGCCGATCACTCCAGGAAAAGTAGGCATCTATCTCTGCGGTGCAACTGTGCAAGCGCCACCACACATTGGACATATCCGAAGTGGCATTAATTTCGACATCTTGCGCCGTTGGTTAATCACAAGTGGCTATGAGGTTACCTTCATTCGGAACGTCACTGACATCGACGACAAGATCTTGCATAACGCAATTCACGAAGAGATGCCCTGGTGGGCGCTGGCGCAAAAGTATGAACGCGTTTTCACTGCCGCTTATGCAGAATTAAATCTGCTCCCGCCTACTTATGAGCCACGGGCGACCGGCCATATCACTCAGATGATCGAATTAATCTCACTCCTAGTTGAACGTGGCAAGGCCTACCCAGTAGCCAATGGCGATGTCTACCTTGATGTCCGCGCTCTCGATTCTTATCTCACGCTCTCTGGCCAGAAGCTCGATGATCTGCAATCAAGTGCTGATGGAGAAGAGAGCATCAAAAAGAATCCACAAGATTTCGCGCTATGGAAGAGCGCTAAACCTGGAGAGCCATCATGGCCAACGCCATGGGGAGATGGACGTCCTGGATGGCATATCGAATGCTCTGCGATGGCACAGGCATATCTAGGTGAGAAGTTCGATATTCATGCTGGGGGATTGGATCTGATCTTCCCGCACCATGAAAATGAGATTGCACAATCCAATGGCGCCGGGTATCCATTTGCACAACGTTGGTTACATAACGCTTGGGTAACAACATCTGGCGAAAAGATGAGCAAATCTCTTGGTAACACCCTGCGAATTTATGAGTTACTCAAGCGCGTTCGTGGCATCGAATTGCGCTGGTATCTCGGGAGCGCTCATTATCGTTCGATGCTCGAGTATTCCCCAGAGGCCCTCGATGAATCTGCAGTGAACTTTCGACGAGTTGAGAGTTTTCTCAAACGCGCCGCTAACCAACTCGGGAAAATCCCCAGCAGCCATATCGCAGAAGAGTTTGCTCATGCAATGAATGATGATCTAGCAGTGCCAGCAGCGCTCGCGGTTATCTCCGAGTTAGTAAAAGAGGGGAACAGTGCTCTTGCGGCTAAAGATTCGAAAAATCTCGAAGTGAAATCTGCGCAAGTGCGAGGCGCCTTGGCAGTTTTAGGGTGCGATCCTTGGGACGATACATGGGCCAAGAGCGATGCCGCTCTTGAAGAGGTCGTCTCAGGTTTGGTGAAGAGTTTGCTAGAGGAGCGTGAAGTAGCGCGTGCTCGGAAGGATTTTGAGAGTGCGGATCGAATCCGCGATCGAATCACTGAACTAGGGTTAACGCTTGAAGACACCCCCGACGGACCAAGGTGGAGCAGATAATGGTGCAACGAAAGAAACCTGGTTCTGGGGGAAATAACAAGCGCCGCCTCTCCGGAAAAGGACCAACGCCAAAAGCAGTTGATCGCCCCTATCACCCTGCTGCTAAACGTAAGGCTGCTGCAGCGAGTGATCCCAAGAAGGGGAAGGCATCTTCGCGACGAGAGAGAGAGCCGCGCGCAGCCCGTGAATTTGAGGTACAAGATGATGTCATCGTCGGTCGTAATCCTGTTGTAGAAGCCCTTCGCGCAGGCGTTGCAGTCAAGCGAGTCATGATTGCACGCGGAATCGATATCGACGAACGAGTAACGGAAATTGTTGAGCTTGCCCGAGAATCACGAATCGAAGTTCTCGACGTCAATCGGAAAGAACTCGATCCTTATCCAGCGCATCAAGGTGTCGCACTGAAAGTTGCTCCATATAAGTTCCGCCCACTTAATGAGATCCTCCAAAAGATTTCTGGCAAACCTCTCATAGTTGCTCTTGATGGCGTTACTGATCCTCGGAACTTGGGAGCAATAATCCGCAGCGCTTGCGCTTTCGGTGCACACGCAGTTGTCATCCCTGATCGTCGAGCTGCCGGGATGACTGCGGTTGCTTGGAAGGCTTCAGCCGGCGCAGCAGCGCGCACTCCTGTGGTGCAAATAAAGAATATGACTGCCACCATCCATGATTTACAGGGTGAAGGATATTTCGTCGTTGGATTGGATGCTGGTGGCGATGTGCCGCTCAGTCAGATGGCAGTTGCCGATGAACCGCTCATGATCGTCATCGGAGGCGAAGGCAAGGGCTTATCGCGGTTGGTACGAGAGAGTTGCGACCTAGTGGTCTCAATCCCTATCTCATCGTCGATGGAATCCTTGAATGCAAGCGTTGCGGCATCGATCGCGTTGTATTCTGTCTCCGAAAGACGTGCGCAAGTTAAGTAAGTAATTACGAGGATATAAAGAGTGAGTTGAGATGGCCAGATATACCCGCTTCATAGCCTTAGGCGATTCTTTCACTGAAGGAATGCAAGATGAAAAAGTGAACGATCAATATCGCGGTTGGGCCGATCGCGTAGCAGAGGCGCTTGCCTCCCAGACTCCGGGATTTACTTATCTCAATCTTGCAGTCCGCGGAAAACTTGTTGGCCAAGTAATCGATGATCAGATACCAGTAGCGTTGAAATGGATTGAAGGTCCAAGCACATTGGTCTCATTCCATGCGGGTGCAAATGATTTGTTGCGACCCAGTTATGATCTAAATGTTGTGCTACCGCGTTATCGTGAGGCAATCAAAGTGATAGCAGCGACTGGATGTCAGTTGATGGTCTTCACTGCGATCGAACGTGTGGCAAAGTCAGGGAAGATGCAAGAAATTTGGGTGGAGCGATTTAGCGCATTTAATAAGAATGTGCGGGAGATGGCTGCCCAGTACAACGCCATAGTTTTAGAGGCGACCAACGACCCTGATATTGGTGGTAGACGTTTCCTCGATAAAGATCGTCTCCATCTCAATTCAGCCGGACATCATCGGGTGGCACAAGGGGTCTTGCAAAAAATAGGCGGACCACATGACCCGCATTGGCGCGAGGATTTACCGCCGCTACCTCGACGTTCGTTCTTCGCGAAGGTCTATGACGATGTGCGCTGGTTTCTGACCTTTCTTATTCCATGGATGTCACGGCGAATCCGTGGAGTATCCTCGGGCGATGGCCGGTCACCCAAACATGTCGAGCCGATAAAACTTAGCTAACGAGAGGCTTACCTATGAAAATCGATTCAGTTGATCTTTTCTACCTTCGTATGCCTGAAGTTCTCGATATCGGCGATGGCAGCCAGGACTCACTCCTCTGCCGCGTCACCTCCAATGGCCATGTGGGCTGGGGCGAAGCGGTCTGTTCACCGATGGTAGGCATCACCAGTTGGATCACTCCAATGTCACATAGTGGATGCCATCCCGTGATTGATTCAGTCCTTGGGCAGCGCCTTGATTCTCCAGAAGATATTCGCCAGGTCTATCGCAACGTTCGACAGAACTCCTTCTATGGATTACTTCAGAGCGATCTTCTGATTTCTGGAATCGAAATCGCGCTTTGGGATTGCCTTGGTCGCGCCAAAGAAGAGCCCATCTGGAAATTACTTGGGTATAAGAAGACGGAACGGAAACTTCCCTATGCATCTGTGCTCTTTGGCGATACTGCTGCTGAAACGAAGCAGAAGGCAGTGGAGATGCGCAATAAAGGTTTCAAGGCAATCAAATTTGGTTGGGGGCCATTTGGTCTGACTACCGTCGAAGATGATGCTGCGCACATCCATGCTGCACGTGAAGGTATCGGTGCAGATGGGTATCTGATGATTGATGCTGGAACTGTCTTCAAAGATGATGTCGAGGCAGCAGCAAAGCGTCTGCCTGCACTCGCCGAGGCAAATGTCTATTGGTATGAAGAGCCGTTTGATGGTTACGCGCTCGCCGAATATGGTGAGTTAGCCAAGCGTTCTAGCAAGGTGAAACTTGCTGGCGGTGAAGGTGCGCACAATGCATTCCAGGCAGAGCAATTGATTGATTACGGCGGAGTGGGATTCATTCAAATCGATACGGGTTATGTAGGTGGAATCGGTAATGCCTATCGAGTTGCACAGTACGCAACTTCGAAGGGCGTGAAGTACGTCAATCACACCTTCACTTCGCAATCTGCACTCTCTTCATCGCTACAACCCTTTGCAGGTTTGAAAGAATCCAACATCACCGAATATCCGATGGAGCCGAAGTTGCTCTGCCAAGAGTTGACCTTGGATCGGATTGAAGTGGGTGCAGATGGCATGGTCGAGGCACCCGATGCACCCGGTATGGGCGTGACCATAAATACTGCTGCGGTAAAGAAGTACCAGGTCGAGGCCGAAATCAAGGTCAACGGCAAGGTCCTTTACTCCACCCCGTCCGTCTGAGTCGCCAGTCGGCCTGGTCTCGTTGGCGAGGTTTTCCAGTTCGACAATCACTGTGAGAAAGGTAGGGGCAAATCCCTACCTTTCCTTTTCCTCTCGAAACTTCACCTTTATCCTTGAGAGATGTGGAAAAAGTTCATATTAAGCAGGGCAACCCCCTCCATGGTGATGTCCGCGATGAGCCTCTCGCTCCTCACTGCTACCACTGCCCAAGCGGCGTGCCAGCCGCTCGATGGCCACTCAGTTGTTGAAACCACCTTGTCTGGTGGCGGCACACAATGTGAATACACACGTTTAACTCCTTTACCGACCTATACGCCTAATCCAAGTTATGACCCATACGCATCGCAATATGCTCCAACCAGCGCTCCGACCACTCCAACAGCTCCCATCGCTGCACCGGTTGATACGAGCGCAACGCAGATTGCAACGCTTAATAAGCAAATTCTTGATCTTCAAGCTGAGATTGCTGCGCTAAAAGCAGAAATTGCTCGAAAGGGAGAGGAAACTAAAGTTGCTGCAGATCGTGCGGCGGCACAGGCAAAAATCTTCGAGCAGCAAGTCCAAGAGCAGAACACCCGCTTAGCTGATGCAAATAAGAAGATCACAGAACTAGCAGTGGAAGCAGATACTGCCTCTGCTGCGAAGCAGAAGTTGATTGAGGCCGAGGCGAAAATCACATCAATCGCAACGGTCGCAAAAACAGCAACTGAGGGCCAAGAAGTCCTCGATGCAAAAGGAAATAAAATTGCAACGGTGGTCGCCAAAGATGAAGCTGGAACAGATCTAACAGACGAGAATGGAAAAGTGCTCGTGCTGCAACCGATCTTGGGTTCATCTGGAAAAGCGGTGGTGGACGATAAAGGTGAGGTCGTTCGTGCTCAGGTAGCGAGAAGTGAGGGTGGACAGATCATTTACGTTGATCGAGTCGTACCTGGAAGTCCTGGAAAAAAGAAAGCGCCAGTCGTCTTGCTCAATGTGCTTGGCAATGATGACAAAGTTCTTACAGGGCCCGATGGTAAACCTCTCACTACTGCGCCAGTTATCCGTGAAGGGAATTCGGTTTTTGTCGATAAGAACGGGCTACCAATTATGGTCCGCCCAGTGTTGAGCAGTTCGGGTGAACCAGTCGTTGATGGCGATAAAGTTGTAATGACGAGGTTGATTACCTTTGGTAAGAACGAACCTGTATATGACAGTTCCGGAAGTCCAGTTCTTGCTCTCCCGCTTCTTGATAGCTATGGTCGAGTTATCAAGGCAGGTAATGGCGAAATCGTGTACGTGCCACCAGTTCTTAATGCCAAGGGTGTTGTGCTACGTAATAGTGCAGGTGAGCCAGTACTCGCTGAACCACTGGCGGATACAGTAGGTAGCGTCGCACTCGCTGCCGACGGGAAACCATTAGTCGGTCAACCATTTTTGGCAAATAATGGGCAGAGAGTTCTATCGGCCAACGCGCCCGTCTATGTTGGCGCAGTAGGTGTACAAGCCTCTTCTGTCGATGGAAAACAGGTAAAGAGCTCTGATGGCGTGGTGTTGCAATTTGGGTACAACGGTTTGCTGACCACTCCTGAGGGAAAGAACATCTCTGGTTCTGATGGCCGACCAATCGTGTTGAGTTCACGAGGAATGCTCATCGCACCCAATGGTGATTTTTTACTAGATCGTGCTGGCAAGCCATGTCGACTCAATGAGAATGGTCAAGTGATTGATTCGTCGAACAAACCAGTTCTTAACTTATCTGGCAAGCCGATTGTAATCAGCACAAAATCTACCCAGTTATCAATACGTGTGAATAAGCAAAATGTGGTCGGTCCTGATGGCAAAGCGATCCGTATCGCCTTGAATGGACAGGTCTTTGATGCGAATGCCAATCCAGTTCTTACCTCAGCCGGATCACCTATCTATATAGATGGAAAGAAGAAGATGCTGGTAGATGCTGCTGGAAAACCAGTGAAGGTTGGCGATGGAAATAAGAGCAACCAAATCGTAGGAAAGATTGGAAAGACCACCTTCGCTACCGCTTAAAAGACTCTCGATTTTTGCGAGGTGTTGCGGGTTCTTGGCAGGGAAGAAAATCGATTACACTCATATCTGCAACATGCCGACCTGGCGCAATTGGTAGCGCACCCGACTTGTAATCGGGTGGTTAGGGGTTCAAGTCCCCTGGTCGGCCCCAATCAT
>SYAM01000075.1 GCA_005787645.1 Actinomycetota bacterium | reverse complement strand
TCCACGAATCCAAGCCGAATCACATTGGATAACTGGCGCTAATCAGGCTAATAAACATGCGCGCTTTGTCACCGAAGGACGAGACTTCACTATCGATCACTATGTTGAAGCTGCTGAAGTACGTGCAGGGGATTTATGTCCTCAATGTGACACCCCTGTAGTGATTGATCGTGCAATAGAAATCGGACACATCTTCCAGTTGGGTCGCAAGTATGCGCAAAGTCTCGACCTAACCGTTTTAGATAAAGATGGGAAGCCTGTAGTTGTCACGATGGGTTCCTATGGAATTGGAATATCTCGAGCCGTTGCGGCGATTGCGGAGCAAACTCATGACGAAATCGGTTTGAAGTGGCCGCGCGAAGTTGCGCCAGCCGATGTTCATATTGTGGCGACAGGCAAAGATGATGAACCGTTTGCAAAAGCTCTCGAAATCGGCAGTGAACTGGAGCGCGCAGGTCTGCGCACGCTCGTCGATGATCGGAGAGATCCCAGCGCTGGTGTGAAATTCAAAGATGCAGAATTGATTGGCATACCCGTTATCGTTGTCGTTGGCAAAGGTTTGGCAAATGGAGTAATCGAAGTCCGTAACCGCTGGACAAATACGAAAAATGAAGTGTCGCTATCGAGCGCAATCGCTGAGATTCAAGCGGTAGTTAACTCGCTCTAGAGTGCGGTAGGCTTCTCCCATAACTTCATAGGGAGAGAGTGAAATGACCTCAGTCGATAGTGCTATCAAAGAGGCAATTGCGCCCATTGTTTTAGAGGCAAATCTCTTCCTTGAGGCGCTACAAATAACCACCGCTGGCAAACATCGTGTGATTCGCGTGCTCGTGGATTCTTTAAATCCCCAAACCCCACTCTCTCTTGATGAAGTAACCGCGGTTACTAAGCCAATCTCTGCCATCTTGGACACGGTTGCGCTGTTGGGTGACAAAGCCTTTACTCTGGAAGTCTCCTCTCCCGGCGTGGATTTCCCGCTCACATTGCCTCGACATTGGGCAAAGAATCAAGGTCGCTTGGTTGCACTGGTCAAGAAATCTGGCGAGAAAGTGACGGGGCGAATTAGCAGTTCAGATGAGCAAGCTGTACAGATTGAGTCCAAGAAAGGTGATCTCACACCATTGCTTTATGCAGATATCACTCGCGCCCAGATTGAGATCGAATTCAAATGACAGTCGATATTCCATCGCTGACAATCCTTGCCCAAGCAAACGGTTTGGCGCTCGAAGATCTAATCAAGAATATTGAGTCGGCAATTGATGAGCGTTACAGCGAATTACAAGAGGCAGAGCCAGGGGTCTGCTCTCGAATGAATCGCACGAGTGGCGAAGTTACTCTGTACAAAGTTGTCAATGATGAGGAGTTACCTGTCATCGGTCCACCCGAGTTCCCTCGAATCGCAACTGGAGTTATCAGAAAGACTCTAAAAGGTAAACTCCGCGAGGTTAAAGATGCTGAGATAGTTCAAGAGTTCTCTACCAATATTGGTGACTTGGTATCGGGAGTAGTTCAGCAAGGACGCGATAACAAAGTGATTCTGGTGAATATTGGACCAGTTGAGGGAAAAATCCCGTTACAAGAACAGGTGCCGAGCGAGACCTTTGTGCATGGCGATCGGGTCAAAGCGCTGATTGTGGATGTCCGCCAAGGGAATAAGGGACCAGAGATTGTTCTTTCACGAACCCATCCCAATCTGATTAAGAAACTTTTTGCTCTGGAGGTTCCTGAGTTAGTAAATGGCGTAGTTGAAATCATGGGTATTGCACGCGAAGCAGGTGCACGCACCAAAATGGCAGTGCGAGCACATCGCGCTGGAGTGAATCCGAAAGGTTCATGTATCGGTCCTATGGGAGCGCGCGTTCAGGCTGTGATGAATGAATTGCGTGGAGAGAAGATTGACATCGTCGATTGGTCAGAAGATCCCACCACTTTCATCGCTGCTGCGCTAGCGCCCTCTCGAGTGACCAGTTGTGAAGTGGTCGACCCAGAGCGCAAGCAGGCCAAAGTTGTCGTCCCAGACTTTCAACTCTCGCTGGCTATCGGAAAAGATGGCCAAAATGCGCGTTTGGCTGCTCGATTAACGGGCTGGCGGATTGATATCCATCCCGATGAGGTAGGCTAGAGACCATGAAAACCATCTCATCTGCGTTCTACTCGAGCGCTGTTGTAGTTCGACTGAAATGAGAAGGCAATAGCGGCGACGCGCGTTTAATACGCGCCTAGCCACAAACTAGAGGGAGAAGTGTGGCTAAGGTCCGCGTTTATGAGCTCGCTAAAGAGCTCGGTTTAGAGAGCAAAGCGCTACTCACTAAATTGCAAGAGATGGGCGAGTTTGTTAAGTCTGCCTCTTCGACCCTTGAGCCACCGGTAGTTCGTCGAGTTCGTGACCTCTACCCAAATGCGACCACTGCACCTGATAGCGCGAGCGAAGCACCGGCGAAGAAAAGCGCCTCGAAGAAAAGTGCGAAGAAAGCCAGTGCATCAAAGGGTGATAAGAGCCATGGCGCTCCGAGCGCAGATGAAATTTCCGCGTTGTTGGCCGAATTAGGTCCGCTCGTTCCACCACATTTGCAGGATCTTGCGCAGAGTGCAGCGGCATCTCCTTCCGATGTTCTGCCGGTAAAACCCGCACCTCCAAGTACGCCACCGACTATTGCGCCAACAAATTTCCCGACTGCCCCAGCAACAGACATTCCTAGGCCTCCACAAGCCCGTCCAGGAAATAATCCTTTTGCATCTCCTGGTGGTCCGCGACCAGCGACGCCACGACCAAGTCGCGGTGGAAATAATCCGTTTATGCCATCTGATGGTGGTCGTCCTGGTGGTCCACGACCAGCAGGCCCTGGTGCACCTATTCGACCTGGACAACCTGGAGCGCGCCCTGGATTTGGACAACGACCAGGTTCTGTTCCTAGTGGTCGACCTTTCCCGCCACGTGATGGAGCTCCAGGTCGAGGTGGTACAGGTGGCGGTAACTATGCTGGCGGTGGAGCGCGCACCGGAACTGGTTTTAGCGGTAATCGCCCAGGCGGCCCAGGTGGCCCCGGAGGCCCCGGCGGAACGAGCGGTCCCGGTGGACCAGGGTCACGCGGTGGCGGTCCAGGTCAAACGCGCGGGGCATTTGGTCGCGGTGGAAAAGGTGGGAAGACCAATCGCCAACAGAAATCTCGAAAGACTCGCCGTGAAGAGATCGATAATTTACGAGCACCCACTCTTGGTGGCGCTGTCATCCCACGTGGTGATGGCACAACGGTAATTCGAATGCGTCGCGGCGCAACGCTGATGGACTTTGCTGAGAAGATCAATGCCGATGCAGCAGCGCTCGTATCTGCGCTATTCCATCTTGGTGAGATGGTCACAGCAACGCAATCGGTTGACGATGACACATTTGCCATTCTTGGATCTGAACTGGGGTATGACATTCAAATAGTCAGCCCAGAAGATGAAGATCGTGAATTGCTCGAGGATTTCGATATTGACCTAGATGCTGAATTATCTGGAATTGAAGAAGAGCAACTCACTTCACGACCACCCGTAGTCACGGTAATGGGACATGTGGATCATGGAAAGACTCTTCTCTTAGATGCGCTACGCAAGAGCGAAGTGGCAAAAGACGAGGCTGGTGGAATCACACAGCACATTGGCGCCTATCAAATCCATCGTGAGCATAATGGTCTAGAACGCGCTATCACTTTTATTGACACCCCGGGCCACGAAGCATTCACCGCCATGCGTGCTCGAGGTGCGAAAGTCACTGATATCGCAGTGCTTGTTGTCGCTGCAGATGATGGAGTGATGCCGCAGACGATTGAAGCGCTCAACCATGCGCAAGCAGCCAATGTTCCAATTGTCGTCGCAGTAAATAAGATTGATAAAGAGGGTGCCAATCCGCAGAAGATTAGGCAGCAACTGACTGAGTACAACCTCATCACAGAGGAGTACGGCGGTACCACGTTATTCGTCGACGTCTCAGCGAAGACTGGCAAGGGACTTACTGAACTTGTTGATTCAATTTTGCTCACCGCTGATGCAGCAATCGATCTTCGTGCGCTCGCCGCAGGTGAGGCGCGTGGAGTGGCAATTGAAGCCCATCTTGATAAAGGACGTGGCGCAGTTGCAACAGTGTTAGTTCAACGAGGAACTCTTCACGTGGGAGATGCAATCGTTGCTGGTGGCGCCTTTGGTCGAGTTCGTGCAATGCTCGATGAGCATGGTGAGAACGTTGATGCTGCTGGTCCGTCACGTCCAGTTCAAGTGCTCGGGTTCACCTCTGTTCCAGATGCTGGTGATGCATTTCTCGTTGCTGATGAAGATCGCACGGCTCGCCAAATCGCTGAAAAGCGACAAGCAGTCGAACGCCATGCAGCGCTTGCTAAAGCGCGAAAGAAAGTCTCCCTCGAAGACTTCCTTGAGCAATCTAAGGTCACCACGCTCAATCTCCTCATCAAGGGAGATGTCGCTGGTTCAGTAGAAGCGCTCGAAGATGCGCTGGTGCAACTTGATGTTGGCGCTGAAGTAGATCTACGTGTCATCCATCGTGGCGTGGGCGCAATCACAAAGAGCGATATAACTCTGGCATCAGCATCCTCAGCGGTAGTTATTGGATTTAACGTCAAACCTGAGCCGCAAACTGCGATCTTCGCCGATCGTGAAGGCGTCGAAGTTCGCTTCTATTCAGTTATCTATGAAGCAATCGAAGAGGTAGAGAAGGCCCTGAAGGGACTACTCAAGCCGGAGTTCGAAGAGGTCGTTCTGGGCTCTGCCGAAGTTCGCGAAGTCTTCAAGTCGAGCAAATTTGGAAATATCGCTGGCTCCATGGTCAAAGATGGACTCATCCGACGCAATGCAAAGGCTCGAGTCCTTCGTGAGGGAACAGTTCATGGCAACAATCTGACCATCGCCTCGTTGAAGCGGTTCAAAGATGATGCCACTGAAGTTAAAGAAGGCTTCGAGTGCGGAATCGGATTGGGTTCCTACAACGACATCAGGAGTGGTGACATCATCGAGGTTTACGAGATGCGCGAGAAGAAGCGTGCCTAATGGTCAGAGCCACTCGTTCATTTCGTACCCGTAAGGTTGCAGATCGAATCAAAGAGATCGTCGCCGCCGCCTGCGAAGGCAAGATCAAAGACCCTCGATTGGGTTTTGTGACGATAACTGATGTACGTGTCACTGGAGATCTGCAGAACGCCTCAATTTTCTACACGGTCTTGGGTGATGAAAAAGAGCGAAAGAATTCTGCTGCAGCACTTGAAAGCGCCAAGGGAGTAATTCGTTCCGCGCTCGGTCGTGAGCTGGGCTTGCGAGTAGTGCCGACAATCGAATTCCATCTTGATGCACTCCCCGAGAG
>SYAM01000074.1 GCA_005787645.1 Actinomycetota bacterium | reverse complement strand
ATCAACAATTCATTCCCGTTACCTAATCCATCGCTGATGCTTCCCAAAATAGCCATCGGCCCGATAACAAAGATCAGCGAAGCAGTCACGAAGCCGGTAACGAAATCCGAGTCACCTTCACGAGCAAAACGGCGCTTGAGAACCTCTCCCACTCTGTCTAGTCGCTCTTCTATTCGAAGCAGGGATCCAAGTACTCCGCCAATGAGTAATGCACCGAGCGTGATCAAGATCGGCTTGCCTGAACCTACTGCCTTCACATATGAACTATTCCAGAGAGCAGTACATGCGCTCGCGCCACTTATGAAGGTGACCAGACCAAGCGCATCGGTGATGAGAGTTCGCGTCTTATTGGGAATCTTAGATCCAACCGCCACTCCAATGAAGGTTCCTAAGATAATTGTTAAAACATTAACCAACGTGCCAATCATGAGAATCGCCAAAAAGAGAGAGCGCCGATTATCAGAGAGTAAATTGCGAAAGGATAGAGGGTGTGCGTTTTAAACCAACGAACTAAGAAAGCGATAGAGAGGTAGGTGCAGATCGCTGAGACAAATGAACCAATAAGAACTGGTCCTAGAATGTGAGATATCTCCGGATCGAAGAGTTTTGGGAGTTTCAAAATACTCGCACCGATAATCACTGGTGTAGCGATAAGAAAAGCAAAATCCGATGCTGCCGAATGGGATAGTCCTCGAGCCAATCCTGCTGACATCGTGATCCCAAAGCGACTAATTCCTGGAAAGAGCGCAGCTGATTGTGCGATTCCTATAACCAAGGCTTGGCCATTTCCAATTTTTTCCGTATCGGCAAGCTCCCTGGCAATTCGTGATTTTTTGTAGACTTCAATGGTGACTAGTAGTAAACCGTTGAGAAAGAGGAATGCCCCTACAGCATAAGGATCACTGAAAAGTTCACCAACTTGGTCTTGGAAGAGAACTCCTAGTACGCCTACCGGAATGGTTGCCAGGATTATCTTCCAGATTAGTTGCTCTGAAGCATTTGAAACTCTTCTATTCTTCATGCTGGTAAAGAATGCCTTAATCAGTACGAGCCATCGGTCACGGAAGAACCAGAGCAAGGTAAGTGAACTGGCAAGATGTAGGGCGATAATCATCAACAAATAAGGTGACTCCCCGGAAGTTTCATTGGTGAGGAACTCTTCCCAACTTCCTCCAATCCATGCAGGCACCAAGACAGAGTGCCCAAGGCTGGAAATAGGAAACAACTCGGAGAAGCCCTGAAGAATTCCGGTGAGAATCGATTGGAAATACGAAACTTCAAGTGATTTCACCTTCATAGGGTACGCGACTACGCTTGAGAAGGTGCGCAGGTTCTTTTCCCATTCGATTCCGAATACGCCGTGGCGGGCAAGCCATCAGTGGCAACTCTCCCCATCTCGATCTCTGATCTTGACCCTTGGGCTCATCATCTTTGGTGTCGGGGATGGACTTTTGATCGCAAGCCAACTGGGTAATGCTCCATGGAGCGTTCTTGCTCAGGGCCTTTCACTTCGTTTGGACATTGCGATTGGTTGGGCAACTTTTCTAGTTTCTAGCGCAGTACTTCTTCTCTGGATTCCCTTCAAACAGCGTCCAGGAGTGGGAACGGTAGCCAACATCCTCGTCATCGCTATAGCCATTGATCTCACCGTTGCATGGACTCCGGTGCCAGAGAATCTTGCGCTGCGAATCGCGCTCGTACTACTTGGCATTGCGCTCGTTGGCGCAGGTTCAGCTCTCTACCTCACCTGTGGCTTGGGACCCGGCCCCCGCGATGGGTTGATGACCGCTATTCACTACTCCAGCGGGCTCTCGGTGGCGCGTGTTCGCGCGTCAATCGAGGGATCGGTCCTTGCCCTGGGGTGGTTCTTAGGCGGACGAGTGGGGATCGGCACCCTCGCATTTGCATTGGGTATTGGAGCCTCCATTGCCCTCTGGCTGACCTTGGTCAGACACCTGACCCGAAATACTCCCCAGTAACTGAAAATTGGCTGAGCCTGGGGGTACGTTTGAGTTCTTCCTTCGGTATCACGAGCCGTCATTTCGTGGCGGGGTCGTAAACACCCCCGAGACCAAAATAGTTGAGAGGGATACATGCTCGAATCGTTATTCAAGATATCCGAACGCAAATCCTCTGTTGGACAAGAGATTCGAGGTGGCTTAGTCACATTCTTTACGATGGCATACATCGTGGCGCTAAACCCCTTGATTCTTGCTACAACAGATGGTGCTGGTCAGTTCATTGGTGGCGGAGATCGAACTAACGCCATCGTCATCGTTGCCGCGGGTACCGCGCTCATCGCTGGGCTTCTGACCATCCTTATGGGGGCAGTAGCAAACTTCCCATTAGCTTTAGCCACTGGTCTAGGTCTAAACACCTTTGTGGCAGTTTCTATTGCGAAGAACTCAACCTGGGCACAGGCAATGGGCTTAGTTCTCATCGAAGGCATCGTGATTCTGATCTTGGTTCTCACTGGATTCCGTGTCGCGGTTTTCAAGGCAATACCTTCGCCTTTGAAGGTGGCCATCTCGGTTGGTATCGGCCTTTTCATAGCGCTCATTGGGTTGGTCGACGCCGGCTTTGTCCGTCGCACCCCAAACGTAGTGTGGGGAAGTACCAATTCCAAGCCCTCGGCAGTGCCGCTCGAGCTCGGTGATGGGGGTCAACTCGTTGGTTGGCCAATTGTGGTCTTTGCTCTTGGCTTGTTCCTGACCATCATTCTGATGGTGCGTAAGGTCAAGGGCGCGATTCTCATCGGAATCGTCGTCTCCACAATTCTCGCAGTCATCCTTGAAAATGCATTCAAGGTTGGAAACAGTTTCGTCAGCCCAACAGAATCTAATCCACGTGGTTGGGGACTTAATACGCCAATGATTCCCGATAGCCTCGTAGCGACCCCGCGCTTTGACACGCTCGGACTAGGCTTCGAAGATATCTTTGGCGCATTTACCAACGCCAAAACTGGATTCCTTGCAGCGCTTCTTTTGGTCTTCACACTTCTCTTGGCTGACTTCTTCGACACCATGGGAACGATGACTGCGATCGGTAACCAAGCCGGGCTCACCGACTCTGAAGGCAATGTGCAGAGTGCGAATAAGATTCTGATCGTAGATTCGATTGCTGCCGCAGCAGGTGGCGCCGCAGGCGTCTCCTCGAACACCTCGTACATCGAATCCGCATCAGGCGTCGGCGAAGGTGCTCGAACCGGCTTGGCCTCAATCGTCACCGGTATCTGCTTCCTCCTTACTACTTTCCTTGCTCCTTTGGTAGCGGTGATCCCCTATGAGGCAGCAACACCAGCGCTCTTGGTGGTCGGCTTCCTGATGATGGCGCAAGTGAAATCAATCGATTGGCAAGATCTAGGAATTGGTATTCCTGCCTTCTTAACAATCATCTTGATGCCTTTCTCATACAACATCTCTGTAGGCATCGGAGCTGGCTTTGTCTCTCACGTAGTGATTCGTGCGGTACAAGGTCGTAGCAAGGATGTCCACCCGTTGCTTTGGGTCGTCTCTTTGCTCTTCATGGTCTACTTCCTCAGCTCTCCAATTCGTTCATGGATTGGCTAGTAAGTCGTGAGAAGTAATGAGAACTAAATAGGTAATCAGAAAATCCCCAGTGCCACTCCAAATGGTGGCACTGGGGATTTTTTATAGTCTCCAATCAATTGGAGTAAGGCCAACATTCACCAAGTAATTGTTTACAGAGCTAAAAGGTCGAGAGCCTAAGAAACCGCGATACGCAGAGAGTGGCGAAGGGTGTGGCGAAGCGAAAATAGCAGAGTGAGAAAAGCCGCTCTTTTCGGCAGCGACTCGAGCCGCTCTACCCCAGCAAATTATGGGAATTGAGGGTGAGGAGTCTGCAAATATCTCCATGAGCGAATCAGTGACCCACTCCCAACCTAAACCCTGATGCGATAGGGGCGCCCCGGGAGTAACCGTCAACACGCGATTGAGTAGGAGAACGCCTGCATCAACCCATTTACCCAGATGACCGGAATCTGGTCGAGGAAGCCCAAGGTCACTTACATACTCAGAAAAGATATTGTGCAAGGAGGGGGGAATCCTCTTAATATCTTCAGGCACGGAGAAAGCCAATCCCTCAGCCATACCCCTAGTTGGATAAGGATCTTGACCTAAAATGATTACACGCACTTTTTCCACGGGCAGTTCCAAGGCACGAAAGATCTGTTTACGTTCTGGTAAATATTCTTGAGTAGATAGTTGGTCAAGTAAAGAATAAATGAGAGCGCGATGGGGCGCTATTACTGGTTCCCAACTGGCATGCACGTTCAGAGATTACGCTCGGGCAAACCAACGTTGACCATCGTATGCAAGTGAAATGGGGATTCCAAAAGTTGCCGATAGTGAATCAGGGTTAAGGGTGCTCATAATGGGTCCTGCGGCCACGATTCGCCCCTCTCGCATGAGTAATGCGTGGGTAGTACCAAAAGGAATCTCCTCGACATGGTGGGTGACCAATATGCTCGTTGGAGAGGAAGGATCTAGAGCTAACGTGGAGAGCCGCCGCACGAGATCTTCGCGCGCACCAAGATCTAGTCCTGCTGCCGGTTCATCAAGAATGAGAAGTTCTGGATCGGGCATGAGCGCTCGTGCTATCTGCACTCGCTTACGCTCTCCCTCGCTCATCGTGTAGAACAATTGATCTTTACGATCCCCCACCCCGAATTGATCAAGCAAGGCTAGAGCACGCGATTCATCCCACAAGTCATATATCTCGCGCCACCTCCCAGTAACCGCGTATGCAGCAGTCATCACCACATCGACGGCACGCTCATCTGGAGGGATTCGATCCGAGAGCGCTGCGCTGGCCAGACCAATTCGTGGACGCAATTCGAAGATATCTACTCGCCCTAATCTCTCATCAAGGATTTCCGCGCTACCTGATGTTGGGTGGAGCAAGATCGCTGCAATTTGTATCAATGTGGTCTTTCCGGCCCCGTTGGGGCCGAGAATCACCCATCGTTGCCCCGCCTCCACGCGCCAATCCAACGGATGGAGGATCTCCTTTACTCCTCTGCGGAGGGTCACCTGGGCGAAATTGAGCACTGACACAAACGGAGAACCTACCGCACGAGGTGGAGTGAAAGTCGCTTCTAGAACCTGGCTCTTGGATGGGGTGGCGAAAGATAACCTTGAGCCATGAGCACACTGGTGATTGTCAGTGGCATGGATAGGCCAGGAATCACGGAAGCGCTTCTTGAGAGTCTAGATGCGATCCAATTGGCCCATGTCATCTCCGATATGGAGCAGGTCATCATTCACGGCCATTTGATTTTGACGCTGGCGCTGGAAATCGAGGCATCTTCTCGCTCACTGGCCTTGGATGCGCTCAGCACCTGCGCCCAAGAGCATGGCCTGGAATTTCGTGCGCAAGAGGGAGATCACCAGCCGGAGCCAGGAGAATCTGAGAAATCCTCAGTGCACATCACCGTTATGGGACAGGAATTAACTGCTGGCACTTTAGGAAAGATCGCGGGAATCGTTCGTGAGTCTGGCGGCAACATCGAGAGAATCTTTAGAATCGCTCATTACCCCGTAACCGCACTTGAATTACTAGTCTCAAATGTTGCGGTCGAGCGAATCAAGAAACCTCTAGCTTTATTATCCAACCAATCGCCTGTCGATATAGGCGTCCAATCTGGAGGATTACAACGTCGGGCTAAGAAACTAGTGGTGCTAGATGTTGATTCGACGTTGATTCAACAGGAAGTTATTGAGTTACTCGCTGCCCAAGCGAATGTCGAAGATCGAGTCAGAGAGATCACCCATCGCGCAATGAATGGAGAGTTGGATTTCGCACAAGCACTCACTGAACGAGTCTCCCTTCTTGAAGGATTGCCGGTCGCGGTAATTGACGAAGTAAGAAAACAGATCACTCTCACGCCAGGTGCACGAACTTTGATTCGCACTCTCAAGAAGTTGCATCACAAAGTTGGTATCGTCTCTGGAGGATTCATTGAAGTCATCAAGCCCATCGCAGATGAGTTGGGTATCGATTTCATGGCAGCAAATAGGCTCGAGATTATCGATGGGAAGCTCACCGGAAGGGTCCTTGGTGAGATTATCGACCGAGCCGGTAAGGCAGCGGCGCTCCGAGAATTTGCAGTGCTTGCCGATGTTGACCTTGCCGATACAGTCGCAATAGGTGATGGGGCTAACGATTTGGATATGATCGCGTTAGCCGGTTTAGGCGTCGCCTTCAACGCAAAACCTCTGGTTCGCGAATCTGCTGACACTTCGGTAAATACCCCATATTTGGACACTGTGTTATATCTTCTAGGTATACCTCGAAACGAAGTCGCTCAGTAGATCAGAGACGACAGGCGTGGATATCAGTCACCAAGATTCCCCGTGCCCCTAAAGCCCAGAGATCGTCCATAACTCGCTGTGCGTTCTTTCGCGGCACCATTGCCCGAACAGCAGCCCACCCTTCCGTACGTAGCGGCGATATTGTCGGCGATTCGAATCCAGGTGTAATTGCACATGCTTGATCAATCAAATCGCTTTTGATGTCGTAATCCATCAAAACATATTGTCGAGCAATTATGACGCCGCTCATCCGACGAATAAGATTTGCCGACTCTTCACTCTCTTCTTTAGCGCTGATAAGAACCGCTTCGCTCTCTAGGATCGGTTCTCCGATCACTGCCAAACCTGCCTGTCGGAGAGTGGTGCCTGTAGAGACTACATCTGCAATAGCGTCAGCAACTCCCAGCTTGATTGAACTCTCCACTGCGCCATCGAGAGGGACAATCACGGCTTTTACCTTCGAATCCTCTAACGCTTTTGCCAAGATTCCTGGATATGCCGTTGCAATCCTTTTGCCATCGAGGTCTTTGACTGTAGCAGTCTTAGGAGCCGAGGCGGGAAGTGCAAATCTAAAGGTTGACTTGCCAAAACCTAATTTTAAAACAATATTGGCATGTACACCAGAATCTATTAATAAATCCTCACCAGTGATACCCAAATCTAATTCGCCCGAGGAGACATAGATTGCTATAT
>SYAM01000073.1 GCA_005787645.1 Actinomycetota bacterium | reverse complement strand
TAATGAAGGAGTATCAAGCCTGGCGTTAAGTTCTGCCAAAATTTCGTTGTTCTCTAGTGGGAATTCCCCGACGAATTGTGGGCGGTGAGGGTTTCGAACCCCCGACATCCTCGGTGTAAGCGAGGCGCTCTACCGCTGAGCTAACCACCCAGTAAAGCAACAAGCGTAAGTCTAACCTATAAAAACGCCTCGCAAACTAGAGCTTTGCTAGTGCTGCCTTATACGCTGCAACATCACGCGCTTCGCCAGGCCCATTAAGAACGCTCCACGCGATCGCGCCGCTCTTGTCGATGATGAATGTGCCACGAGATGCCATGCCGCGTTCAGCAAGGAAAACGCCGTACGCTGTAGCGACTTCACCATGTGGCCAGAAGTCTGCAAGGAGCGAGAATTTATATCCTTCGTGCTCCGCGAACGCCTTGAGACTAAACATCGGATCACACGAGATTGCAAGTAACTCCACATTCTCGTTTTGAAATGCGCTGAGATCATCGCGAAGAGAACAGAGTTCGCCAGTGCAGATTCCGGAGAAAGCAAATGGATAGAAGATTATGACCACATTCTTCTTGCCACGGAATGAGGCGAGTGAAACCTTCTCGCCATGTTGGTTTGTTAATTCAAACTCTGGGGCCATAGTTCCAACTGCAGGTGTCGACATGATTTCTCCTTTAGATCTACTCACTCAAGTAGGTAAGTATGTAGGGTTTTAGCGCCGTCCGCCTTTTGGAGCAGTCAACTTGGTCGCACTCCAATCAGCACTCGCAGCAAAAGTGGATGTTTGCGCAAGCCCAGCAGTTTGCGCGCTCTCTTGAATATCACTCGGTTCGACATGGCCAGCCCGACCCATCTTCGGCGTCAACAACCAAATCACACCATGAGCATCAAGAAAGGTAAGTGAATCCACTAAACCATCAACGAGATCGCCATCATCTTCGCGCCACCAGAGCAGAACAACATCAACAACCTCTTGTGCACCATCGCCAACTGGTTCACTGCCAGCCGCAGTAAAAATCTCACTCCTGAGAGCCTCGTCAGCGTCTGCGCGCTTTCCGCTCTCTAGGATCACATCTCCCGGCTTTATTCCTAGCCGGGCAGCCATTCCTGTGCTGCTCACTCACTTCCCTTCCTACAAACCTTCACAACGCTCCAGTCAACCCTTGACCAGAGAACCTGCCTTAATCCCACTACCAAAGAGGAAGGTTGGCAAGAGGGGGCAATCACCACTCGATTATGAACCTGAGGGGTAAAGGGGGAAGATAAGGGGCTACAGGGAAGGCCATACTCGACCAGAGCAGGGAGGGACATGTCTCGGGAGCTCCCCAAAGACACCGATATCCAGTTGATTGATCAACTGGTCGATAGCGACCCTGAAGAGACCGCCGAATGGCACCAATCCCTCGATGCCGCACTCAAGAGTGATGGCCCAGAACGTGTCCGCTACCTCTTATTGAGCATGTTGCAACGCGCCCGCGAAAATGGCGTCGGCGTCGCATCACTTCGTACCACTGATTACATCAACACCATCCCACCAGATCGCGAACCTGAATTTCCTGGGGATGAATATCTAGAGCGTCGCATCCGCGCATACATCCGATGGAACGCCGCAATCACAGTCCATCGCGCACAACGCCCCGGCGTTGGAGTTGGCGGACACATCTCTACCTATGCATCCTCAGCATCACTCTACGAAGTGGGCTTTAATCACTTCTTCCGCGGTCCCGAGCATCCTGGTGGTGGCGATCAAGTCTTCTTCCAAGGACATGCATCCCCTGGTGTCTACGGTCGCGCCTTTGTTGAAGGACGTTTAACCGAAGAACAGATGGATGGATTCCGACAAGAACTTTCCCATGCAGGTGGTGGACTCTCGTCATACCCACATCCGCGTCTTATGCCAGAGTTCTGGCAATTCCCCACCGTCTCGATGGGGCTTGGTCCGCTCAATGCAATCTATCAAGCGCGATTTAATCGGTACTTACATAACCGAGGCATCAAAGATACAAGCGAACAACGCGTATGGGCATTCCTTGGAGATGGCGAAATCGACGAACCAGAGAGCATCAGCGCACTCTCCCTGGCTGCGCGTGAGCAACTCGATAATTTAACTTTCGTTGTGAACTGCAACTTACAACGTCTTGATGGTCCAGTGCGCGGCAATGGAAAAATCATCCAAGAGTTGGAATCACTCTTCGGCGGCGCTGGTTGGAATGTCATCAAAGTGGTCTGGGGTCGCGAGTGGGATGAACTCCTCGCCCAAGATCGCGAAGGTGTGCTCGTCAAGATCATGAACACCACGCTCGATGGTGACTTCCAAACCTACAAAGCAGAAGATGGTGGATTCATCCGCCAGCACTTCTTCGGCAAAGATCCACGCACCTCTGCGATGGTCGCCGACTGGAGTGATGAGAAGATCTGGAATCTCAAGCGCGGTGGCCACGATTACCGAAAGCTCTACGCTGCTTACCAAGCCGCGACTACCCACACCGGACAACCAACGGTAATCCTCGCCAAGACCATCAAAGGTTGGACGCTCGGCTCACATTTCGAAGGTCGCAATGCAACACACCAGATGAAGAAGATGACCGCAGAGGATCTCAAGGAGTTCCGCGATCGCTTACTCCTTCCTATCAAAGATGAAGAGTTAGATCCCTACCTACCGCCATACCTTTCTTTCTCCAAAGACTCACCCGAGCATCAGTACCTCATGGAGCGCAGACGCGCCCTCGGTGGTTTTCTGCCTACCCGGCGCTCCACTTCGCGCCCACTGCCTGCCCCCGCCGAATCCGCCTTCGAAAGCGCTAAGCGCGGCTCTGGCCATCAAGCGGTTGCAACCACGATGGCCTTCGTACGCCTTCTCAAGGACCTCGCTAAGGACCCAGGCATCGGCCCACGAATCGTCCCGATCATCCCCGATGAGGCGCGCACCTTCGGAATGGATTCACTCTTTCCGACGATGAAGATCTATTCACCACATGGCCAGAAGTACACCGCAGTCGACCGCGAATTGATGCTCTCGTACAAAGAATCAACTTCCGGTGTAATTCTCCACGAAGGAATCAACGAAGCGGGATCAGTGGCATCGTTTACTGCAGTAGGAAGTTCTTACTCCACACATAACGAACCGATGATTCCGATCTATATCTTCTACTCGATGTTCGGCTTCCAACGAACTGGTGATTCATTCTGGGCAGCAGCCGATCAACTTGTCCGTGGTTTTGTCTTGGGCGCAACCGCAGGACGCACCACACTCAATGGCGAAGGCCTCCAACACGAAGACGGTCACTCACATCTACTCGCCTCAACGAATCCCGCAGTCATCGCATATGACCCAGCATTCGCTTACGAAGTCGGCCACATCATCAAAGATGGCATCAAGCGCATGTATGGCGAGAATAGTGAGAACATCTATTACTACCTCACTATGTATAACGAGCCATATGTACAACCCGCAGAGCCAGAGAACCTTGATGTAGAAGGGCTGCTCAAAGGTATCTATCACTTAAAGGCTGGGGCAGATGGCGGTGAACAGCGAGCGCAGATTTTGGCTTCAGGAGTTGCTGTCAACTGGGCGCTCAAAGCACAAGAGCTATTGCTCAATGATTGGAAAGTGAGTGCTGACATCTGGTCAGTCACCTCATGGAATGAGTTGCGCCGTGATGGCTTAACCGTAGATCGCCACAACATGATGCATCCGCAGAACCTAGAGAAGGCATACATAACCCAAAAACTCGAGAGTACTCACGGTCCGATTGTGGCGGTGAGCGATTTCATGCGAAGCGTCCAGGATCAGATCGCACCATGGCTTGGCGCTCGTTTCACTTCACTTGGCACCGATGGCTTCGGTCTCTCCGATACGCGCGGGGCGCTCCGTCGCCATTTCCGAGTCGATGCAGAATCGATCGTCGTAGCTACGTTGGCACGGCTTGCTCTTGAAGGAAAGATTGCTCCCTCTCTCGTCGAGCAGGCAATCGACAAATACGCACTACACGATGTTTCCG
>SYAM01000072.1 GCA_005787645.1 Actinomycetota bacterium | reverse complement strand
TCGCATTAATCAATGGCGGTGGAGTATCCGGTCAAGCTGGCGCTCTACGTCTTGGTGTTGCGCGAGCGCTCAACGCAATCGACGCAGATGCCCATCGCCCAGCGCTTAAAAAAGCTGGCTTCTTGACACGTGATGCACGTGTAATCGAACGGAAGAAATACGGCCTAAAGAAGGCCCGTAAGCGTTCGCAGTACAGCAAGCGTTAATCTCCAAAGCATTGCAGAGCCCGCGCGATACGATGGCGGGTGTGGCGCTATTTGGTACCGATGGAATACGTGGCCGCTATGGGGAATTTCTTACTGAACGACTAGCAGAGCGCGTTGCCTATGCCGCGGGTCAACTAATCCCAGAACATTCGAAAATAATCATTGGACGCGACACCAGGGCATCGGGCCTTGCTCTTGAAGGAGCGCTGGTCGCTGGATTCATCAAGCGCGGTCACACTGTAGTTCGAATCGGCGTTATTCCCACCCCAGGTCTGGCATATCTTGCGCTTGAGCCCGGCGTAGCGATGGCGGTAATGATCACCGCATCTCATAACCCCGCCTCCGATAATGGCATCAAGATCTTCGGAGACGATGGAATGAAGATTTCTGATTCATGGGAAACAAAGATCGAAACTTGGGTCAATTCTGAAAGCGAAATCCTAAACAGGCTATCCGGAGAAGTCATTGATGATTCGACGGCCATCAAACGATATGCCCAGCACTTGATCGGGGCGATAGATATCCGACTCGACGGGCTTGCAGTCGCGCTCGATTGTGCACATGGTGCAGCATCAGGTATTGCGCCACAAGTTCTTGAGCAACTTGGCGCATCTGTACACGCAATTGGAGTTAATCCAGATGGAGCCAATATCAATGCAGGTGTTGGTTCAACTCATCTCGAGGCGCTCCAGGAATTGGTACATACAAGTGGTGCGGATATCGGCATAGCTCATGATGGCGATGCAGACCGTGCGTTATTCGTAGATCAAAATGGCGGAATTATCGATGGCGATCATGTTCTTGCAACTCTTGCCATCGCAATGTCAAAATCAGATCGATTAAAGAAGTCCACGGTAGTCACAACGGTCATGAGCAATCTTGGATTTCACAAGGCAATGGCGAGCGCAGGGATTGCCGTTGAAGTCACTGCGGTAGGTGACCGATATGTTCTCGAACGACTCAACGAATCAGGGTTATCTCTTGGGGGTGAACAATCAGGGCATATCATCATCAGAGAGCAAGCAACCACTGGTGACGGGATTTTAACGGCGCTCACACTCCTTGCCCTCATTGCAAAGGGCGAAGTTAGTCCCGGAGAGATTTCCCATGTTTTCGAAAGTTTCCCGCAGATCTTGGTTAATGTCGCAGTGAGTAATAAGGACGCGGTAATGGCCGATTCGGTAATTACCGAAGCGCTACGCGACTCTGAGCGGGAGTTGGGAGAAAGTGGACGTCTTCTAGTGAGAGCTTCGGGTACGGAGCAATTAGTACGAGTGATGGCCGAAGCGAAGACTCTTGCGCAAGCAGAGAAAGTTGTAACCTCGCTAGTCACCTTAATTCGTTCGCGCTACAGTCAATAGCACCAATTACAGAAAAAGGGGGTGGAGTAAATGTGCGGAATCGTTGGGTACATCGGTAATTCCGATGCGACACCGGCGCTTCTATCGGGATTGGCCCGACTTGAATATCGAGGTTATGACTCAGCGGGGATCTCCATTCTTTCTGGTGGAAAGATTGCGACAACCAAGAGAGCAGGAAAACTTGGAGTCTTAGTTGAGGCTTTAAAGAAGAAACCACTACCTGCTGGCAAAGTTGGAATTGGTCATACCAGGTGGGCTACACACGGCTCTCCAGTCGATCGAAATGCTCACCCTCATATAGATCCTGAGGAGAAAGTTGCCATCATTCACAATGGCATCATTGAGAACTATCAGGTGTTGAAGGAGGAGTTGGAGAGACTTGGACATTATTTCTCCTCTGACACCGATTCAGAGGTAGTAGCGCATCTTCTGGGTATTGAGTATGGAAAGAGCGCGGATCTCACTGATGCGATGGAGCGAGTCTGCCAACGGTTACACGGCAATTTTTCACTCGTGGCGATAGCAATAGATTCCCCGGGAGTGCTCATTGGCGCACGTCGCAATTCACCATTGGTTGTCGGATTAGGTCAGGGAGAGAACTTCCTTGCATCCGATGTATCGGCATTTATCTCTTTCACTAAACGGGCTCTCGAAATCGGACAGAATCAAGTTGTTACTCTGACGGCAGACTCCTGCTCTATCTCCGATTTCAACGGCGTTACCCAATCTCCGCGTGAATTCCAGGTTACGTGGGATGCAAGTGCTGCAGAGAAGAATGGTTTCCCCCATTTCATGGCGAAAGAGATTATGGAACAACCAAAAGCTGTAGCCGATTGTTTGTTAGGTCGAATGGATGAAAATGGCCATTTGACATTAAATGAAGTGAGATTGAGTGACGATGAGATCCGAGATATAGATAAGGTGATAATTATCGGATGTGGTTCTGCCTATCACGCGGGAATGATTGCCAAATATGGAATCGAACATTGGTCTCGACTACCTGTCGAAGTGGAATTAGCATCTGAATTTCGATACCGCGATCCGATAATCACACGGAACACGCTGGTAATTGCAATTTCACAATCAGGTGAAACGATGGATACGTTGATGGCTCTTCGACATGCCAAAGATCAGAGGGCAAAAGTCATTTCAATCTGCAATACCTATGGCGCTTCGATACCTCGAGAATCTGATGGTGTGATCTATACCCAAGCAGGACCTGAGATTGCTGTTGCATCCACGAAGGCCTTTCTCACCCAGATTGTTGCCGCGTACTTAGTAGGTCTTTACATCGCTGAGATAAGAGGAATCAAATTTATTGATGAAGTTCGGGATATCCTCGAAGAGTTAGGCGAGTTACCAGAGAAGATCGAGCGGTATCTTGAAACTTCGGAGCGGTTGAAGGATCTTGCCCTCGAATTCAAAAGCGCACAGTCAATACTCTTCCTTGGTCGTCATGTTGGATTTCCAGTAGCGCTCGAAGGGGCCCTTAAGTTAAAAGAGTTGGCCTACATGCATGCCGTAGGTTTTGCTGCTGGCGAATTAAAACATGGGCCAATTGCACTTATAGAAGAGGGTACGCCTGTATTAGTGATCATGCCGAATCTCAATAGTCCGTTGCATGACAAGATGGTGAGCAATGTGCAAGAAATAGAGGCTCGAGGAGCACGGGCTATCATCATCACAGCAGAGAACGATACGTCGATAACTTCGCCCCGAGCGATACGAATTCCCGATGCACCAACGCTATTTCAGCCATTACTGGCGGTCTTACCCTTACAACTTTTTGCCTATGAGTCTGCCGTTGTTCGAGGATATGATGTAGATCAACCAAGGAATCTTGCCAAGTCTGTGACGGTCGAATAACGGTGGAAGAATTAAAACGCTCAACTTCGTGGCATATTCGCAATGCCGCTATAGCGATGGGCATATTTATTCTCATAACGGTTGATGTTCTACATAGTGGGCCTTTAACTGATATCGATGCCACGATTGCCAAGTTGCAGCGACCCGAGCTTCCCAATGGGGCTGACTGGGTCATTTATAACTTGGACCACCTAGGACTTCGAGGATTAACTGCCTTGTGTCTGTTGACACTCGCGATCTATCTAGGGCGAAAATTTAAGACGTGGCGCCCACTCAATCTATCTATAGTTTCTCTATTAGCACTTAATTTAGTAGTTGGGCTTGCCAAATTAGAATTCGGGCGGACCAAGCCAAAACTTCAGATTGATTTGCTCGATGCCGGGGGCATGTCATACCCAAGTGGTCATGCATCTAATGCCATCTTGACTTGGGGACTTTTTGCGTACCTTGCTGTCAAGTACGCCGCACCTAGCACCTTCCGAACGCGGGTAGCGATATGGTCAGTAGGAATGACAACAATTGTGGTCGTGATCATCTCCCTATTTAGAAATACCCACTGGCTCTCAGATTTAGTAGGTGGGGTCAGTATTGGAGCGGCTCTTCTTTTATTGATTGTTGCGATTGATCGGGTGATCTCCTCGAGCCGTGTTGAGCAGGGAAGGCAGATGCAGCGCACATGATTAAAGGAATAGGGGTCGATGTGGTGGAGATTGCGCGATTCGCGGAGTCACTTGAACGTACCCCTGGTCTGCGCGAGCGTCTATTTACTGAGTATGAACTTTCAATCGCCGAAGAACGACACCCCTCCTTCCTTGCCGGAAGGTTTGCTGCAAAAGAGGCTCTAGCAAAAGCGCTCGGTGTTCCAGAAGGGTTAGCGTGGCAGGATGTCAATATTCTTCGCGCTGATAATGGTGCACCTGAGATGGTATTGACTGGAATTGCTAAACAACGTGCAGGAAGCGGTCGGATTCATTTATCAATCTCGCATGATGGCCCTGTAGTTGTTGCGATGATAGTGATTGAGAATCCACGTGGCTGAGCAGATATTCGCGGCCACAATCGATTATCAGCAATTAAGCGCAAATGCTTCATCAATCATCAAAGCAACCGGAGTGCCGTTGATGGCCGTGGTCAAAGCAGATGCCTATGGACACGGTCTGATTCCCTCTGCACAAGCGGCGCTCACCGGTGGCGCTGCGTGGCTAGGCACCGCTTTTATCGATGAAGCAGTCAAACTCCGTGAAGGAGGAATTACTGCTCCCATTCTCGCCTGGTTAACCCCACCGACAACGGATTTCAGACGAGCACTTGAGTTTACGATTGATCTATCTGTTTCATCGCTCGAACAATTGTCGGCGATAATTTCTGCCAGTGAGGTAATTCGCGTAAGGCCACGTATTCATCTCAAAGTAGATACCGGAATGACCCGTGGTGGAGCGTTGGATGAATTCCCTGTACTTGTGAGTGCGCTAGGTGAGTTGCTCGATGAAGAGCGAATCGAACTTGTGGGAACCTGGTCGCACCTTGCCTGCGCAGATGAACCTAAAAATCCGATGAACCTCAATCAATATTCACGATTTATCAGCGCCCTGGAATACCTTGAGAGCGAAGGTATTAACCCAGGAATTCGTCATCTAGCAAACTCAGGAGCAATCGTTCATTTCCCTAATTTTGCTTTTGATATGGTGCGCGCTGGACTACTTATCTATGGATATATCCCAGGGGCAATCACTACACAACGCGTTCGCGTTAAACCTGTAATGGAACTGAGCGCTGACATCGCGCTGGTGAAGCGAGTTCCTGCGGGAGCCACTATCGGATATGGAGCGACAACACGCTTACCGGAAGATCGGTACATTGCGCTACTGCCTCTTGGTTATGCAGATGGAATTCCACGTCGATTTGATAGTGAACTTCTCTGCACTATTGGCGGCATCCGGTATCCATTGATTGGTCGAGTTTCGATGGATCAAGTTACGGTTGATTTGGGAGCGCAGACATCAATAAAAGCTGGGGACCGTGCGATTTTTTTCGGCCCAGATACCGGCCTCACCGCTGATGATTGGGCCATGGCGGCCGGCACAATCTCGTACGAGATTCTCTCGCGCCTAGGGGCGCGAATTCCCAGGGTCGCACGGTAGTTCAATACATACTAATCTTCGGGAAATTTCCTCTCCGAATTTGAGCAAGAGAGAAGGTGATTCGTGTCCACCCTGTTGAGCGTTGCTCAAGTGAATGTGACCTTTGGTGGACTTCGAGCGCTGAAAGATGTTTATCTTGATCTCCATGAAAATGAAATCGTTGGTCTGATTGGCCCCAATGGCGCCGGCAAGACCACATTGCTCAACACAATCTCTGGGTTAGTAAAGCCCGACTCAGGTTCATTCACACTCTTCGGCGAAGTGGAAAGTTGGCCAAAACCTCACCAACTTGTTGGGCATGGCATCAGTCGGACCTTACAAGGGGTTGGACTTTTTGCAGATCTCACTGTGCTCGAGAATGTGATGATTGGAGCATACAAATTTGCAACTGCAGGATTAGGTAGGGCTCTTCTCGGAAGAACAGCGAGAGATGAAAACGCGCTCCGAAATCGGGCAATGTTGGCGCTGGAACGGGTGTACGCAGGTGGATTGGCTGATCGCAGAGCCGATACTCTCGCCTATCCAGAAACCAAACGAGTTGCGATTGCACGTGCATTAATCTCTGAGCCAAAGATTCTCCTGCTCGATGAACCTGCGGGTGGTTTAGGTAAAGAGGATATTGAGTGGCTTGGCCAACTTATCAAGAATCTGCGACGAGATTGCTCCATTATTTTGGTCGAGCACCATATGGATGTCGTGATGGCAGTTTGCGACCGACTCTATGTTCTGGATTTTGGTGAGGTTATTTCCAGTGGAAGTGCCGAGAAAGTCAGAAACGATCCGGCAGTCATTGCTGCCTACCTTGGTACTGCGGTAGGTGGGCCATGACCTTGCGTGTTCGGGGATTAACGATTGATCATGGCGCAATTCGTGCCATCGCTAGCGCCTCCTTCAATGTGCCTAAAGGCTCTATCACTGCAGTAATCGGTGCGAATGGAGCCGGGAAATCCACCTTACTTCGAACAATTTCGGGATTAAAGCGCGCAACTTCTGGCAACATTCTTTGGGATGAGTTAGCTATAGATCACCTGCAGACTGAACAGATTGTGCGTGCAGGGATAGTTCATGTACCAGAGGGACGATCAGTTGTTACTGAATTGACGGTCTTTGAGAATCTTGCTCTGGGTGGAGTCTGGCGATTACGGAAAAACAAAGCGGATGTGAATGAAGCGATTGACGAGGTGTACGAGCTCTTCCCTCGACTTGCCGAGCGTAGAAAACAACGAGCCGACACGCTATCTGGCGGCGAACGACAGATGCTAGCGATTGGTCGCGGACTGGTAGCGCGCCCACAATTACTCTTGCTTGATGAACCTTCGCTGGGATTAGCTCCACTTGTAGTTGAACAGATATTTCAGACGCTTGCTCAATTACAGCGCAGTTCAGGAATGACCATTCTTCTAGTCGAACAGAATGCGATGAGCGCTCTTCGAATCGCCTCACAAGGGATCGTTCTTGACCAAGGACAGGTAGTGATTGCCGATGACGCTAGGGCAATCATGAATGACACCGCGCTTCGTCACGCATACTTGGGATATTAGGTGACTAGATGAATCTGATAAATACCCTTATTGCAGGCGTGAGCATCGGAGCAATCTATAGTCTTATAGCTTTCGCACTTATTTTGGTCTGGCGAAGTACTCGAGTAGTGAATTTTGCTCAAGCTGGTCAAGCGGCATTCTCTACCTACGTGGGGCTATCTATTGAGAAAGCAGCGGGAAATTATTGGCTCGCACTTATTTGTGCGATTCTTGCTGGGGTTATTGTCGGTGCATTTGTCGAAGTGGTAGTCGTCCGTTTCATCGTCAAGCGAGCCACCTCCGCCGCTACGGCCACTGTTGCTCCAGTCATTGCGATGTTGGGATTACTGGGAATCTTCCAGGGTGTGATGGGTCTGATTTGGGGCGGGGAGTATCAGCCATATCCCACCGCTTTCTCACGTGAAGGTATATCGATCGCCGGTAATCAGATTCCATTTTCACAATTTGATCTCTTTGTCTTGCTCACAGTGGTAGTTGCAATGTCGATTTCGGCGCTTGTGTTCCAGCGAACGAGTCTTGGACTTTCCATGCGCGCTGCTGCTTTTGCGCCAGAGGTCACCAGGCTCTCGGGCATTCGCGTCAGTCGAATTCGTACCCTCGGCTGGGCCTTCGCAGGTGGCGCTGGCGGACTTGCTGGAGTATTGGTGGCTCCCACGACATTTATTGCTCCTAATTCTTTCGATCTACTTCTTGTCTTCGGTTTCACTGCTGCAGTTATCGGCGGACTCGACAGCCTGATTGGTGGGGTACTTGGCGGACTTGCCCTTGGTATTGGTCTTTCGGTCGTCACTGGGTATTTAGGTGGCTCGTATACATTCATGACCGCTTTCGTACTACTCATTGTCATCTTGCTCGTAAGACCACAAGGAATTTTGGGAGCGCGAGGTGCACGTCGTGCATAAACCAAGTACCGGAAAGCGGATTACGCTGGCAATATTCGTTGCTCTGTTGCTATTAGTCGCGAGCAATTTTGTCGATGAGTATCGAATTTTCCAAGGTGCGCAAGTGGCTGCATATCTAGTTGGGATCGTTTCGATCGTACTGTTAACAGGATTCTCTGGTCAGATCACTTTGGGCCAAGGTGCATTTATGGCTGTTGGTTCATACAGCGCAGCAATTGTTGTACAAGAGTTTGGCCTGCCCATTTGGTTAACCTTTTTTATTGCAGTCATCGCAGCAGCGCTCTTTGGAGCGATCATCGGAATATCTGCAGGTAGATTGACTGGACCATATCTAGCCGGTGCCACTCTTGCTTTTGCAGTAGGCATCCCTGCGCTAGCAAATGCAATTCCTATCCTGGGCGGCGAACAGGGATTGTCATTTGATATCGGATATGCGCCCGGAAAATATGCGGACACAGTTTCACCATACAAGTGGTTGTTTTGGATATGTGCACTTTGCGCAATTATCGCAGTCGTGATTGCGGTTAATCTCACTTCAAGTGGAATGGGTCGCGAATGGCGAGCAGTGCGCGCACATGAGACAGCGGCAGCGCTCGCAGGAATCAATCCTGCGCGAAGTAAAGTGCTTGCGTTCACCGTGAGTTCCGGGTTTGCAGGTTTAGCTGGTGTTTCATTTTCCGCGACAGTTGGTTTAGTCTCGCCATCAGGATTTACCCTTTCACTCTCCTTCTTACTACTTACTGGCGCAATCTTGGGCGGCATCTCTCATATCTCCGGCGCACTCGGTGGAGCCTTCATCATCGTCATCATCCCGACGATCTTTGAAATGTGGACCGAAGAGGCCTCACTGGGTGTGGCTACTTACCTACCGGGAATCATCGTCAGCGCGCTTCTGTTGTTGAGCATTGCCCTAGCCCCCGAGGGGCCCTCGGAAGCGCTCCATAAGCTCCGCCACCGGAGCCATCGAAAGGGCTAAAAGCCTCGATACTCAGTGGATTCTCGGGTAAAGGTTGGATAACGAAGCCTCTCTTTACTGGGTTTATAGGCCTTGGGATGGATAGGCTCAGAGCCCCAAAGCGGCCCTAAAACCTGGGGCTGGCATGTATCAAAGTCACGAATGGAAGGACATCCATGATTCGCGCACTGAAGAACCGAGTTCGCGTGGGCGTTGCACTTGTTGCGCTCGTAGGACTCGTTTCATCCGGAGTATCAGCACAGGCTGCAACTACTCCTGGTGTAACCAAAGACACAATCACTCTCGGAATGACTAGCGCTCAAAGCGGCGCAGCTTCTCCAGGTTATAACAAGGTCGGACCTGCTATGCGGGCCTACTTCAATTACATCAATGAGAAGGGCGGCGTCTACGGTCGCAAGATCGAGCTCAAGCTCGAGGACGATAAGTACGTTCCGACAAACGCTGTCAACAAAGTGAATAAGTTAATTTTGCGCGACAAGGTATTCGCTCTCGTGGGAAATCTTGGTACTGCAACGCACACTGCTGCGTTGAAGAAGACGCCAATCATCAAGCAAAGCGTTCCAGATTTATTCGTGAACACTGGTTATAGCGGATTCGCAAATCCAAAGAAGTACCCGACAACTTTCATGTATCTACCTTCCTACATCATGGAAGCGAAAGTCATGGCGAAGTACATCAAGGATAAGTTCCCTGGTAAGAAAGTCGGCATCCTCTACCAAGATGATGACTTCGGCAAGGATGGACTTGCTGGATTCAAAGCAGCAGGATTAAACTTCGTCGCTGGAGGCACTCAAAGATATGCATCCCTCTCTCAGGCAACTGTTGGTCTCACCGCACAGATGACTGCATTGAAAACCTCTGGTGCTGAAGTAATCATCCTCTTCGGTGTTACCAGTGCAACTGCGGTTGCCATGCGTACCGCTGCCGGTCTTGGATATGGCACGACATGGGGGCCACAATTCATCATGGGTTCAGTCGGAGCGGATCCAACAACTCTCCTCACCCT
>SYAM01000071.1 GCA_005787645.1 Actinomycetota bacterium | reverse complement strand
TGTGGAGTTTGCGGAATCGCGAGCGGCGCTCCAACTTTGGATCGCCCTAACTCAAGTCGAAACTCGGTGACGATGGGAATGCGCGAGACGATGCCATTTCCGTAATAAGAACCGCTTGCCTGCGTGAGGTGTTCTGCCACAGAAGAGTGGCCATCGAATTTCTCCCACTTCTCACCAGGGGTGCCGCGAAGAGCGATACCGCGCGAAATATGCGGTGCAGCGAGTCCGTCTGCAATGAGCGCACATTGATCGACGTACTGCGAACGCTCTTGGAAGAAATCAACCTCCTGAAGCGCCAGAACATCAACATCGAGCGCACGTGCCGCCTGCGCAAGCCGTTCGTTATGGATGACGCCTTCAGGCACAGCCATCCCATGGAGGATGTTCCAGGTGGCGATCTTCACCTGTGAACCGTAGAGCTAAATTAGATAGGCTCGCCACTTATGAGCCTTGCGCTAATGAATCTCTCGCTTGCCCGCGCCCACCTTGATCGCGCTGCGCATCTGCGCACCGATGAGGCAGCGCTCGATTCATTATTTGCATCGGGCAAGGTATTCCAAGTTCACAAAGGGAAATTCCTTTTTACCCAGACGCTGCATTGGTTGGATCCTGCCTTGGCGCCAGAGGGAGAGCGTTACTTTCTTGGTCTCGATGGCTCCGGAACCGGTTACTTCGCGATTAACGCACCTTTCGCAGAGGATGCAGCCATTACTGAGAATCTGCAGACGTTGCGCGAAGTTGGTTTAGTGGCGACAGAGATTGAAATTGGTGCAGCGGTGCACGCAGTTGCGCTCGCGAACTGGCACGACACCCATACCCATTGCGCGCGTTGCGGTGCACATACGTATAGCGCGCTCGCTGGTTCCGTGCGTAAGTGTCGCACCGACGAGAGTGAGCACTATCCGCGAACCGACAGTGCAGTGATTGTGCTCGTGCGCGATGCTCAAAATCGAATCTTGTTGGGCCGCCAGAAAGTGTGGCCACCGAAACGTTATTCAAACTTTGCGGGATTCCTCGAGCCCGGAGAGTCTCTCGAAGCGTGCGTCAAGCGCGAAGTCCTTGAAGAGGCAGGCGTTCGTATCTCTGAAATCGAATATCTCGGTTCGCAACCGTGGCCATTTCCTGCCTCCATCATGTTGGCATTCACTGGGGTGGTAGAGAATCCAGAAGATGCTCGCGCCGATGGTGAAGAGATCGAAGATTTACGTTGGTACAGCCGCGAAAAGTTAACCGAAGATCTAGAGAGTGGCGAGCTGCTCGTTCCTCCAGGAATCAGTATTGCGCGACGAATGATTGAAGCGTGGTACGGCGGTTCCATAGATTTCCCTGAGGCATGGCGCTAAGTACTAGTGAGTGAGAAATTCTTAGTTGGGCTCGATGATGAGCAACGTGCGGCAGCGGGTGCAATACATGGGCCGGTAGTCATCATCGCAGGAGCGGGTACTGGAAAGACGCGCACAATCACCCATCGCATCGCATATGCAATTGATAATGGAGTTGCCGAACCATCGCGTTCGCTTGCTCTGACTTACACTGCAAAAGCTGCCTCCGAATTGCGATTGCGCCTTGCGATGTTAGGTTTCTCGGGCGTCCAAGCCCACACCTTTCATAGCGCCGCCTGGCGGCAACTCCAATTCTTTTGGAATGAAGCGATTGGCGGAAAGCCATTTCGAATTATTTCCAATAAAAATGATCTGATTAGTGCTGCGCTCAGTGGTATCGGACGAAGCAAAGGCAACGTAGCACAGCGCGATTTCGCGACTGAAATCGAATGGGCCAAAGGCAGAGAAGTTGCGCCTGAAGACTACGCTCGTATCGCACAAGAGCAATCTCGTGTTTCACTTCCAGGTTTTACCTACACAGATATCGCGGATCTTTATCGCGCTTATGACTCGCTAAAGCAAGAACAAGGCCAATTAGATTTTGAGGATATTCTCCTACTACTCGTGGGAATACTGGAGGAACAGACCTCAGTCATTGACCGAGTCCGAGCGCAGTATCGCCACTTCACAGTTGATGAGTATCAAGATGTCTCGCCGCTACAACAGAGATTACTCGACCTCTGGTTGGGAAATAGGAAAGAGGTCTGCGTAGTTGGAGATCCAGATCAATCAATCTTCTCGTTTGCGGGATCTACGCATGAGTATCTCCTTGGCTTTACGAAGAAATATCCCGATGCGCAGATTTTCCGATTAAGTCAGAACTATCGATCAACCGCTCAAATTGTGCATGTGGCGAATAGAGTCGCAGATCGAGAGTTATCGTCGGTGCGCGGCAAAGGGGTGCATAATGTGCGCTTATCATCGCATGCAAGTGAATTTGCCGAGAGTGAAAAGATCGTGCAACGCGTGCAAGAGCTGCTCAAGTCGGGGGTAACTCCTCGAGATATAGCGTTGCTCTTTAGGCGCAATGACCAACTGAACGTTTTTGCAGAGATACTCACATCGGCGGGAATCCCAGTCACTATTGCTGGGCAGTCCCAGGGGCAGCGACCTTTCTTTTACGATGGAAAGATAAAAGAGGCGATACGGCTTATTCGCGGCGCCTCAATCGCTACGGGGAGCGATACCGGAGATATTCCGTTGGTGGATCAGGTGCTTGCGGTTCTCTCGTCAGTCGGATGGATCTCCGATCGCGCACCCATCGACGATCCTCGCTTGCGATTACTCGGTTTCATCTATGAATTCGCAGAGAAGGTTGAGAATGCATCACTTCGAGATTTGATTAATGAATTCGATGAGCGCGAGCGTAGCAATGTCGAACCCGAGGGCAATGCAGTGGTGTTGAGTTCTATTCACTCTGCCAAGGGACTCGAGTGGAGCCACGTCTTCGTGCCACGGTTGCGCGAAGGTGTCTTACCGATTAGCTATGCGCTTGAATCAGAGAAACTCATGGATGAAGAGCGGCGGTTGTTCTACGTCGCAGTGACGCGGGCGAAAGATACGCTCAATCTCTCATTTGCAGGGAGCGACTCATCGCGCTTCTTGAGCCTCTTGCCAGCGCTCAATTCGAATTAAGTAGTTCCGATGCTTATCGGAAAGTATTGCGGAATAACTCTTTTTTAGTGGGAATCTTCAGGGATAAAGCCGAGTTGCTGTCGAAAGCCCAGCGCATCCCAGGCATCAAAACCTGAGACCACAATTCCATCTCTAATAGTGTCGATACTTACCCCATCAACATCAACCATTCGACCAGTAGGTGCCTGGCCGAGGAATTCACCATCGTGGGTGCCAGTTAAGCGCCATCTTGTCACCACGCGCTCACCTTCAGCGATGATCTCTTCGACATGAAAGTGCAAATCTGAGAACCCGGCATGCCACTTCCGCCATTGCTTCTTGAAACTCTCACGACCAACGCCAAATTTTGGGTCGTTACCTGCAGCATCTTCAGCGACAAGGCGATCAATCGCGGCTTCGCTCTTTTGATTCCAAATTTCCTCAAAAAAGGTAGCTGCGGCGGCCTTATTTGCCGCTTCCTGTCCGTTATTTCCCATTTTCTGCTCCCTGTTCTCTCGTCATGGTAATGCCAGTCTCGCTACCTTCACTTCTTTTGATAGATCTGATTGCTCAATCGACCTACTTGCTCAATAGTCCTAGTTACTTCGATAGACCTGACTACATAGTAATGAATTCTCGCACCGTTCTATGAAATTCTTCAGGTTCATCACCTCGGATTGAGTGGCTACTCTTCTCAAATATCTTCAGTTGTGAACCAGGAATAAGCGAGTGGATCTCTTCAGAGAATTCTGGTGCGCAAATCCAATCATGGCGCCCGGCAAGGATGAGAGTTGGCGCTGTGATTTTCGTTAACTCGGGGCGCAGGTCATAGCTGAGTAGAAATCCACCGGGCGCGAACGCGCGATTGAGCGCATCGGGAGAGAGAATTGCACGGGAGAGCGCTTCTTCGTTTTTTGCTCGCTTGCTCTCATC
>SYAM01000070.1 GCA_005787645.1 Actinomycetota bacterium | reverse complement strand
TTTTGTAAAGATATTAACTCGGCTCCTTTGATCTCACGCCACTTCCCTGGCGTAAGTTCCCCCAACTTAATCGGACCCATTCCGATTCGGATGAGGCGCTCTACTACCAACTCTTTGGCAGCGGCCATTCTTCGCAAAATCTGATTTCGACCATCGTGGATTACCACATCAAAAAGGGTTCTTCCCGATTGCCCTGGCAGAACAATTAATTTATCGACTTTTGCCATTCCATCATCGAGCTCGATACCCCACCGAAAAGCCTCGGCCACCTCCCTATCGACATTGCCCTTTATCTCCATCAGGTAATTCTTCGGCAGGGAGAAGGAAGGATGGGTGGCGCGATGGGCGAGATCACCGTCGTTGGTCAAGAGAAGCAACCCTTCAGATTCCTTATCTAACCGACCAACATGGAAGAGCCTCTCGTTTCGATCTCTGAGAAGGTCACCTAAATGCGGCCTATTGTCTGGGTCTGAGAGGGTAGATAAAATCCCTCTAGGTTTATTGAGTGCAAGATAAATCTTGGTCTTTACTGTAGTGATTATCTCACCATCAACTACAACTTCAGACTTTTCAGGATCTACCTTCGCACCAAGCGTTCGACTAACCTTCCCATCAACGACTACGCGGCCATCGAGAATCATCTCTTCGGCCTTACGGCGGCTTGCTACTCCCGCATCAGCGAGAACCTTCTGTAGTCGTATCTCCATAGCGGAGGAGCCTAGAGGTCCCATTGGGACCCGGTCTAATCAGGCTCTCAATGCGCCTTAATCAGTGAGAGTATCCAACACCGAATCAAGGGCGTCGATATTTGGAAGATGCGGAGCTAATTCTGGAAGATCTGCTAGCGACGCTACTCCAATTCGTTCCAAGAAGTATCCGGTAGTTTGATACAAGATCGCACCAGATTCTCCCTCGAAACCGGCCTCTTCTACGAGTCCTCGATTGACTAATGTTTTCATGACCGCTTCTACATTCACGCCACGGATGGCTGAGACGCGAGCGCGGGAGACTGGTTGCCGATAGGCAATAACCGCCAAAGTCTCTAGCGCTGCTTGCGTAAGTTTCGCCTGCTGTCCTTCTAAAACGAAGCGTTCAACAGCGCTGGATGCCTCCGGATGGCTGTAGAAGCGCCACCCTCCTGCAACCTCTCGCAATTCAAAACCCCGCTCCTGGGAGGTGTAACTAGCAGCAAGGGCGCGCAATCGGGTGCGAATCTCATCGGTGGGTACCTCCAGCACTTGAGCCAGGAGTAATTCTGTTACCGGTTCATCGACCACCATCAAGATGGCCTCCAGTGATCGTTCGATCATTCGATCTGCCATCGTTTTATAGATCCTCTCCCTTTACAGGATTCTCAACGCGCTCTTCGAGCACGGGTGGAAGATCAAATTCATCTGTCACAGCGACCTCTCCCTCGGCGCTGCCAATCCAGCGTATCTGGAGATCGCCCAAAGGCGTTACCTGATCAAAATGAAGGACGCCCTCTTTACATAGCTCCAAAAGTGCGAGGAATCGAGCGACGACTACCAAGGTATGTTCGGCATCTGCAGTTAAGGCGCGGAAGGTAGCGGTCCCAACTCTCCGTAAATGAGCCACTACATGCTGTGCCTCCTCGCGGACGCTCACGGTTGGGCTATGAAGGTGCGAAATACTGAAAACTGGCGGGGTTTTTGGAGTTAGCGCTCGAGTTGCGATGAGGCCGAACCGTTCGGCACCGACACCGATAAGAACCTCAGGCAGGAGCGCTGCCAGTTTCGGGTCTAACGCCACCATTCGGGGGTGACGCTTTGTTTCGCTCTCTATCCACTCCTGGAATGTTGCTGCAATCTCCTTATACGCCTTGTACTGGAGTAAACGAGCGAAGAGAAGGTCCCGAGCCTCCAAGAGCGCCAAATCTTCTTCGTCATCGATCTCACCTGAGGGGAGCAATCTCGCCGCTTTGAGGTCGAGCAGCGTTGCTGCCACCACTAAGAATTCAGTTGCCTCATCGAGGCGCCACTGCCCCTCCATCGCCTTGATATGCAAGATGTACTCGTCGGTGACCGCGCTCAAAGCCACCTCGGTGACATCCATTTTGTGGCGGGCGATTAATTGGAGAAGAAGATCAAAAGGCCCTTCAAAATTGGCCAAACGAACAGAAAATCCAGGGATTCGCTCCTCGCTATGAGGAACTTCCCCTCGGCTATCTTGAGTGCCAATCATATGCACACGCTATCGGATTACTGTCCGCGGAGTCTGCGAGCCAGGATGCTCGACTCTCCTTTTGCCTCGAGATCAGCCACTACTACCGCTACCGCTTCGCGGACGATTCGTCCTCGATCGACCGCTAACCCCATATCTCCGCGGAGAGTAAGGCGTGCCTGCTCCAAATCAAAGAGCTCTTCTGGCGAGAGATAGACGGTTATCTTCTCTTCATGGCGCTCGCGTCCCGAGGGCGCACTCGCACTTCGAGAGACGCGTCGTCGCGCAGTTGTACGAACAGGGGCGGGTTTGTCAGTTCGGGGCGGAGCGGAATTTGGCGCCTTGCTCTCCCCCTCACGCTCCGGAACGGGTGCGGGAACTGCTGAAAGCGTTGCAGATGTGGTCCGAAATAATTCTTCGGCTCCTGGCAGGCTCACTCGTCGACTCATGCTGTTCCTCCTCGGGCGATTACTTCCCGTGCTAGTCGACGGTAAGCGGCTGCCCCCGTCGAAGATGATGCGTAATTGGTGATTGGCTCACCAGCAGCCGTTGTTTCATTAAATCGAACCGTTTTCGAGATGACTGTGTCGAAAACTTGCTCAGGAAAAGCTTCATAAATCCGAGAGAGCACCTCTTTGCTATGTGCCGTCCGTTCAAACATAGTGGCCACGATTCCAATGATCTTCAGATTAGGGTTGAGGCGCTCTTGAATTTTGGAGGTAATTTCCTTTAATAATTTGAAGCCACGTAACGCGAAATATTCACATTGCAGAGGCACTAGGACCAGATCTGCAGCGGTCAGTGCATTCACCGTAAGTAGCCCCAAGGAGGGCTGACAATCAATCAGTATTACGTCGTAATCAGGTGCGACAGTGGCCAGAATCCGCTTCAACGTTTGCTCTCTTGCGACTTCATTGACCAAGCCAATTTCAGCGCCAGAGAGCATGATGTCGCTGGGAATCAAATCCATACCAGGGACGCTCGTTTTGAGAAGAACATCATCAACTTGCGCATTTCTATCCATTAAAAGGTTATATATGGAGCTTTCTAACTCGTCGGTCACCACTCCCAGACCGATGGAGAGCGAACCTTGTGGGTCGAAATCCACCAATAAAACCTTACGGCCCAATTCAGCCAAACTTGCTCCCAGGCTGATAGTCGTCGTCGTTTTTCCCACGCCACCTTTTTGATTGACCACTGCAATGGTTTTCGCAGGACCATGCTTTCCCTTGGGATCAATCTTCTTCGCTGCGGGAATGCTCTTTGAACGCCCTTTCATCAGCTCATGCACTGAGACGACATCATCGTCAATGCGGGCGGTTTTTGTCGATTTAGCACTCAAGCGAGAAACCTCTCTTTTGGGTAGCGGGAGCCTAGGGGGCAATTCCTGAGAGAGGCAACTATTAACCCTGGGTTGAGGTAGCGCCCCTACTTGTTGACTACCGGGCTCGCGGATGAGCGAGCAGGTACACCTCGCGCAACCGGTCGATTGTCACCAAGGTGTAGATCTGTGTCGTTGCTACGCTGGCGTGGCCGAGTAGTTCTTGAACGGTTCGGATATCAGCCCCTCCGTCCAGCAAGTGCGTTGCAAATGAATGTCGAAGGGAGTGCGGGCTCAACTCGGTAGTCACACCACCTCTAATAGCTGCGTTGCGCACGATTTCCCATGCACTCTGTCGAGATAACCCACCGCCTCGCATATTGAGGAAGAACTTCCTTTCACTTTTCCCCGCCTTCAATGCAGGTCGACCACGAACTGCGTAGGCATCTACCGCCTCACCTGCAAAAGTTCCAACTGGGACAACCCGTTCTTTACCACCCTTGCCAAAAAGTCGGAGCGAAGTCAGTGGTTTTCGTATCTGATCGATATCTAGATTTACAATTTCGCTCACTCTAGCCCCGGTTGCATAAAGCAATTCGATGAGAGCGCGATCCCTTAACGATTGGGCAGTAGAACCATCTCCAGCTCCTGAAATCATTGCCTCTACTTCCGCGACACTTAGGGCTTTTGGCAAGCGCCTTGCCTGCGTTGGTGGATGAACTTGGGCGGCCGGGTCGACCTGCGAATGTTCTCGGGCGTAAAACTTATGAAAACCGCGGAGCGCGATGATCGATCGCGCTGATGATGAGACAGATAGCGGTGAGTGTTTACCATCCCCACTTCTAAGATGGCTGAGAAAATCCTCGATATCACTCTCACTTGCTTGAGCAACTTCTTTTCCGCGTCCTTCAAGGAACTCGCAATATCGGGTTATGTCGCGGCGATAGGCCAACAATGTATTTCGAGAGAGCCCGCGCTCGACCGTCAGGTGATCTAAAAATAACTCGACATCAGGACGCAAGTTCATGGATATCTCGAACGGGCAAACCCAGGGCGCGCCCCACTTCTGGTGAGAAGAGCGCACCTTCATGCGTGCTGAAGCCTGCTTGAAGTGCAGGACTCTGCCTGACTGCTTCTAACCAACCTAAATTAGCCAACTGCATAAGGTAAGGCAGAGTGGCGTTGGTCAGCGCAAGGGTAGATGTGCGCGGCACTGCTCCGGGCATATTTGCTACACAGTAAAAGAGAGTGTTATGAACCGAATAGGTTGGTGCGGCGTGGGTAGTGGGCTGGGAATCCTCGAAGCATCCCCCCTGGTCGATGGCGATATCCACCAGGACACTGCCTGGTTTCATCTTCGCTACGAGCGAATTGGAAATCAATTTTGGAGCCTTATCTCCCCGAATCAATACTGCTCCAATGATTAAATCTGCTTCAACAGCTAATTCCGCTATTGCGCCACTTGTCGAATAGATGGTCTCGATATTTCCAGCAAACATCTCTTCCAGTTCTTTCAATCTCGCGATATTTCTATCCACGATCTGAATATGCGCCCCCATGCCATGAGCAATTCGCGCCGCTTCCGTTCCTGCAACGCCACCGCCAAGAACCAGCACTCGACCAGGTCGTACTCCAGGTACCCCACCCAGAAGGACACCACTACCTCCAGAAGCTTTCTGTAGCGCGTGCGCACCCACCTGCGGTGCAAGTCGCCCAGCTACTTCACTCATTGGGGCAAGTAACGGGAGTTGGCCATTAACGGTGACAGTTTCATATGCAATGCTGGTAGTTCCGCTCTGTAACAACCCATCAGTACAGCTTCGGGAAGCGGCGAGGTGAAGATATGTAAAAAGCAATTGCCCCTTACTCATTAAAGAAAACTCCGCTGGTAATGGTTCTTTTACCTTCACAATTATTTCGCCTTCGTCCCAGACTCGCGCTGCGCGATCAAGAATTCGCGCGCCCGCATTTCTGTAATCGTCGTCAGAAAAACCTGCACCCATACCGGCGCTCTTTTCAACAACCACTTCATGCCCACTTTTTACCAATTCAGCGGCGCCATTAGGCGTCAGGGCCACTCTAAATTCTTGTGCCTTTACCTCTTTAGGCAGACCAATGATCATGGAGAGAACGCCAATCTATTTATGCTGCGGACGCGCCGGCTCGTATCGCAAGCGCTGCGCCTATCAAACCAGCAAAGAGCGGATGTGGCCTGGTGGGACGACTCTTGAATTCTGGGTGCGCTTGAGTTCCCACGTAGAAAGGATGAATACTCTCCGGTAATTCGACGAATTCCACCAAATGGCCATCAGGAGAGAGTCCTGAGAAGAGCAAGCCCGATTTCTCAAGATCACCTCGATACTTGTTATTGACCTCGTAACGATGACGGTGGCGCTCCTCGATTACTTCGGCCCCGTAAAGTTTTGCAACGATTGACCCTGCGCGAAGTTGCGCGGGGTATAGCCCCAGGCGCATCGTTCCACCCATGTCTCGTTCGCCGCGAATGACATCTTCTTGCGAAGCCATAGTGGCAATAACTGGAAATTCACATTTCTCATCGAATTCCGCAGAATTAGCGCCTTTCATTCCTGCTAGATTTCGCGCTCCCTCGATGACCATACATTGCAATCCCAAACAGAGACCAAGGGTGGGAATTCTATTTTCTCGAGCATGAGTGAGCGCACCAATCTTGCCCTCTAACCCTCTGATTCCAAAGCCACCAGGAACGCAAATTGCATCGATTCCGGCTAACTCCTTAGCAGCTCGTTCTGGCGTATCACATGAATCGCTAGCCACCCATTTGATATTCACCTTCGCAGAATGTGCAAATCCACCCGCCCGAAGGGCCTCTGTTACCGATAGATATGCATCAGGTAAATCAACATACTTTCCTACAAGGGCAACATTCACTACATGTTGTGGGTGGTGAACGCGAGTGAGTAATTGATCCCAATCACTCCAATCGACATCTCTAAATGGCATGCCCAAACGTCTGACGACATAGGCATCAAGGCCCTCTCGATGAAGGACCTTAGGAATATCGTAAATTGATGGTGCATCCGAGGCGGCAACGCATGCCTCAGTATCAACATCGCACATCAGGGAGATTTTCCGTTTTACTGCATCAGGGATATCCCGATCAGATCGAAGGACGATCGCGTCAGGTTGGATACCGATACTTCGCAGAGCTGCAACGCTATGTTGGGTTGGTTTAGTCTTTAACTCTCCCGAAGGGCCAATGTAGGGAACGAGTGAGACGTGGAGGAAGAAGACATGCTCGCGGCCGAGATCCTGGCGAACTTGTCGGGCAGCTTCGAGAAAGGGCAGAGACTCGATATCCCCGACCGTGCCTCCAATTTCAGTGATGATGACATCGATTGCCGGAGCCGCTCCAGCTCGCATTCTCTCTTTGATTTCGTTGGTGATGTGCGGGATAACTTGGACCGTATCCCCTAGATACTCACCACGACGTTCCCGCGAGATTACGCGTGAATAGATCTGGCCAGTTGTGACATTAGAAGACCCAACAAGGTCCACATCAAGAAAACGCTCATAGTGACCGATATCTAAATCTGTCTCGGCTCCATCGTCGGTGACAAATACTTCGCCATGCTGAAAAGGATTCATCGTTCCGGGATCGACATTAAGATATGGATCAAGCTTTTGCATAGTGACTCGCAAGCCACGCGCACGAAGAAGACGACCTAGAGAAGAGGCGGTTAACCCTTTACCTAATGAGGAGGCAACACCTCCGGTCACGAAAATATGCTTGGTAATGTGAACCGCAGCCATCATGGAGGACCAGTCTATTGGGTGATGGTCGAGTTACGGTAATTTGCCGAAAATTCAGGCGCGTTTGCTCCGTCCGCCCACTCTTTTGCGCTCTGCGGCTACGAAAGCGAGTAGCTCTTCGGCATGTTCGCGGGCCAATGGCGACTCCTCGCGACCTGCCATCATCCGAGCCAATTCGTTTGCTCGACCACTTCCCTCCAGGAGCGTTAAATCGCTACTGGTGACGCTCTCTGAAGAATCTTTTCTGATTGAATAATGGGTATCGGCCCACGCAGCGACTTGTGGCAAGTGGGTCACGACAAGGACTTGAGCATGTTGGGCTAATCGCGCCAGCCTTCTGCCCACCTCGACCGCGGCCTTACCTCCCACTCCCGCATCCACTTCATCGAAAACATAAGTAGGTATGGTGGAGCGACCAGCGAGGACTACCTCGATTGCCAACATGATTCTGGAAAGCTCGCCACCACTTGCACCTTTATTGATGGGCAACGGTTGCGCGCCGAGGTGAGGAGAAAGCAAGAAAGTCACCTCATCACAGCCGAGTGGTGAACAGATTCGAGTTTGCACCCCATCATTTACCGCCAGACCTTCAGAGATATCTTCCACAAGTATGGAGATTCGCGCATCAGGCATCGCCAATTGTGATAACTCCACCGAGATTTCCTCTTCACACTTCTGGGCATACTCTTTTCGCACTCGAGATAACTCTGTTGCGGAATCAAGAAGTTTCCTGGCGCACTCGTACCGTGCACTCTCAAGTGCGGCAATACCTTGGTCACCTTCTTGCAATTGACCAAAGAGGACCCGAGCACGTTTAGCCTCTTCGATAAGAGCGCTCTCAGGGTCATCTAACCCCGTTTGGCCATGTCTCTTTATCAAGGCAACAACTTCGGCGCGACGCGAGTGCATCTCTTCAAGCGCCCCTGGCTCAACGTCGAGATCATCCTCCTGGCGCCTTAGTGATGAGGAGAGCTCATTCACTAGAATCGAAATTTCACGTATCAACCCTTGATTGGATTGAGTGGCGGAGCTCCCACCATTAAGTGCGTCGAGGGCCCGTTTTGCCAGCGCTATCTGTCCTGAAATGCTTGATTCGTCGTCGGTCAGAATATTTAGCGCGTTCGTGAGCGCGCTGCGAATGGCATCTACATTCTCAAGACTAAGGATTCGTTCTTTCAATAGCGCAGATTCGTTGGCTAGAGGTTTGATACGATCAAAATCAGAGAGAAATGTGGTAATCCGCTCTAATTCCCGCTCTCGAGTGCTCCGTAATTCTTCCAAGGATTTGATGCTGTCAACTATTTCGCGATAACGGAGAAATAGCGCTCTATAACTCTCTAATGTATCCGTAAGCGGCTTTGCACCATAGCGATCAAGAATCTCCCGTGCGCGATGAGCCTTGAGGAGCGTGAAATTAGCGCTCTGTCCATGGATGGAGAGCAACTCAGCGCCAATATCACTCAATGTTGAGATCGTCGTGGAACTTCCACCCACATTCGCGCGACTCTTTCCTTCACTGGTTACTATGCGGGCAAGAAGCACTTCGCCAGATTCCACCTCTCCGCCCAACTCGGATACTCGATCTGCAACATGCGTATCAACTGAGAATCGCCCAACAATGTGGGCGCGCTCGCTTCCGGTCCGAACAACAGTGGCATCCGCCCGCGCGCCCATTAAGAGTGAAAGTGCAGAAAGGATCATCGTTTTTCCGGCGCCCGTTTCGCCCGTGATTACCGTCAAACCGGGCCCGGGTGAGAAGTGAGCGCGTTCAATCACTCCCAGAGCGGAAATTTCCACATCAATGAGAGCGCCGTTACTCACTCTCCGCGCCACCCAGCAACTGGCAATTGGAACTTGGCTACCAGGCGATTGGTAAATGGTGCGCTATTCATTCGGGCGAGAGTAAATGTGTGTTGATCGCGGGTGATGGTTATCAAGTCCGCATTCAGTAATGACTTATATCGAAAACCATCGGCACTTAACGTGGCGTTTTCGGAGCGAACAGAAATCGAAATTTCACTTCGAGGCGAGAGAACCATAGGTTTGGCAAATAGCGCATGGGCTGCCAACGGAAGCAAAACCAGAGCGTCAACGTCAGGCCAGACCACAGGCCCCCCGGCAGAAAATGCGTAGGCAGTGGAACCAGTTGGTGTGGCACAGAGAACACCATCGCAATTCCATAATGAAAGAGGTCTCTGATCCACGGAGACGAAGAGTTCCACCATCTGGGAAGACTCCTTCTCGATGACAATCTCATTGAGCGCCCATCCAGAATCTACTATCGCCCCATGTCGTTCGATTTGATACGAAATACTCATTCGCTCCTCAAAAAAGAAATCCTTCGTGATAATCGCGCGCACTACCTCTTCATTGGAAGGGCGTTCAACTTCTGCAAGAAAGCCCATGTGACCAATATTGATTCCCAGTATCGGAATGTTGCTTCCATAACTCATTTCGGCGCTGCGAAGCATGGTGCCATCGCCGCCTAGAACCAAGATAAGTTCAAATTCCTTTATAGGACGTCCGGAATAGCGCGCAATTTCGGGTACGCCATTTCCATCGCTGCTGAGGTGATGTTCCACAGAAATTCCAGCACTCGATAAGCCTCTGGCAATTTCAAGAGCAGTTGTGAGCGCACTCTCTCGCTTGGGATGAAGGAGCATGAGCACTCGACGTTGTAAGTTCTCGTTCATTGCGGACCTTCTGTGATTGCCATCTCTGCACGATCGCGAGTGAGCTCTGGAGCGCCCCTGTGCAGCCAGAGGAAATACTCAACATTTCCGGATGGTCCGGGTAGAGGGCTCGCGGTGACACCTACTACACCAAGGCCCATCTCCCAAGCAGCGCGAGCAACCTCCTCGATAGCCGCTAGACGTAGCGCAGGATCGCGAACCACTCCCCCTGCGCCCAACTTCTCGCGCCCAACTTCAAATTGTGGTTTGACCATGACAAGGAAATCTGCATCGCTATCTGTGACCGCGACGAGTGCGGGAAGTACGAGAGTAAGGGAGATGAAAGAGAGGTCAGCGACAACCAAATCGACCGGAGCTCCAACCTGTTCAAGGGTGAGATGGCGAACGTTGGTTCGATCAAGAACTGTTACCCGAGGGTCTTGTCGTAGCTCCCACGCCAATTGCCCATATCCAACATCAACTGCAATCACCTGACTTGCCCCATTCCGAAGGAGTACATCAGTGAAACCTCCGGTGGAGGCGCCAGCATCCAGCGCTCTCTTTCCCTCAACCTTCACTTCGGAGAATACTGAGAGGGCCCCAGCAAGTTTATGGCCACCTCGAGAGACAAAATCATCTCTATCTTCAGCAATCACAATCGACGTCTCAGCATCTACTTGGGTAGCGGGTTTAATCGCTGGGATGCCTGCGACTAAAACAACGCGAGCTTCAATCAGATCGGTTGCTGCTTCGCGTGAACGCGCCAAGCCGCGCCGAACCAACTCTGCATCAAGTCGTGAACGCACCATTATCTAGAGACCTTCTATCTCCGAAAGCGCTCGCTGCAGATCAGTATGGATTTCGTCGTAAGCGGGAACATGCTCGCTTACCTCTTTTTCAGAGAGAGCAGCAATTTTCTCTTTAATCGAGTTAATGGATGTAGAAAGTTCTCCGCTCATCGTCAACCTTTACTCTTCTTTTTTGCTTTTTTTTGGACGCTCTTCTTGGTGGTTTTCTTGGCGGTTTTCTTGGTGCTTTTCTTGGTGCTTTTTTTGGTAGCAGCTTTGCCTCGCCGAGGAGCGGCTTTCTTGGCGGTGCTCTTTAATCCCAATTGCTTTCGCAAGTCTGCAATTTCTGCTTGCAGGGCGTGAAGATCACTCTCTTTAGCAAGTCCAAGTTTCTTAACCGCTCGCTCTGTCTCGCGTTCGATCCGAATCTTCAAGGCATCACCGCTCTCCTTGACCCATGAGTTCAGCGCAGCGGCAGCCTTCTCTGGATTGAAATCATTACCAAGAGCCTTCTGAGCATATGCACGGAAGGCGCCAATAAGGTCAGTGCTACCTGCCATGACCACTCCATTCGCTAGGGGATTGGCTAACGGTACCGCTTTCTAGGCTGTGAAGTCGGGTGGGCGCCGCTGCTTGCCTACCGTGGAGAGATGCTGGTGACCTCGATGTAAGTACGCGAAGCGAGAGTACCGCCTGCACGCCAGTACCTTCGGCGGATTCTTCCCCGCACCTCGACCCACTGTTTAACTTTCATCGAACGAAAAACCGGAATAATCTCCGCTTTTTCGCATTCCAATTCGAGAATCTCCCGTGCGCCTGACTCAGGAATCTCCAAACGTCTCGCGCATACCCCCTCTCGCGAAGTGGTTGCAGATGCGATTACTCCGACCAGGCGCACCTGGTTATGGCCCTTCGCTAATATGTTGGCGCGATTCTCTCTTTTAACAGTCATTTGCTCTCCTCTTATCGACTTCTATCTGCCGCAGATGCAGTGAGAGCGAGTGTAAAGATGAGGTACAACAAAGTTTGAGGTTAATGTGGAAAAGCGTTACCTGCTCTTAAGTGTTACTGCTCGTTCACGAGAATCAGTCTCTTGATTGATATCAACTGCGGCAGCCTTTTCAAACCACTTCACAGCCTCATCCTTCCGACCCAGCACCTCGAGCACATCCGCGTATGCATAACGTAAACGAGCAGACCAGATGGGATTCTCTTCGCTAAGCTCCTTGCACTCTAATGCAGTAAGTGCAGCATCAATTTCTCCAAGGTCTCTTCGTGCACCGCTGAGAACTATACGAAGTTCTATCTGCCCATCTTTATCCAATTTCTTCGCTTCGGGGGCTTTCGCTAATTCAATAGCTTTAATTGGCTCACCTAAACCTCGTTGTGCATCGCAGATCATTGGCCACATTGAAGGATCGCCTGTGATTCGGAACGCTGTTTTCAATTCGCGAAGGGCGACATCGAACTTACCTGCGTTATATGCAGCGATACCTGCTAGTTCTCGAACCCGACCTACCCGAGCGGCACGCGCTGACGCTGCAACCCCATGTGTATAGGCCCTCTCGGGATCTTCCGACATGAAATAGGCCAGTGCGAGCAAGTGTCGCGCTGTCTGCTCTGCATTATCTGATGCGAGTGAGGAGAGTTCGTGAAGGAGTTGTTTATCTATCTCTTCTCGGTAAATCTCTTGTGGGATTTCTGGTTCAAGGCGACGAGGCTCTTCTCTCTTTGAACCATCTATTTTCTTTGGTTGATCTGAACGTGGCTTACTTGAAGCGCGAGAAGCCCCAGAGGTTTTTTTAGAACCACTTGCTCTGCGGGAGTCTTTGTTATCTCTGCTATTTCCTCTGTTGCTTGCCCTTCCTTTAGCTGAGGAAGAACGGGAATCACGCGAACGATCAGATCGTGATGGATTATTCATGATCCTCTCTCCGTTTACGCCCCATCAAAATGAAAAAGGGATGCAGTAAAAACCACATCCCTCTCTCTAAATTAAGTCCGGCGGCGTTCTACTCTCCCACAAGGTCACCCGTGCAGTACCATCGACGCTGA
>SYAM01000010.1 GCA_005787645.1 Actinomycetota bacterium | reverse complement strand
GCCATCGAATGGAGGAAGGAACGAAAATGTTCGATGGGAATCTCAAATCGAGTGACGGTGTCAACCAGAGCCGCACCAACATGGTCAGTGCTCTTTCCATAGGCTAAATCAGCAAGAAGTTTTGCGCTCCAGGTCTGCAATTCTGATGCTTTCTCTTCAACCGTCAAGGTCGAAGCGAGGTCATCGACAATCTCATCGGCATATCGTGCGAAACCATAGAGCGCATGTACGAAGGGGCGCTTACCTGGTGGCAGCAGCAACGTTGCTAAGTAATAGGTCTTTCCGTGAAGCGAGTTAAGTCTTTTGCACTCTAAATATGATGCTCGTAACTCTGGAGCATCAATCCCAGCAGCATCAAGTTCTCGATTACTCATTTACCTATGATTCTTTGCGCTGCCAATTTGCCTGAGATGAGAACCATCGGTACACCTACTCCAGGCTGGGTACCTGAACCAGTGAAAACCACGTTTTCGATACCGCGCGCCAGGTTTCGTGGTCGGAAGGGTCCAGTTTGGAAGAAGGTATGTGCGCTGGCAAAGGGTGCGCCTGCCTCCATCCCTTGCGCACGCCACTCCACTGGAGTCGTAAGGTGCTCCACCTCGATACCTGATGCAAAGTCGGTGTAGCCCCGCGCTTCTAGCGTGCGAACCATCTCGTCCCGATATCGATTGCGTTCTTTCGACCAATCGATTGAGGAGTTGAGGTTCGGCGTCGGAAAAAGGATGTAATACGAGGACTTACCTGCTGGCGCAAGAGTGGGGTCATCATAGGTAGGCACTGTCACGAGTAATGAAGGGTCGGTCATAAAAGTCTTCTTCTTAATCAACTCGTCGAACACACCATCCCATGATTGTCCAAAATGAATATTGTGATGGGCAATGTGGTCATACCTCTTATTCGAACCAACGAGCATGACGACGCATGATGGTGAGTAGTTCAATCGCTTCACATCCAGCGGTTCCTTATCGAGCAACTCTTTGTAGGCAATCGGCAGATCAGGATTGAGCACGACGACATCGCCAGGGATATGTTCTCCAGTATCAGTGATCACACCTGTGGCGCGAGCGTTCTTGATTGCAACGCTAGTGACCGTGGTTGAATACCGAATCTTCACGCCATGTTTTTCGGCTGCCCCAGCGAGAGCACGTGGAACTGCGTGCATGCCACCTTTTGGAAAGAAGACGCCATTGACCGAATCCATGTAGGCGATGACGGCGTAAATAGCAAGCGCCTGTTGTGGACTCACCCCGGCATACATCGCCTGAAATGAGTACACCTTCTGTGTGCGCGGATCTTTTAGGTATTGGCTGACCTTTGGCGCCAACCGTCGAAAGCCGCCAATAGCGATCAACCGGGCAAGATTGGGAGTGACTAGTTGGAGCGGTGAATCGATATTTCTATCGATAAAATCATTCATCTCATATTTGTATAACTTGGTGACGAAGTCGACGTACTTGCGATAGCCGAGCGCTTCATTGGGACTGATGACGCGGGCAATCTCCGCCTCCATCTCAGCAGTGTCGGGGAAGACATCTAATTGCGAGCCATCGTGATAAAAGGCTCGATAGAGAGGACGCAACGGAATTAACTCAAGCCAATCACATAATTTCTCCCCTACAGCGTTAAGGGCATCTTCAATGAGTGAAGGCATGGTGAGCACAGTTGGTCCGGTGTCAAAGCGATATCCCTGATCTGCAAGTAAGCCATTGCGGCCGCCAGGAACAGATTCTCGTTCAACAATCGTGACTTCACGACCGGCGCCCGCTAGGCGGAGCGCTGTGCTCAACCCACCAAGTCCGGCGCCAACGACAATCACCTTGTCGGTGGGGCCCGAGACTTTTCGCATCACGCGCTCCTTTGTGTTGCCTTTATCGCAAGCTCTGAGAGAAGTTCCCGACCCGAGTGTGAAATCTTCGGGTCATTGATTGCCTCTAGGGCAAGGATAGTTTTCTCTTCGATTAATTTCTCGATGAAATCGACGGCCCCAGAACGTTGAATTAGCGCACGAAGGGTGTCTATCCCATCAAGAGTCAGATTCTTCTGGCCGAAGAGCTTGGCAAACTCATTAAGTTCGTTAGTAGCAAGATTCTGCTGTGCGTAGGCAATCAGAGCCGTTCGCTTTCCTTCAATTAGATCATCGCCGGCCGGTTTACCTGTGACAGAACTATCACCGAAAACCCCAAGCAGGTCATCTCGCATTTGAAAGGCAATCCCAAGTGGTATTCCATATTCGGTATAGATTGGTAGGAATTCGTCACCGGCGCCCGATAAGGCGGCTCCAAAATGTAGTGGTCGCTCTATCGTGTACTTTCCGGATTTATACGTTGCAATTTTTAGGGCATCATCAATAGACATTGCATCGCGACTGCTGCCGTGCATGTCCAGATACTGGCCAGCCATCAGTTCTACGCGCATGATGTCGAAGATAGGATTAACTGCTTGAAGTCTCGCAGCAGAGAGCCCTGCGAGATTGAGCGCTTGAGTCGACCAAACGAGAGCAAGGTCTCCAATCAAAAGCGCAGTCGCGGTGCCAAAATTTTCACTATTGCCTATGCCATGACGCTCGCGGTGGCTCCGCTCGAAGCGACGATGCATAGATGGTGCGCCACGTCTGGTATCTGATCCATCCATCATGTCATCATGAATCAACGCGCATGCCTGGAGAAGTTCTACGCTCGCTGCCGCGCTGTAGATAGCGCCGTCGTCTGGGGAGCCACCAGCGCCGATGTAGCCGGCGACGACAAAGAGGGGGCGTAAGCGCTTTCCACCGGCGAGAAATTCACCGAGCGCACTACTTATAGGAGTGAGTTCGGAGTCGATAGTGGTTAACTCATCGTGGGCGCGAGCGAGGAAACCCTCCAAGGCGCGGTCTATCGCCAAACGAGAGCCAGAAAGCATGTGGCAACGCTACCCTGACTGTCGTGGATGCGCCGACAACCCTCTCGTTTGAATTCTTCCCGCCCAAAGATGGGGCAGGCGAGGAACGGCTCTGGCACACCTTGGCGCAACTTACTGATATCACCCCAGATTTCCTCTCCGTTACATACGGTGCGGGAGGCAGTACGCGTGATCGCACGCTTCGGATTACCTCAGAGATAACAGCGCGCACGGGAATCCCGACGGTTGCGCATTTAACGTGCGTGGGAGCAAGTGGCGCTGAACTTGAATCGGTGCTCACCCAATATAAGAGCGCTGGTATCAATCGTGTACTCGCGCTGCGTGGAGATCCACCTGGAGGGCCACGCGATACGTGGGTGCGAACATCAGATGGCTTTGATCATGCCGATCAACTCGTAGCGAAAGCAGGAGCTATGGGTTTCGACGTTGGCGTAGCCATCTTTCCAGATGGTCACCCAGCGAGCAAAGATCGAGCAGAAGACCTTGTTACGCTCAAGCGCAAAGTTGATGCGGGCGCTACGTTTGCCATTTCCCAATTCTTTTTTAATGTGAATTCGTGGCAGAGATTGATGAATGATGTTGCCAGCGCAGGTCTTAACTTGACGTTGATCCCAGGAATAATGCCGGTTACTAATGTCAAGCAAATAATTCGCTTTGCAGAGTTATCTGGAACAGAGATTCCCCCAGCAATCAGATCACGGTTTGAAGCGGTCGCAGATGATCCAGTGGCAGTTGCGCAATTGGGTGTTGAAGTGGCAACTGCGCTCTGTCACGAGCTACTTGAAATTGGAGTTAATGCGCTCCATTTCTTCACGCTCAATAGTTCTCCTGCCACTCGGGAAGTCGTTGCTAATCTAGGGATTAGATGATGAATCGCTCGGAGTATTTGCGATCCTGGTCAGCGCTGCATGGATTTGAGAATGGCTCTGAAGTGAGTGGAATCGCTCGGGGATATCTAGGTGTGAACTATGCTCTCGTTAAACCGCTAGTACTGCTTAGGATCTCTCCTAATGTAGTCACACTTATTGCGCCCTTCCTTGCAACGTTGGCGCTCTTCACAGAGAACCGGCTCGTTATCGCGCTACTTATCCTCACCTCTCTGATGGTGGATGGGTTCGATGGCGCAGTAGCAATTATTCGCGGAAAAACTTCTACATGGGGTGGTGTCTGGGACGGCATAGTTGACCGTGTGACCGAGCTGCTTTGGATCGGTGCGCTCCACCAGGCGGGGATCTCGCCCGCGTTCCTTCTGTTGATCTGGGTGGTGGTCTCCACTCAAGAGTATGGGCGCGCAAAATTCAATCATGTTGCCAAGGAAGACTCAGGGCTCTTGGGTGTGGTAACTATCTGCGAACGTCCCGTTCGCGGATTGCTGGTTGCCCTGGGGTTCTTGGGTTCGTTGATCTATTCGAACACTCTGCAATGGATCACAATTATTTGGTTAGTCATGCAGAGTATCGCGCTCGTTCAATTTATTTCGATGGTGCGGAAGCAATTACGTTAGCGACGATTTCGCCACTGATTCCTACCAGAGGTACGCCACCTCCTGGATGTGCTGAACCTCCCACGAGATAAAGCCCTTCGATGGGTGAGCGATTAGATGCTCTATTAAAGGCTGCATTCACCCCATTACTTGATTTACCATAGATAGAACCGCCAGGTGCATTAAAGAGAGTTTCGATATCTGCAGGCGATCGGTAATGAAGTGTCTCTATTCGAGATTTATCAAGAAGCCCTCGAGCGACAAGTAGCTCAATCAAGTGTTCGCTATAACCTTCGGCAACACCAGGGGCGCTCCAATCAAATCCAGCGCCGGTGGAGCTATGGCGTGGCGCGTTAACGAGCACGAACCACGATTCGTGATCAGGGGAGGGCGACATCGACAGATCTTGGGGAGCGCAGATATAGAGCGTGGGATCTGCTACTGGTGTTATCGATTTAAATAGCGCATCGAATTCTGCATCGTAGTCAGCGGGAAATGAGACCGTGTGATGTCGTTGACTTGCATCTCGCCCGGTGAGACCCAGAAGAAGATAAAAGCCAGAGAACGATGGGGTAGCGCGATTGAGTTTTCTTCGTTCACTAGCTGTTTTCGGGTGGCCAGAGAGCAATTGATCGTAGGT
>SYAM01000069.1 GCA_005787645.1 Actinomycetota bacterium | reverse complement strand
TTATTTCGCGCCCGATTCGATTGTCGCGCGATTACATTCTGATCCAGCGCTAATCGTTGGTGGAATACGCGCGCTCATGGAACAAGCCTTACACCCCGGAGCGATGGCGGGGGTGGCAAAGTACTCAGATTTTCGCGACGATGCGTGGGGCAGATTGCGCCGTACCGGAGAGTACGTTTCATTGGTGACGTTCGGTTCACGTGGAGAGGTCGATCTCGCTGCTGAACGAGTACGAATGATTCATCGCCGACTAGGTTTGGATACCCAAGAAGAATTGCTCTGGGTGCACACCTCGATGGTCGATGCCTTTATCGATGTCGCTAAGAGATCAGGGATGCCCTTATCAGATTCGGATATCGATGATTATTTAGAAGAGATGGTTCTCTTTGCGCAGCTCGTTGGGATAGATCGCGAGAGTGTGCCGAGTTCGCATGAGCAACTAAATCGTTACATGGAAGAGATACAACCAAAACTAGAGTTAACTGAAGAAGCCAAGCGCACCAGCGTCTTCCTCACCTTTCCTCCCATGCCAGCAATTGTTCGCTTCACGACGCCTGCCATGGGGCTTTGGGCATCAGTAGCCACTCTCGCCGCTGCCTCGTTGCCGCGTTGGGCCCGTGACATGTATGGCTGGCCAAGTTTTCCGGGGCAAGAGAGCGTTACCAATCGCGCCTTAGTGGCTTTTCGTAACAACGCACTTCGCCTTCCAGAGATTATGCGGATGAGTCCGTATGCACAAGAGCAGCGCACTCAGATGACGGGTAATGCATGAGTCGCATCCTTGGATTTATGAACAGTGCAGGTGGCGCGGGCAGGACGACAAGTGCACTCTCCATCGCAGTCGCCTTCTCTGAGTATGGCCGGCGGGTATTGATGGTCGATTGCGACCCGCAAGGCGCACTCACTTTCATTCTCGGAAAAGAGAGATCACATCGGAGCGTGTATGACATCTACGCTGGGCGGGAGCGGGCCCTGGGAATGATCCATCAGACTAACGAGCGCGTGGACCTGATCCCATCGTCACCCAAGTTGTATCAACTTTCGCGGTTAAAGAAGAGCGAAGTGCTCTTCCATGCGCTCAATTCTTTTGAATACGACATCATCATCATCGACGCGGCCCCAGGATTGGGTGAAATCAATCAGAGCGTGCTTGCTGCTGCCGATGAGCTCATAATTCCTACACGTTTAGATTTGCTATCGGTCAGGGGAGCGATTGACGTAGCTGAAGCGAGTAAGAAGTATCGGGCCAAGGTCCGTGCAATCCTGCCAACGATGGTCGATGCACGTGCCAAACATGGCGTTGAGATGATGAATGAGCTCATTGGAAAGTTTGGTAAACAGGTTATCGACCCGGGGATTCCGAAAAGCCTTTTGATTCCTGAAGCAGTAGTAGCAGGTACCTCACTGCTTAACTTCAAAAAGTCGAGCGAGATATCAGGGCGTTTTCGCGAAATAACTTACGATTTACTCTGAGGAGCTAGTTAATACTGGTTAGTACTAGTTAGTTCCGAAGCCGACTTTCCGCTCTGATTGCGCGCTTACTTCGACAAAGCCAACTTTCGCTGCCGGGACAATTAACCGTCGCCCTCGTTCGTCGGTGAAGGCGATGTGGGATCCCTCATGGAGCGCACGCTCAACCGTTGCCTCAATCTCATCTGCGGTATTACTCAATTCGATAGTCAACTCGCGAGGTGAGTCGGTTATCCCGATTCGCACCTCCACTTTGCTACTGGAAGTTGCTGCAGATGTTGCTGTAGATGGCGAGCTCTTTTTTGTACTCATATTCCCACCTTATCGAGTTATCGCTTGCCACGCTCGTCAAGGGTGCGCGGATATCCAGAGATGCCGCGCCATTGGAGATTGGCAACTAGTCGCGCAGCTTCCTCACGGGGTACCCGACCATCGCGCTCTAACCAATAGCGCGCAGTAAATTGTGCGGTTCCCACTAAGCCGATCCCAAGGAGCATCGCTGCTTCGTCGGGGATACCAGTATCGGCGGCAATCACAGCGCTCACTGCAGCAGCACAGTCGTATGTCATACGAGTAAGTCGTTCGCGCACTGCAGGCTCGACGCTCATATCGCTTTCGAAGAGTAGGCGATATGCCTCGCCCTCTTCTTCGATGAAGTTGAAGTAGGCATCAACTGTGGCGCGCACGCGATCGGCATTATCGTGAGTCGACGCGATAGCCCTCTGAATCGAGTAAACCAATTGGTCAACATGAAGATCGAGAACGGCCAGGTAAAGATCGAGTTTGCTTGGAAAATGTTGGTAAAGAACTGGCTTGCTCACTCCGGCGCGATCGGCGATTTCATCCATAGCAGCTGCGTGATAACCGGCCGAGGTAAAGACTTCAAGAGCGGCGGTGAGAAGTTGCGCTCGCCGTTCATCGCGAGGTAACCGCGCCTTGGTATCGCTCATAGGGTCGATGGTAGGCCTTCGAGTGGAGCGGGAGTAAATAAACGTGGCAGAGTAGGGGTGTGAGCCTTCCCATGAATCCGCCCCTGCAACCTCTCGTTGAGCCTGGTCCCTCGCTCACAGTTGATCAGGTCCGCAGGTATAGCCGCCACTTGATAATCCCCGATGTCGCGATGGATGGCCAGCGTCGTTTGATGGCCGCCAAAGTGCTCTGCGTGGGCGCGGGCGGTTTAGGTTCGCCGGCTTTGATGTATTTAGCAGCTGCCGGAGTGGGCACATTAGGAATTGTCGAATTTGACGTCGTTGATGAATCAAATTTACAGCGACAGATTATTCATGGCCAGAGCGATATTGGTAAGAGCAAAGCACAGAGTGCTGCCGAAAGCATCGCTGAAATCAACCCTTACACAAAAGTAATCATTCATGAGACTCGACTTGATAACTCCAATGTCATGGAGCTGTTCTCACAATATGACTTGATCATCGATGGTACTGATAACTTCGCTACGCGATACATGGTTAATGATGCCGCAGTGCTTCTGGGTAAGCCTTATGTATGGGGTTCGATTTATCGCTTCGACGGCCAGGCCAGCGTCTTCTGGGGAGAGCACGGGCCGTGCTATCGCTGCCTTTACCCCGAACCACCTCCACCGGGAATGGTCCCCAGCTGCGCCGAAGGCGGCGTGCTCGGAGTTCTCTGCGCATCAATCGGATCCATTCAAGTCACTGAAGCCATCAAATTGTTGACTGGGATTGGTGAGAGCCTCATTGGTGAGTTGATGATCTATGACGCCCTTGAGATGAGTTATCGGAAGGTCAAGATTCGTAAGGATCCCAACTGCGTCCTATGCGGACCCAATGCACAGCAGAGAGATCTGCTCGAAGATTATGAAGGTTTCTGCGGTGCGATATCTACCGCCGCAACTGAGGCGGTTGCTGGGTCAACGATCTCTGTTGAACAACTGAAGAGCAAGATGGATCACCGTGATAACTTCCTGCTTATCGATGTTCGTGAGCCTGCAGAGTTCGAGATTGTGCGGATTCCTGGTTCGGTTCTCATTCCTAAGCAGGAATTTCTCGATGGTTCAGTCCTTGCCAAACTTCCTCAAGATAAGCCCATCATCTTGCATTGCAAGAGCGGAGTTCGCTCTGCCGAATGTCTAGCGGTACTCAAGGGTGCGGGATTCTCCGATGCAACACATGTCAGCGGTGGCGTGCTTGCCTGGGCCAAACAGATCGATACCTCGCTGCCTACTTATTAACCTTATCTAATCTGTAACGCCCGATTCAAGAAATCTAATTCGAGCAACATCAAGTTCTCCGCGACAACTTCCTGTGGTGTCATATGAGTTACTCCAGTCAGTGGAAGCACTTCATGTGCCTTTCCTGCTTCAAGTAGCGCGGAAGAGAGTTTGAGTGAGTTCGAGACCAACACATTGTCATCAACCATGCCGTGAATGATCATGACAGGCACTGAGAGATTCTTCGCTTCATTGATCATTGATGAATTCTCATAGTTTGGATGTTTGTCATCTGGTCCCATAAACCGCTCTGTGTAGAAGGTGTCGTAAAGTCGAAAATCAGTGACTGGCGCACCAATAATCGCTGCCTTGAAGATCTCTGGTCGACGGATAGCGGCAAGTCCAGCTAAATAACCGCCAAAAGACCAACCGCGAATGGCCACTCGCGAAGGATCGATCAAACCAGGGTGGGTGTTGATCAATGCAAGAACTGCATCTGCTTGATCCGTCACGGGCGCAGATGAGAGATCGTTGAGAATCGCCCGTTCCCACTCTGGATTTCGGTGCGGAGTGCCGCGACCATCTGCGATGAGTACGGCAAAACCTTGGTTTGCAATCCACTGCGCCTCCGCATAAATGCTTTTTGCATGGAGCACACGGGCATGTCCAGGTCCACCATAGGGATCAACTAAAAGTGGGAGGTTCTTTGCTTCACGATTTTGAGGGAGTAAAAGCGCTGCATTGAGTTGGCGCTCGCCAAGAACGAGAAATTCTGGCTTTGCGTCAACCTCTGGTTTTTCATTTAGGGCTGAGATTCTTTTAGTGATTCCATCACGCTTGATAACAACGATGATTTCATAGCTTTCAAGATCTCGTGAGATTAGTAGCAGAGTTCCACCACTTGTGTGGGCCATATGAACACCAGGTTTCGAGGTGAGGGCTTCGAATTCACCACCCCAGCCGCGCCAATAAATATGAGATTGCGCAGGCTCGAAACTTCCCGAGAAGGTGATGCCATCTCTATCGATTGCAATGATGCTTTCAACTTGCAGATTGACAGGGGTAACCACCTCACCATTTATTGCTATTGCGTGCGTATTTTCATGGATTACGTGAGTGACTAATCCTCCTGAAGGACTCCATGCAGGAACACCTCCCACCAAGTCAATCCACGCTGGATCATTTAATTCTGCACTTACTCGAGTGTGGGCTGATTCGGTGTCGATCGCATGAATCTCGGCGCGACGTTGATTTCGCGACATTGTCATCATCAGAGGTGGAGTCTTGCCATCTCCCGGCGTAACTGAGCAGAGATATTCATGCTCAGGGTTCCAGATAATCTCCTTTCGAGAGTGGTCGGCCAAGTCGAGGATAAATAGCGAAGTAATGACATTTGGCGTACCCACAAATGGGTAACTCACCTGCCGTGGAGCGCTCTGTGGATCGGCAGGATC
>SYAM01000068.1 GCA_005787645.1 Actinomycetota bacterium | reverse complement strand
TCATAGATGGTCAAACCACCCACGGTGAAAAGGTGTGCGCGCTCATCGACTGAGATGCTCTCAGTTCCGCAGACTGCGGTCTTACCCATCCCACGTGCCACTACCGCAGCATGTGAGGTCTTGCCTCCGCGACTGGTCAAGATTCCTTCTGCTGCAACCATTCCCACGAGATCATCTGGGCTAGTTTCCCGTCGGACCAAAATGACTTTCTTGCCTGATCGAGCAAGATCAAAAGCGCGCTTGGAGTCGAAGACCGCCTCCCCAACCGCTGCGCCTGGTGATGCAGGAATTCCACGAGCGATCTCTTTAATTGAACCAGAGAGATCAAATTGCGGGAACATTAGCGAAACCAATTGATCTCCAGAGGTACGTGAAAGCGCCTCATCCATCGATATCTTGCCCTCATCAACCATGTGGCAAGCAATGCGAAAAGCCGCTTCGGCTGTTCGCTTACCTACTCGCGTCTGCAGAATCCATAACTTGTCACGCTCCACCGTGAATTCGATATCACAGAGATCGCGATAGTGCGTCTCGAGTAACTCCATCACACGCTCTAGTTCAGCTGAGACAACTGGATATTTCTCTTTCATCTCTTGCAACGACATTGTGTTGCGTATGCCCGCTACAACATCTTCACCTTGAGCACGCTCTAGGTAATCGCCATAACTTCCATGTTCACCTGTTGCTGGATCGCGAGTGAAGGCGACTCCAGTTCCCGAGAGACCATCGAGATTTCCAAAGACCATAGATTGGATATTTACTGCAGTTCCTAAATCAGAGGGAATGCGCTCTCTGCGTCGATACAGCCTTGCACGCTCGGAATTCCAGGAACGAAAGACTGCTTCAATGGAACTTAAAAGATGTTCACGTGGATCTGTTGGGAAAGACTTCGAGGTTACAACTTCAATCACTCTGATGAAGGCCTCGGCGAGCGCCTTAAGTCCATCAACGTCCAACTCTGCAATCGATCCGACTTTATTATTCTCTAGGATGCGATGTTCGACTTTATGGAATTCACTCGGAGGCACATCGCAGACAATCCGCCCGAACATATCAACGAAACGGCGATATGAGTCCCATGCGAATCGTGCATTGCCACTTGCTTGAGCAATCCCTTCGGCAACCTCAGGAGTCATACCTACATTTAGAACAGTCTCCATCATTCCCGGCATGGAGAACTTCGCGCCTGAACGGACTGATACAAGAAGTGGGTTGGTGGGATCGCCAAAACGTTTCCCCAATGAGCGCTCGAGTTCTGCTAATGCGGTCTCAACTTCGGCCAGAAGTGTGACGGACATCTGTGATGTCGCAAGATATTGGCGACAGGCCTCAGTAGTGATGGTGAAACCAGGAGGAACTGGAAGACCCATACGAACCATCTCAGCGAGGTTTGCCCCCTTGCCACCAAGTAAATCGGATTGAGTGCGATCGCCAAACGAGAAGGGATAGATCAACGACTTAGCAAGATTGGTCTGAGTGGAGGCCATACCCGAAATCTACCCACCTATAGGGGGTGGGCGGTACCAATAACGCGCCCATTCATCTACGCCGAGAGAGCCAGCGGGGGCGTTAATCGGGTTCTCCCGACGAGCCGGTGAAGTTATAGTGTGGTCATACACGTCAGCGAGGGGCGCAGAATATGCCGCAAGGGTCAGAGAAGGAATTTGCTGGTCTCACAGCAATCATCACGGGGGCTGCCTCAGGAATCGGATTAGCTACAGCACGCTTACTCCATCAGCAAGGCGCAAGCGTCATCGGATTAGACCTCAATCAGGGTGAGCTCAAAGAATTCGCAACATGGATCCATTGCGATGTAAGCACTCTTGAATCTGTGACAAAAGCCTTTGCAGAAGTACGGCAGAAAACGAACGTTGTTGACATTCTCATTAACAATGCAGCCGTGGGCTCAATCGGCACTGTCGAAAGTGAAACTGAAGAAAATTGGGAGAAGATTTTCAATATCAACGTTTTCAGTGTTGCACGGGTGACTAAAGCTGCACTTCCTCTCCTGCGCAAATCGAAGGTCCCATCAATTGTGAATACCTGTTCAATAGCGGCCACTGCAGGAATTCCAAATCGAGTGATTTACTCCGCTTCAAAGGGTGCTATCCGCACTCTTACTTTCTCCATGGCATGCGATTTTCTGAAAGATCGCATTAGAGTCAATTCTGTCAATCCAGGGACAGCAGATACGCCCTGGGTGCAACGGCTTCTCAGCCAAGCAGATGATCCTGTTGCCGAGCGCGAGCGACTTGAAGCGCGTCAACCGTGGGGTCGATTGGTTTCAGCAGAAGAGGTAGCCAGTTCGGTGGCCTATCTGGCAAGTCCGCGACAAGGATCAACTACCGCGACCGAAATCTCAGTCGATGGTGGAATGCAGAACCTCCGCGTTCCTAAATAAGTATTACCTGAGAAGCACTCTCTGTAATTTACGCCAGCCCATATCGCTTGAGCATTCCTACACCGATGCTTGCTCGACGAACTCGCTCGCGACCCGTTGACTCAACTAATCCCTGAATATGACCGCCTGCTGGATAGAGCCCCGGCGCATTGCGCACCGTAAATTTCAGATAAATCGGCGCAGCAACTCTGACCAAATCGGGTACTTCGTAGTGACGAACCGCACCACCGAAATCATCGGCAGCTTCTACATACACATCTACCGGAATATCCACCTGGGCTCGAATCGCTGCAATTTGCGCTAGCGAGAGATCTGTCGTGAGATTCAAAGTAGAGGCTCCAAGGTCCTCATACAAAGCGGCCGTTGCGGGGTTATTACATGGCAAGGCAACAGAGGTCTTAAGTACAAAATCACTCGGGAGATCACCTTTTCGTTTTGCCTCACCTAAGACCTTGAGTAGTCCTACATCGCCCACCAGAATGGAACGAACTCCCAGTGATGCTCCATGGAGTACATCTTCCATTGCAAATCGAACCTGATCGGCCCCTCGAAGTGAGGGGTGCACGGTTGCACTCGAGCTGCCAATAGTCGCTCGACCAATATCCCATGATGAACGAGGTCCGACGAAGAGGCAGACTTCGGCGCTAGCCTCATTGCCGAGCGCCAGGAACTCCGTGATCTCTTCATCGCGCAACATCATGATTCCGCTACCTTGGCTAGCGCGATGAAAATCAAGTGCATACTTCTTTGACTCTTCGATGACAGCGCGCATTGCCGCTGGTCCCTCAACAGATGGAATCTCTACCTTCCATCTTGCTCCATCGCTAAATCGTTTTGCGCTCTCAGGTAATCCATCGAGATCCTCATGGATTACACCCTGCTTTGCCAGCGCTGAAATCGCACGTTTCATTGGACCCTGTGGGTCACGGGTACTCTTCCAATCAGAGGTCATCTCTCAACTCCTCGCCTTCGCAACTGCCGCCAAAAAAGCTTTCACATTCCCATCGATCGCTTCGACTCCACCTCTGATCAAAGGCCCACCAACTCCAACGATATTCGCCCCAGCCGCAAACCACTCACCAATAGTCTCTGCCGATAAGCCGCCAGTAGGACACCAGAAATTTCCTGGGAATGGATCGCGCAGCGCCCTGAGATGAGCCGGACCATAGGTAGAGGCGGGAAAGAGTTTGAGAATATCTGCACCACACTTCTTTGCT
>SYAM01000009.1 GCA_005787645.1 Actinomycetota bacterium | reverse complement strand
GCAACCAGGCCCACTTAGGAAGTTTCTGAACTTCTTCCTGTGGAGTACGTGCGCAATCGACGAAGGCATACACCGTGATTGCGATCGAAATCAGAAGAAGTATGCGGACCATGTGTATGAGTATATAAGGAAAAGAAGTTACGCGCTCAGGACAAATCCGGCACCATAAAAAATGGCGAAAAGTAGTTGAAAAAGCGCTGTGTGCTGCAGAAGCGCAATGAGATCTCTACCACCAGCACCTTTCAAAACCCTAATGGAGAGAAAGATCGATAGTGGGAGTAATAGCGCGGTAATTGCTGCCCATGGTTTATGAAAAACATTAAGTACCCCGATGAGATTGCTACCTAGAACGAGCACTGAATAAAAGTATCGAGTTGCTCGCTCACCCATCAGCACCGCGAGGGTCTTCTTGCCTACCTGTAGATCTTTACCTCTATCACGGAGATTATTTAGGACGAGAATCGCACATGCCTGTGCACCGACTGGTATCGCGGCCAAGAAGGCTAGCCAGGTGATTTTCGTGCTTTGCACGTAATACGTTCCCATAACGGCAATCACGCCAAAAAAGAGGAAGACCGAAATTTCGCCCAGGGCTCGATAGCCATAGGGATTCTTTCCACCGGTGTAACCCCAGGCAGCGATGATCGAGAGAGCACCAACTGCGATTAACCAGAGCGATGTACGTAGCGCGAGAGTCAATCCACATACTGCAGCAAGAGCGAAAAAAGCGAAGGCGAGGTTCCGCACATTCTCTGGTTCTGCCTTGCCACTTCCCACCAGACGTATCGGGCCCACTCGTTCGGTATCGGTGCCCCTGACCCCATCGGAGTAATCATTCGAATAGTTGACGCCAATTTGCAACATGAGTGCGACCAAAAGAGCGAGAAGTGCATTACTCCATAGTGGCGTAGGTGCAGCAAGAGAGGTGCCTACGAGGACAGGAGCAAGGGCTGCTGGGAGAGTTCGAAGACGTGCGCCACCAATCCATTCAGTAACAGTTGCCATCTTCTCTCGATTCTCTATCTGGGTTGGGTGCGTTAGGTAGATTAGATCTCTTCTGTTGCTTCTGCATTAGCTAAGAATTGATAATCAATCTTTCCATTTGCTTTAATAGGAAGTGCTGAGAGTAATAGAAGTGATCGAGGCGCCGCCACTTTACTGATTCGTTTAGCAACCAACTCTCTGATCTGAGCGAGCATTGGGCCTTGGTGGTCATGACCTAGCGTCATGATGACCCGCAAACTTTCTCCCCACTCTCTGTCAGGCACTCCAATGACAAGAATCTCACTCGTGGGAAAATTCTCTCGCAGCAGTTCAGCAACACGATTGGGAGAGATCTTCTCACCACCCGAGATAATCACATCATCAGATCTTCCGTGGACAATCAATTTTCCATCGTTACTTAATTCACCCTCATCGCTGGTAATGAACCAATCATCGATAAATGAGGTACGTGTCGCGAAATCATCTTCAAAGTATCCCCCTGCTTGCATTGGCCCTTTAAGGGCGATCGTTTTCTCATTGATAAATTTCACTTCAACGCCAGGAAGTGTTCTGCCATCGTAGATACAACCGCCACACATCTCTGTCATACCGTAACTTGTGACGAGTGGGACTCCGGCGCTGGCGGCATCATGAAGTAGTTGTGCGGGTACAGTAGCGCCACCAATCAATACTTTCTTTGCATTGGTAAGAATTTCAAATTGTTCTCCGCGTTCTCGGAGCGCACGATACAACTGAGTAGGCACGACTGAGATAAATTCCCCGCCTTTCACTACAGGATCAGAATCATTATCAATAGAACGGAGCAATTGATTTACGCCAGCGATGTGATTTAGCGGAAGTGAGAGCGACCAGCAATCGCCCTTAGTTGCGCCTAAGGCTTGATTGCTTAGACGTGCACTTGCCTTCATTGCACTCGCACTCAGTGCGACTATTTTTGGGGCGCCAGTTGAACCGCCAGTTTCGATTAAAAGTGCAACATCCTCTCCAACCAACTCATGGGGCAAGGCAGTGAGAGCAACTGCTGGGCCACCTGAAAGGGCGCGTGCAAGCGCATCGCGAAGTCGCAAGGCATCGACAGTTACGGGGTCGATTCGCTCTACTTTTCTCACGCCTCTAGGCTATCGCCTGTGAGTAAGCCGATTAAAAGAGAGCCTGGTAGTCGTGATATCCCTGCTTGGGAGCAGATAGGGGAGTACAGCGACATCATTTATCAGCGCGCTGAGGGCATGGCAAAAATCACTATCAATCGTCCAGAGGTACGAAACGCATTTCGACCAGAGACGCTTGCGCAATTACAAGAGGCATTTAACATCGCACGAGATGATGACAGCGTAGGTGTCATCATCTTCACTGGAGCTGGAAGTGATGCTTTCTGTTCTGGTGGCGATGTCATGGTCCGTGGTGATGACGGCTATATCGGAAGTGACTCGCTTGGCAAAAAAGGTATTGGGCGTTTGAATGTATTAGATCTTCAAATACAGATTCGTAGAACACCAAAGCCAGTCATAGCAATGGTGGCAGGATGGGCGATAGGTGGCGGGCACGTTCTTCATGTTGTTTGCGACATTACGGTTGCAGCTGAGAATGCGAAGTTTGGTCAGACAGGACCAATGGTTGGTTCATTCGATGGCGGTTATGGCGCTGGTCTGCTTGCTGCGCATATCGGTCAGAAAAAAGCGCGCGAGATTTGGTTCATGTGCCGCCAATATGATGCAAACGAAGCTCTTGAAATGGGATTGGTTAATACCGTTGTTCCCGTATCAGAGTTAGAAGCCGAGACAGTTTCTTGGGCACGCGAGATGTTGCGCCACTCACCTTTAGCGCTCCGATTGCTTAAGGCAGGATTAAATGCAGCAGATGATGGCCTTGCCGGTGTGCAACAACTTGCCGGTGATGCCACGTTGCTCTTTTATCTGACAGAGGAAGGCCAAGAGGGAAGGAATGCCTTCCAAGAGAAGCGCCCACCAAACTTTGGTCGTTTCCCAAAGCGCCCGTAGCAATGCAACGTAGCGATCTTCTTTCCCGCATAAAAGTCATTGGAATTCCAACGCGTACCAACTTTCGTGGCGTGAGTCTTCGAGAAATCGCTCTGATTAAAGGGGAGAAACGATGGAGCGAATTCTCACCCTTCAAGGATTACTCGGTTGAACGAGATGCATTGTGGTTACAGGCAGCGCTTGAAGCGGCAAATCACGATTTTCCCGATGCATTGCGTCAGCAAGTCCGGGTAAATGCCACACTTCCCGAAGTGCCAGTTGCGCGAGTTGGCGAGGTGCTCTCTTGGTTCCCTGGATCAACAACAATCAAAGTTAAAGTCGGCACGGCAAATGATGAGGAACGGATTCGAGAGGTTTTTCGAATAATTCCAGAGGCTCGTTTAAGGCTAGATGCTAATGGATTGTTTTCAATTCACGAAGCTCAGGATTTTCTTACCTCCCTGTATAACAAGTATGGACATCAAATCGAATATGTCGAACAGCCTTGTGCTTCTCTTTCTGAAAACAAAGCATTAAACCTGCCGATACCTCTTGCTATCGATGAGAACCTTCGTCTCGGAGATGATCTTGGTGAAATCAACAGAGTTGCTGACGTAGTAATTGTAAAAGTTGCCCCACTGGGAGGGATTACCCGCGCTCTCAATGTGATCTCAAAGTTAGATAAACCTGTTGTCATTTCTTCAGCATTAGAAAGCAGCGTCGGATTAGCTACAGGAATCGCGCTAGCAGCCCACTTGGCTGACGATGTAGTTTGTGGATTAGGCACTGCTGCACTACTTGACTCGGATGTGGTTAAGGAACCTCTACTGCCTCATAACGGTTTTGTATCTGTTACAGAGGTTGAGGTCGATGATGCTGCAGTAGCGCGTTTTCAACTTTCGCAAGAACAGGTTGAGTGGTGGCATAATCGCATTGCTAATGCATACGAGAGATACTTAACGAATATCGATCAGGGGGAGTCGCGATGACCGCGTCGAATTACACTCCTTCTCCAGTCTTAGGCGAAGTGATTGTTAATCAACTAATTCGCCTTCGTGTGAAAGATGCGGTGATCTCTCCAGGTTCGCGCAATGCTCCACTCACTATGGCGCTCTGGCGTGCTGCAACTAAAGGTGAGATTCGGTTACATACTCGAATCGATGAGCGCAGCGCGGCATTTCTCGCGTTGGGTATCGCAAAAGCAACTGGATTACCTACACCTGTAATCTGCACAAGTGGTAGCGCCGCAGCAAATTTCTATCCAGCACTTCTGGAAGCGCATCACGGTAGCCACCCCTTGATAGCAATCACTGCAGATCGTCCAGCACGACTCTGGGATACCGGAGCTAATCAAACAACGAAACAAGCGGGAATGTTCTCTGGTGCGGATATACCAACACTCAACCTTGCCGCAAGTGGCGCAGAACGCGGACAGGTACGTCACTGGCGAGAAGCGTTAGCGCGCGAAATTTCAACGAGAAAGCCATCGCATGTAAATGTGGAATTCGATGAGCCATTGATTGGCTCTCTACTTTGGGTTGAAGATATTGATATCGATGTAGAAGTCCCTGCGTTGAGGCAAGTGCAAGCGAAAAAGTTAGAGAAATATCATCAGCATGGTGTAATACTGGTTGGCCATGACGCCGGTGGTCTTTCTTTTGGACCTATTGTCGAATTTGCAACGCGAACAGGATGGCCAATTCTCTCCGAGAATCCGCTCATCGGATCAGCAGTAATCCCTCATGTTTCTCTGATGCTGGCCGATGCGAATCGACGCGAGATGTTGCGCCCAGAGGTAGTAATGACTGTCGGCCGCTTGACTCTCTCTCGAGCGATTAATTCCTACATATCGAGCGCTCGATATCAGATAGTCGTAGACCCGCGAATCGAAGAGATCGATACCAAGCGCCATGGCGACGAAATCCATCTCACATTACCGATCATCGGCAAGGAAAAGGATAAAGAGAGGGAAGTTGAACCAGACCCAAGTTGGCGCGAGCGTTTTACAGAGTTATCGCAGAAAATTGGAGCGAAATTACCTGAGTTGTTGACTGAATGGTCTGAAGCGGTAGCTATTAAAAGAATCATCGATGAGATTCCAAATGGTTCTACATTGTTTATCTCATCATCGCGACCAATCAGGGATGTGGAGGCATTCGCTTCGACCCGAACCGGGATTGAGGTTTATGCCAATCGAGGTCTTGCTGGAATTGATGGCAATCTCTCTACAGCGTTTGGCATTGCGCTATGTCGCGAACGAACCTATGCGATTGTTGGAGATTTAGCTTTCCTACACGATATCAATGGATTATTGATTGGAAATGAAGAGCTACGACCAAATCTCACCATCATTGCAATCTCCAATGATGGTGGTGGGATCTTTTCAACTCTTCCACAAAGTGATGTACTTGGTTTCGAGAAGATTTTTGGGACTCCACACGGTCGAGATCTAGCGAAAATTTCAGAGAGTTATGGCTTCGATGCAATTAGCGTGCGTACGCTTGATGCACTCACCTCTCAACTTGCTAGAGAAACAAATGGAATTCGCGTGATTATTTGTGAGATGCCCGATCGCCAAAGTAACGCTCAACTACTCAAGAGGATTACTGAGTCTCTAGCGCTTCTCTAATTGGAAGTAGTTTGGCTTGGCTCTCACTAAATTCTTTTGCAGGATCTGAACCTTGTACAATTCCGCATCCGGCGAAGAGGCGAATCTCACATGGATTCTTCGCTTCTATTTGCGCGCATCTCAGAGCAATTCCAATCTCGCCTTCACTGTTGCTATCCATCCAGCCAACAGGACCTGCATAACGACCACGTGACATCTCTTCTATCTCTTTGATTGCTTTCTGTGCCGCTGGCCGGGGCGTGCCACAAACGGCTGCAGAGGGGTGTAGTTCGCGCACCACTGTGAAGAGGTCTGCTGGTGCGAGTGAATCAGTTAATACTCCAGTGACATCGGTGGCTAGGTGCATCACATTCGATAAATGGAGTACGAAAGGTGTTTCGGGAACATTTGTAGAAGAACAGAATGGGGCAAGAGTCTGCGCAACCGAATCCACTGCGTATTCGTGTTCTTCGAGATCCTTTGATGAGCGGGCCAGGGATGCGGCTAGCGCGAGATCGCGTTCATCATTACCAGTTCGTTGGATCGTTCCAGCGAGAATTCGTGAGGTCACTAAACCTTTATTTAATCGGACCAACAATTCTGGAGTCGCTCCCACAAGGTTACCAATGGAAAAGATCCAAGTAGCTCCATATTTCTCACGAAGCTTATGCATGATGTGGCGCGAATCGAAAGGTAGATCCGAATGGGCAATCAAGTCGCGCGCAAGAACTACTTTTGATATTTCTCCGTTATGGATACGGGCTAACGCTCTATTGATGTTAGCCTCCCATTGAGAAGCCGAGATTGCCCCACCAATCCAACTGAGATTAAGTGGCGCCTCAATTGACTCTGGTTGCGGGAGAGTAGGTACCTCTTCATCACCTAACCACGTGATCCAGGTACGACCATTTCTCTGTCCAACTACGATTTTTGGGATGATTGCGATACTCACTTCGTCTGAATCAAATGCGGCTGAGAGAAAGAGCAGTGGTCCAGTTCCAAATTTTTTTACCTGATCGTGAACTCGAAAGTGTGCACACTTCTCTCGCCACCATAGACGAATCTGTTCAAATCGATCACTTCCGGTTACCTCTAGACGATCGAATTCGCCCCAACCAACAACTCCATCACCACCACGTACCCAGGCAAGGGCAGAACTATCAGGGAGTATGGAGAGTAGATCCTTGGGTTCACTAATTTCGTGCGTGTGGACCGTTACAGAGTGCGCAGGATTCACGTGCGACGCTTATCCACCACTCGCCAGAGCATTGGCAGGGTCGAGGCTGCGATTGCGAGTTTGATAATTTCGCCGATGATAAATGGCGTGAGCCCGGCATTGATTGTCCATGCCCAATCTTTTCCCGTTGATTGTTGTAACCAGATTAAACCGGGAATGAATATGAGGAGTTGACCGATAAGCATTGCGACAATTGCTGTAGAGATCTTTTTGTCCCACTTCTTTGAGGCAAGAAAACTTAAGGCAACTGTTGCCAAGAACATTCCGATGAGATAACCACCAGTGGGACCAACTAATTTGGCAATGCCATGTCCTTGCTGCGAGAAGACTGGAGCACCTGCAACGCCGAGCGCAATATAGAACGCGAAGGTGCTTGCTCCGAGGGCACGGCCATAACTTGCACCAATCAGTAGCGCACCAAGAGTCTGGCCTGTCACGGGGACGGGCGAACCGGGAATGGGTAGCGCAATTTGAGCCATTAGAGAGAGAAAGGCAACACCACCGGCAGCAAGCACGCTATTGGTAATCAGCGTGCTCTTCGGAAATAGCGCGGCGCGCAGGGAGTGGGGCGCTAATGGAATGGTGGTCATAAATCTGCCTCCAACACTTCTTCATTCTCGATTGGCATCTGAGCGTACACACCATAAAGATGTACTCCATGGTACGAGCCCGGCTGGATAAGTCGCCACGTGATGTTGCCGCCATGTTCGATCAGGTGGCAAAGCGTTATGACTTCCTCAACGACCTATTGAGTCTGGGGCGGACAAAGGCGTGGCGCCGTTCGGTCGTGGCGACAATCGCACCCGGTCCTGGGATGCGGATTCTCGATTGTGCTGCGGGCACTGGTTCATCAACTGCGCCCTTGGTGGCTGCAGGCGCTGAGGCGATCGCCTCTGATTTTTCGATTGGAATGCTTGAGGCTGGAGCGGTGCGCGCCTCGAATCTGACCTTTATTGCTGCGGATAATCTCGCGCTCCCTTTTGCAGACGAGAGCTTTGATGTTCTGACTATCTCTTTTGGATTACGAAATGTGGCCGATGTCGAGAGGGCGCTACGTGAGGCCTATCGAGTGACCAAAACCGGAGGACGATTGGTCATCTGCGAGTTCTCGCACCCTACCAATCGCCTCTTTCGTGCGCTCTACTTCCGATATCTGATGCGGGTGCTGCCCCCGTTAGCCAGGGCTCTCTCCTCCAATCCCGATGCATACATTTACCTTGCGGAGTCGATTGAGGATTGGCCCAATCAGGGAGCGCTCGCCAAGCGGATCTCACAGGCTGGATGGGGCAGCGTCTCGTGGCAGAACCTGACCGGTGGCATCGTGGCAATTCATCACGGGATCAAGCAGGGGGATAAGACCGGGGATGAAACCAGTAAGTAGAGAGGTGGGTCAGATAACACTGGCTAGCGGTAATCCGGCGCCCTTTTGACCCGTAAGATTTGAAGGAAGCCGGCGCTATAGGCATCCAATCCAGTCGCGAAAATGGCTCAAGGGGGAGCGATGAATCCATATGTTCCGATTCTGGTAATCGGGGCAATTGGTTTTGGATTCGCAGTGATCTCCGTCGTTGCCGGTTATCTCACAGGTCCGCGCCGTTACAACCGGGCCAAAGCGCAGGCATATGAATGTGGAATCGAACCCACCCCTCCGGCGGCAGGGGGCGGGCGCTTTCCGATCAAGTACTTCCTCACCGCCATGCTCTTTATCATCTTCGATATCGAAATCGTCTTCCTCTATCCGTGGGCAGTCTCCTTCGATCAACTTGGCCTCTTCGGAATCGTCGAAATGTTTTTATTCATACTTACCGTTTTCGTCGCATACATGTATGTATGGCGACGTGGTGGATTGGATTGGGACTAAATGGGTCTTGAAGAGAAACTCCCCAGCGGTTTTGCATTAACAACTGTCGAAAAGCTTGTCGGGTACATGCGCAAGAACTCGCTCTGGCCTGCGACTTTTGGTTTGGCATGTTGTGCAATCGAAATGATGGCGGTGACAACGGGACGATATGACTTAGCACGTTTTGGTATGGAGGTCTTCCGCGGTTCACCTCGTCAAGCGGATTTGATGATTGTTGCAGGACGTGTGAGCAACAAGATGGCCCCAGTTCTTCGCCAGGTCTACGACCAAATGTCAGAACCAAAGTGGGTTATAGCGATGGGCGCATGCGCGTCATCAGGTGGAATGTTTAATAATTATGCGATTGTTCAGGGTGTAGATCACGTAGTGCCAGTCGATATTTATCTGCCTGGCTGCCCACCTCGTCCTGAAATGTTGATGGATGCGATTATCAAACTTCACGAGGAAATCAAGGGTTCAAAACTCGGGATTAATCGCGCGAAAGTCATCAAGGAAGTCGAGGCAGCCGCGCTCGCCGCTAAGCCCACCATCGAATTAAAAGGATTGCTTGCATGAGCGATATCGCAAAGCAAAATATGAATTCTGAGAACACCGGCATGTTCGGCGTCTCAGGAACTGGCGATACATCTGGATACAGCGGCCTACAGAAGCGAAAAATCCAAATAGGTTCAACGCAACCTCCTTTTGGTGGGTATTTCGATGATGTAGTCGATGGACTAGAGCGCGCCTTTCCAGGGTTCAACGATGCAATCGAACAAGTTGTCGTAGACCGTGGTGAATTAACGCTCCATGTTCGTCGCGAAAAGCTTGTGGAGGTTGCGAAGATTCTCCGTGATGATCTGAAATTTGAAATGTGCCTTGGGGTAAGTGGTGCGCACTATCCGGATGAGAGCGGACGCGAGCTTCGGGCGCTCTATCCATTACTTTCCCTTACTCGCAATCAACGAATACGAATTGAAGTCGCAACACCCGATAGCGATCGCCACATTCCCTCTGTCGTGGAGATTTGGGCGGGCAATAACTGGCACGAACGCGAGACGTACGACATGTTTGGCATCATCTTCGATGGTCATCCAGCGCTCACTCGAATATTCATGCCTGATGATTGGAGTGGCCATCCGCAGCGGAAGGATTATCCACTCGGTGGAATTCCG
>SYAM01000008.1 GCA_005787645.1 Actinomycetota bacterium | reverse complement strand
GTGGTCTCTTCTCTTAGCGGTGAGCAGGTCACATACCCAAGGATTCCGTCGTCAGATAAGAGATCCGTTGCCGATACCATCAACCGTCGTTGCAAAGAGATGAGCTCAGCCAACTCTTCTGGTTTTTTCCGGTGCCGAGCATCTGGTCGCCTTCGGAGTGCACCTAGTCCGGAACATGGCGCATCAAGAAGAATGATGGATGCGCTCCCTGGGCGAATGGGCGGGTTGACGCTATCTGCGATAACAACCCGATCTGTCATACGAGTTAGTAGTCCTGCTCTATGTTCAGATATCTCCAGGGCGAGGAAGTTGGCAGAGGATTGCTCCGCCCAACGACTCAATGAGGCTGCCTTACCCCCTGGTCCAGCGCACAGGTCTAGCCAGGGCCTTCTTCGAGTCAGAGAAGAACCTCGCTCAGTAGCCACCCGAAAGAGAGCCTGCGCCACCAGAAAGGAGCCTTGATCTTGGACTCCACCATTCGCCCTACGAATCTCTTCGAAATGTTCCGGGTTGCCCTCCAAATATCGGCACATTCTCGACCACTGACTCTCCTGGCTCTTGGATAGCGACTCCTTCGACCATTGCTCTCCGGGATAGATCACTCCCGTCGTGCGCGGATTCACATTATTGGCAGCCAACTCCCGTGTGACGGCTTGTAGATCCCCTAAACGTTCGAGATATTTCTCCACTATCCATCGTGGATGGGCATATTCGAGTGAAAGTTTCTCAAGTTCCTCTAATTCCACACTCAAGAGTTCAATCCAGAATGACGTAGATTTTTCACTTATCCTCCGAGAAATCGCATTTACAAAACCTGATGCAGAGCCTGACTTATTCCGCACTACCAGTCTTACGGCGGAATCAACAGCAGCATGCGGCGGAGTCTCCAGCGTTAGCAACTGATGTGCAGTCATTCGAAGGATATTCAACGGAACTCGATCGATCTTGCCGATTTTTCTCTGGGAGGCGCTCTCAATCACTTTGTCATAAAAGATCTGTTTACGTAAAGTGCCATAGACAAGTTCGGTGACGAATGCAGCGTCTCGAGCTTCTAGAGGAAACCGTCGTAACTCGGCTGGCAATACCAAATTGGCGTAGCCATCTTCTCCCTCGATTTTTAGCAGCGCATTAAGGGCTAAGTTTCTCGACTCAAACCCGGAATCGATACGCTCCGGTCTGCGTTTATTCAAATTTCTCGCCGATATTTAGTGTGACTCCTCGTAACCATTCTTCGCCTGTCATCCTTCTCTTGCCCGCTGGCTGCACTTCGACAAGTTGCACAAAACCAGAGCCCGAGACCACACATAGACCCGCGTCTGTTTTGAGGATGCTACCTGCTGTCAGTGAATCTGCGGGTAAAAGGGCTGCTTCATCCTTTCGCTCGACGAAAGCGGCTCGATGAATTAGAAAACGATCTCCGCGGAATGAGGTCCAAGCCGTTGGGTTCGGATTAAACGCCAATATCTTGGCGATTATTCGATCCCTAGATTCACTCCACACTACTTTGGCTTCATCGGTGGAGATTTTGGGAGCTAGTGCCACTGTTCCTGTATATTCACTTTGTGGAGTCGGGATATCCCCTCCGCAAATCCTCGCTAAAACCTCGTTAATTTGATGGGCCGCGCCATTAATGAGAATCTCCCAGACCTCTCCAGTTGTTAATCCAGCGACAGGCTCTGCCTTGCTCTGATAAAAGATCGGACCGGTATCCATTCCTTGGTCGAGTTGAAAAATGCTATATCCAATCGATTCTGCTCCTGCCTCTATTAATCGTTGCACAGGAGCAGCGCCTCGAGCTTGTGGCAAATGCGAGAAATGGACATTGACCCATCCGTGCTTAGGAAGGACGAGGAGATTTTCGGGAATCAACTGACCGAAGGCTACAACTAGCACGAGATCTGCGGAGGATAAGCTAGTGCTAATCCCCTCTAAATTGCCCTCTTCATATACAGAAAGACCCCGCTGCCTTGCCCACAAACTCACTTCTGATGGATGGAGCGAACCACTTCTCCCCCGAGATTTTGGTGGATTGGTTATGACCGAAATGATCTCGGTTCCACTGCTTAAAACCGAATCGAAAATGGGTAAGACAAGCGATGGGGTTCCAGCAAGTATTACGCGCACTAGAGACCCAGGCCACCAGTTGCATGTGGTGAAATCCTTATCTGGGGAGCATTCAAACCGAACCACTCACTATCTTTTATATCCTTCAAAGCAAGTTTTCTGGTTTGACTATCTAGTCGATCGACGAAAAGGATGCCATTCAGGTGATCAGTTTCATGTTGGAATACTCTGGCGAGCAACTCTTCGCCGACTAGTCGCATCGGCTCACCATGCATGGTGAAACCGTCAGCAACTACCGTAAATGCTCTTTTGCACTGGTATTTCAATCCAGGGATTGATAGGCACCCTTCATCGCCATCTTGCTCCTCTTCGCCAAGGGAGAGAACAGGATTGATTAAATGCCCTACCTCATCATCAATTGACCAAGTGAAGACCCTCAGAGAAACTCCAATTTGTGGAGCAGCTAAACCTGCCCCAGGGGCATCAAGCATTGTGTCGGTGAGATCTCTGACCAATTCCCGAATCTCTTTATCAAAATTATCGACTTCTTGCGCTCTAGTAGCCAATATTGGATCACCAAAGAGACGGATTGGTTGAATTGCCACATCAATATATTACCTTTTTATAGAGAAACTGGGTCAATTTTCACTCGAGCGACCCGCGCGCCAGATGCCGATTGATGCTTTACCCGGCGGAAGATTTCGCTAATCACCGCTGGTGATTCCTGATGTTTTACTCGGACTAACACCATGCTCTCACCGCTATTTGCATGCAACGGATGAGAAATCAGAGCCCCTCCGGGGAGATTTCGAACTACTTCTGCGACAGCATTGAATTCACCAGATACCTCGACGCCTCTCACAGCCGGAGGTAAAAGTAAACTCTTTCGCTCATCAAGTTCTGTGAGTGCTATACCAATGGGATCCCAACGGAGAAGCGCTTGAACATTTCGATTGGTGTAATCGCTGTCAATGTAGATGATTCCTTCTTGCTTTACCATTGATCCCAGATAAAACCAGCGATTTCGGGTCTCCACCTCAGAATCAAGAGTCGCTCGCTCGAGAAGCAAGTGTGAATTAAGAACCGCTATGGCGCCATACCCAGATTGAGCGAATGGCTCGGACCCAGGTGTAGTCACCACGATCAAGGGTTCATCAGGCACAGTAAGAATTCGGTGGTCACGGTTTGAGAACACCACACGTTCATTCGGGAAAGCGCGCCCTAATTCTTCGGTTAGTCGGAGATCACCGATTTGGTTCTGACGCAATCGTTGACCATTGCAATAGGTGCACTTCCACGAGCGCTTTAGGTCACGACAAAGACTGCAGGTGGGGACTCCCGCTTCATGGGTGAGTATCAATTTACCGCCACAAGAACAGAGCGCTCTGTTGCGACAATTTGAGCATGAGAGAGCTTGGATATATCCCCGCAAGGGAATCTGAATTAATACGGGTCCATTCTTCAATCCAGATTTTATTACTTGCCAAGCCTTTGACGAAATACGTCCATTCTCCGCTGGCGAATTCCTCTCGTTTATTGCCTCAACCGAAATGCCCGGTTTTGAACTACGTTGCGCTGTGAAGGTAAGCGGAATCACATAGCGCTTTTCTATATAACTTGCAGAGCGCATGGAGGGTGAGGAACCAGTGAGAATGAGGTGCGTTTTTTCAATATTGGATCGCATGATTGCCACTTCACGTCCATGGAAATAGGGTGAACGTGGTTCGCAATGGCTGTCGTTCGACTCCTCCCAAACCATGATCAAATCGAGATTCTTGATTGGCAAGAAGAGTGAGCCTCTTACTCCAATGACGACGATTTGCTCTGCTTGAAGAATCTCTATAAAGGTCTCTTCTCGCTTACCTCGGCTCATTTGTGAGTGCCAAGTGACTACCTTCTTTCCGGAATCTTTGTTGGAGGATGTCATCAATTCGTGCATCCGCTCAACATCTACATAATCCGGCATCACCAGTAAGACACTTCCGGCGATGTTCTCTATCAATTTTTTCAGGAATAGCAGAGGGTTCTCCGCAGGTAGAGGCGCCCAAAAAGCTCGAACCTGGCTCTTCTCTCCTGGTTTTTCTTGCAGAGCCCGCCAAAAATTCACAGAATAACGATCATCAATCGATTCAGGCTTCACTAAATGTACAGATTCTTGCAAACTACCAGAACTACTCTCCATCGTTCTTGTTTTACTCGAGAAATTTGGAAGAGCGTATCTGAGAGTGTCCCACCGGTTTCCCCCATAGTGCTGACTCACTTCAGTGATTAAAGCAAGTACCTTGGGAGTAACTAGAGGGAACGGTCGGATAAGTTCAGATACAAATCGGAGTTGTCCGGTATATGGCGAGCTGCTTTTACGTGAGAGAACAACTCCAAGAACTCGTTTTCGGTTAAATGGCACTTTGACCAAAGTTCCTGATATTAGAAACTCGGTGAGTTCCTCAGGAACTAGGAAATCCAGCTCTTGATCGAGATGAAGGACTCCGGTATCAACCAGGATGCTGGCGATCGGGAGGTTGCGCGCAAGCGCCGGTGCTGGTGCTGCAACTTTCTCTCGCTTCAAGCGAAGTGGTGCGACCGGCTCACTCATGGCTCAATCATGGCTCACCCCTACCCACATACCTCGCCCGGGGTTCTCGATTCGAGAGAGAACTAGCTGGTAGCCCTACGCAACTGCTCCACTCTATCGCTCTGCTCCCACGTGAACTCCGGGAGTTGGCGACCGAAATGGCCGTAATTGCTCGTCTTTCGGTAAATCGGACGTAGCAGATTGAGATCGCGAATAATTGCTGCCGGGCGAAGGTCGAAAACTTGGCTCACAGCGTTCTGAATCTTCTCCACGCCAACACTCTCGGTTCCGAAGGTCTCCACAAATAATCCCACTGGTTGGGCCTTGCCGATTGCGTACGCAACTTGCACTTCACATCGTTTCGC
>SYAM01000007.1 GCA_005787645.1 Actinomycetota bacterium | reverse complement strand
TTGACCCTGCAGCCCTAAAAATCTGCATGGAGGATTCGCATAGCGGCCGAGTGCGCACGCTTGGAAAGCGTGTAAGGGGAAACCCTTCAAGAGTTCAAATCTCTTATCCTCCGCGGAAGGTTCTCTACTATATATAGGTACCAGTGTGGTGATTGAGCTAAAGAGAGAGCGGTAGTCGTGGCAACTGCATGGCGAGATGACGCTCCTAAACCTTCGGTGATGGCAGAACATGTCCACCCGAAAGACCCACTGCTCTACACCATCAAACGAAAGCTCCTCGGTGCACCGCTTAACCGCCACTCATTAAGTCATCAGAGGCTCTCCAAAAGGTATGGGCTAGGAATCCTCTCGTCCGACTGCATCTCTTCATCCGCTTATGGCAGCGAGCAAATCCTGATTGCGTTATTACCTGCCTTCGGGCTTGCAGCGTTCACGATGTTAATGCCAATGACAGCCGTAGTTCTAGTCATTCTCTTAATTGTCACGCTCTCGTATCACAACGTCATCTCGGTCTATTCAAAAACTGGTGGTGCGTACTTCGTATCGCGTCGAAATTTTGGTCCGGTTGTAGCGCAAATTGCAGCAGTCGCTTTGATCTTGGATTATGTCGTTACATTGGCGATTCAATCTGCAGCTGGAGTTGCCGCAATCGTCTCAACTTTCCCAGAGCTTGCGCCGTGGAAGGTGCACATGACTCTGGTTGTGATTGTGTTACTTACCTATGGAAATCTCCGAGGCGTTAAAGAAGCGGGAAAAGCCTTTGCACTTCCTACTTATCTATTCGTGGGTTCAATGGCAGTTGTCTTCACAGTCGGCATATATCGCGATCTCACTGGAACGCTCCCACAATTAAGCACCAATGTCGAAGGGGCAGTTCCCCTCGGCTCTGAGCAAGGTTTGCTAACGCTCGCTGCAGTGGTCACACTCCTTCGTGCATTTGCTAACGGCGGTTCATCGCTCACTGGCCTTGAGGCAATATCCGATGGCGTGATGCTCTTCAAAACGCCAGAGCATGTCAATGCGCGCAGGACTTTGATAATGATGAGTTGCATTCTTGGTTCACTTGTTCTTGGTGTCTCGTGGTTTGCTCATAAGATCTATGCACTGCCGTACGAGAGCGGCACTCCAACTGTTATTTCACAAATAGCGAAAGCAATTCTTGGTGACGGCGCTATTGGGAACATCTTCTTCATCGTGGTCCAGGCCGCCACAATGCTTATTCTCTTCGCTGGGGCAAACACCACTTTCTCTGCATTCCCAATCCTGGTTAATTTTGTTGCATCCGACGGCTTTTTGCCGCGTTGGTTAGCAAAGCGTGGCCATCGCCTCAATTTCTCCAATGGAATTTTGGTCCTGGTGCTCTTAGCGTCAATCTTGGTAGTAGTCACGCAATCATCAGTTGAACATCTCGTTGCTTATTACGCAATTGGCGTCTTCACCGCATTCGCATTAACCGGTTTAGGAATGGCAAAACATACTCATACCCATCGCGGTGATAAGTGGCGGTTGCGTTTTGGCATTCACCTTCTTTCAGGCTCAATCTCACTGATTGTCGTCATCATTTTTGCGATTGTAAAATTCACTGCAGGCGCATGGGTGGTTGTAGTCGTCGCTCCATTTATGGTTCTTGGATTAGTCCGGTTGAATAAGCGCTATCGAGCCGAAGAGAACGTGCTAGATATATCTCCCCAAAATGGGAAGAGTGCAAATATCACCCGACATGATGTTGCGGTTCTTATCGATAACGTTGATTTAGCAACAATTGGTGCCATTCGCTATGCACGAAGTTTAAAACCTCGGAAACTTAGCGCTGTTCACTTTGTTATTGATGATCGAAAAGCAGAGGAGATTCGTGAGGCGTGGGATAAATACAGCGCCTTCGACGGCATCACTCTCGAATTGATTGATTGCCCAGATCGTCGCCTTGCCAATGCGGCAATTGAATATTCACTCCGCGAAACTGAAGCGCCTGATGTTGAACTGACGCTCCTACTACCGCGCCGTTCTTATTCACGTTTCCTAGGCCGTTTACTTCATGACCAAACAGCTGAAAGTATTGCCAGTGCAATCGCGCAGCTAGATCGTGTCGTTGCAACAATCGTGCCTTTCGATGTAGAAAAGATTCTTGACAGCAAGGTGAAGTTAGTGCCAAATACCGAGGAAAAAGTTTTGGTGATAACGACCAGCGCTCCGGCAAAACCCGATTTCGAATCGCCGGTTTATGAACCAGTGGGCCATCATGCGAAAAGTTCGATGAAGATTGGTGAGATTCAGTGGCGTAAGCGTGCTGAAGTAGTCGGGCGAGTGACTGGTATTCGTGTAGCGCCAAAGAAATCATCACCGCTAGTGGAAATTGAAATCTGGGATGAGACAGGTGGCGTTCGATTGCAGTTCATTGGTCGACGAGAGATTGCTGGTCTTGAGGTTGGCTCTACCCTTCGCGCTGAAGGCATGGTCGGCGAACTCGATGGAAAGTTGACGATTCTTAATCCATCGTACGAAATTATTATTTAAATCAACTGTAAATCTGGCGGTGGCGGTGGGATTTGAACCCACGGTGGAGTTTCCCCCACACACGCTTTCGAGGCGTGCTCTTTAGGCCGCTCAGACACGCCACCGTCACTAAAGATACCTTATTCAAATCTCTTATCGAGACTGGGCAAAGAACTCCTTTAACAGCGCGCTTGAACGTTCTGCCAATACCCCAGATATAACTTCGACTTTAGTGAGAGCGCGTGGGTCTCTGATGAGATCAACTACCGAACCTACTGCACCGGCTTTCTCATCCCATGCTCCGAATACCAATCTCGAAAATCGTGATTGCATAATTGCACCGGCACACATCGCACATGGCTCAAGCGTGACAACTAGCGTGCACCCATCAAGACGCCAGTTATCTAATTTCTCTGCAGCTTTACGAATCGCAACCACTTCTGCGTGCGCAGTCGGGTCATGCCTTAGCTCACGCTCGTTCACTCCTGTGGCAATAAAGGAACCATTAGGGTCGAGAACCACTGCGCCAACTGGTACATCGCCATGGTCATGCCAAGCGCTCTCTGCAGCGGCGAGCGCTTTCTCCATAGCTGCTGCGATAGGCTCTTGGTTATGAAGACTCACGTGGCTAATCATCCTCTCATCACCCACAAATTAACACTTCTTCGCGATAAAAGAACTGATTCACCAACTTTCCGCCATCTCACAGAAGAACTTGTGATGCTCTTGGCTTATGAAGCCACTCGCGAAATTCGTACTGAAAAGATCTCCATCGAAACTCCCGTAGCGCCAACGACCGGAGTCCATCTCTCAAAACCACGTCCACTAGTGGTTCCGATTTTGCGCGCTGGCCTTGGCATGCTCGAAGGAATGACGCGGTTGATTCCCTCTGCAGAAGTTGGATTCCTAGGAATGGTCCGCGATGAGAAAACCTTGCAGGCATCTACTTATGCCAATCGCTTACCCGAGGATCTCTCTGGCCGGCAGTGCTACATCCTCGACCCAATGCTCGCTACTGGTGGCACATTGATTGCTGCCACTCACTACCTTCTAGAGCGCGGGGCTACTGATATCACTATCATCTGCATCCTCGCTGCACCCGAGGGAGTCGCAGCCCTAGAAAAATCACTCACTGGTGCGCCGGTGACTGTAGTGATGGGCGCGCTCGATGAGAGATTGAACGAGCATGGTTATATCGTCCCGGGCTTAGGCGATGCCGGCGATCGACTCTATGGGACTGTTTAAAAAGTAGTTAGGATGACGCCATGCGAGTAGTCAGCATTTTGAGCCTTAAAGGTGGCGTCGGAAAGACCTCTGTACTTCTTGGTTTTGCTGGAGCGGCAACCGTTCGTGGATTAGCAACGCTAGTCATTGACCTTGATCCACAAGGTAATGCGACATCGATTCTTGCTGCAAAGAATCCAGCATCTACTGCAGCTGAGGTGCTCGCAAATCCCACCATTAACACGCTCCATAACAGTCTTACTGAATGCGCCTGGGAGATAGCTCCGGGCGAGGTTGATGTCATCGCTTCCAGCCCAAACCTGATTCAGCATGATGCATTTAAATCTGCTGCTGCTTTCAAACCTCGTCTTGCTCGCGCCTTGGAAAAACTCGAAGGTTACGACTTGGTTCTTATTGATTGCCCACCATCTCTTGGCACCCTCACACGTGAAGCACTCGCTGCTAGCGACCTCGCTGTTGTTGTTGCTACTCCAACTTTCTTCGGACTTCAAGGTGCTGAGCGAGCTGCTGAAGAAATCGAAGAGATCCGTAATTCACATAACAAGAAATTGAAGCTTGCTGGCATTTTGCCTAACCGTGTCAAGAGCGTTGCTGAAGAGCATGATTATCGAATTCGTGAGATGGGTCGAATCTTCGGTAAGCAGATTATGAAACCTGCGATCCCAGATCGAATCGCATTCCAACAGGCAGAGAGCTTTGGTAAGCCGATTCAGGCTGTTGGTACAGCAGGTTCACGTGAGGTAAGTGCAATCTTTGATAAGCACTTAACCACACTCATCCGTGGCTAGGCGCCGGTGTAAAACTTTCCAATTGCACTCAACGCCTTATCCATTATCGCAAAACCTTCTTTCAACTCTTGTTCGCTAATCGTGCACGGTGGCACAACATGAGTTCTGTTGAAATGAACGAATGGCCAGAGCCCATCTTTCTTACACGCAGCAGCAAATTCATTCATCGCCGGACTTGATGCTCCATACGGAGCAAGCGGCTCACGGGAAGCGCGATCGGTTACCAGGTCAACGCCCCAGAAGACTCCCTTGCCGCGAATATCGCCAATAACCTTATGTTTTGCTGCTAAATCATGGAGCGCGGGACCAATTATCTTCTCGCCAATTTCAGCGGCATACTCGATGATTCCCTCTTCTTCCATGAGGTCGATTGCAGCGACTGCAGCAGCGCAGGCAAGTGGGTGGCCCATGTAGGTAAGTCCACCTGGGAATACTCGGTCATCGAAAGTCTTTGCAATCTCATCGCTTATGACTACGCCACCAAGCGGAACATACCCAGAGTTAACGCCTTTAGCAAAGACAATCAAATCTGGTTTAGCGCTTGAGTGTTGGTATGCAAACCATTTACCTGCGCGAGCAAAACCCGCCATCACTTCATCTGCAATCCAGATAATTCCATATTTATCACAAAGTGCGCGTACACCCTCAAGATAGCCTTTAGGTGGTACAAGAATTCCATTAGTGCCGACAATTGATTCGATAATGATTGCAGCAATTGTTCTTGGACCCTCAAGAATAATCAGATTCTCAAGATGCTCCAGTGCGCGTTTGCACTCTTCCTCTTCAGTTGTGGCCCAAAATGCAGAGCGATAGAGGTATGGACCAAAGAAATGAATATGTCCATATGCGAATTCATTTGGCCAGCGTCTTGGATCTCCCGTAGCAGCGATTGCTGCAGCAGTGTTACCGTGATAAGAACGATAATGCGAAAGAATTTTGTGGCGATTAGTGTGAATACGCGCCATACGTATCGCATTCTCTACAGCATCTGCTCCGCCATTGGTGAAAAACACTTTGTTATGGAAACTCTCGGCATGTGAAGATATTTTTTGTGCAGCGATACTGCGAATGTCATTAGCATGTTGCGGTGCAGTCGTCGCCAAGATATCCGCTTGTTTTTTGATTGCCTCGATGATGCGAGGATGTTGATGACCAACGTTGGTGAACACGAGCTGACTTGAAAAATCTAAATACTTCTTCCCATCGAAATCCCAAAAATAAGAGCCTTTCCCGCCAGCAACTGGCAGGGGAGAGATGGCTGCCTGCGCCGACCAGGAGTGGAACACATGGGCCTTATCAAGGGCTGCAACCTGTGCCCCATCGAGCCCGTGAGGCTTATCACTGGCCTGCGAATTCATAAATCCCCCTCGTAGTCGTACTCTGAATATCCAACATTAGGAGATTTTTATGGTTTCTACGAGCCCCGGCTATGGAATCACTATTCGCGTTGAAGGTCCTTCAGCCAACCAACCTGTGTCAGCGCTAACAGCAGTCCTTAATTCTCAAGGGGCTTCGCTGACCGCACTAGACATCGTAGATTCATCCTTTGACCGGGTTGTAATCGATATCACCTGTGACACCATTGATGCAGACCATGCTGATCAAGTCGCAAAAGCAATCTCTGAAGTACCTGACTTGAAGGTGCGAAAGGTAAGTGACAGAACCTTTCTGATCCATCTTGGTGGAAAAATCGAAGTCCATAGCAAAGTTCAGATTAAAACTCGTGATGATCTCTCCCGTGCTTACACTCCAGGGGTTGCCCGAGTCTGCCAAGCGATTGCTGCTGATCCAAGTGATGCTCGTCGGTTGACTATAAAAAGAAATACTGTCGCTGTCGTTACCGATGGCTCCGCGGTTCTTGGTCTTGGAAATATAGGCCCTGCCGCAGCGATGCCGGTCATGGAAGGTAAGGCAGCGCTCTTCAAGAGATTTGCAAATATCGATGCGTGGCCAGTTTGTTTAGACACCCAAGATGTTGATGAAATTGTTCGCACAGTGCAAATCATCGCTCCGGTTTATGGCGGCATTAATCTAGAAGATATCTCCGCTCCTCGTTGTTTTGAGATAGAGCGAAGACTTCGTGAAGTTCTAGATATCCCAGTCTTTCATGATGATCAACATGGAACTGCAATCGTTGTGACTGCCGCGCTCAAGAATGCACTTAAGTTGGTAAAGAAAGATATATCTGAAGTAAAAATCGTTCTTAATGGAGTAGGTGCTGCGGGTACCGCTGTAGCGCAGTTGCTCTACCATGCTGGAGCGCGACATATGATTGGTTTTGATATCAATGGTGTGATTCATAAAGGTTCACCTAAGAGCGATGAGATGCGCACCTGGTTTATTGAGATCAGCAATACTGAGAACTTCACTGGTTCGCTCAGCCAGGCTCTGGCAGGAGCTGATGTATTTATCGGAGTCAGCGTGCCGAATGTCATCAATGAAAGTGATTTACAAAGCATGGCAAAAGATGCGATTGTCTTCGCATTAGCCAACCCAGATCCTGAGGTCGACCCAGAGATCGCTCGCCGTCATGCGAAAGTTGTTGCCACTGGTCGAAGTGATCAACCGAATCAGATTAATAACGTTCTTGCCTTTCCGGGAGTCTTCCGAGGCCTTCTCGATATCGGTGCGACAAAAATCACCGAGCATGCCTTAGTAGCTGCTGCGAATGCGATTGCCAATTGTGTGAAGCCAGAGCAATTAAATGAGAGCTTCATTATTCCAAGCGTCTTTGATCCTGCAGTAACCCCAGCGGTTGCCGCCGCCATCAAAGCCACCTGTAGGTAAACTCACCGCTATGTCACTCACCCCAGTAATCCTGCCCTCTAACCAATTCGATCATTTCTATCGTGGTGGAGACCGAATTGGAGTGCTTCGCAATGGACCTGGTGGACCAATGCGACCTGAAGAATGGATAGGCGCAACGACGACTCGATTTGGTGAGCGGGAGATGGGTCTATCGCTCCTGCCTGACGGTGAGTATCTCCGTGAAGCAGTCGCACGTGAACCAGAACGATGGCTTGGCAAAGCACATGTCGATGCATTCGGAACGAGCACTGAGATCCTCGTGAAGTTACTGGACCCAGATCAACGTCTTCCCGTCCACTTCCATCCCAATAAAGCATTCGCCAAAAAGCACCTTGCGCTTGATCATGGAAAGACTGAAGCATGGATAATTTTGGATGCACCCGAGAATGCCAAAGTGGGTCTTGGTTTTGCGAAACAGATGAAGAAGGATGCGATTTTTTCGATGGTGCAGGCAAAAGATTCTGCTGCCCTTTTGGCTTCCTTAAATATGGTCTCGGTGAAACCAGGAGATGCGATCTTGGTGCCGGCCGGAACTGCCCACGCGATTGATGCTGGGATTTTTGTACTTGAATTACAGGAGCCAACCGACCTCTCTGCACTCTTGGAGTGGGAGGGATTCGCTGTTGATGGATTGAAAGATGGACATCTCGGACTTGGTTTCGATGTAGTCCTTGATTCACTCAATTACGATCAACTCAGTTCTGATGAGATATCCACTTTAGTAAAATGCTCCCACTTCACAGGTGGTGAGATTCGTTCGTTATTCACCAGTAAAGCTGATGGGTATTTCCGTGCCGAAGTGATTCCAGGCGATGGCGCATCAATCGATGCAGGATTTGGCATCTTGCTCCTGCTCGAAGGTGATGGTGTGCTGACCACCGAAAAAAGTGGTGCAATCGCAGTCGGGCATGGCGATGCGCTCGTTATTCCCTACGATGCCGGCCAGTGGAGCCTTAAGGGAGCCAGCGGAATTCTCTCGCGACCTCCACTTCCTGCTCTCGCGGCGCTTGCACCATGACCTCTCTTGAATTTGCGGCAAGTTTCGATGAGAGATTCTCCCCAATAGCCCCATTTCTGCTTTACATGTTGGTCTGGGGAATCGTCTTTCTTGAAACTGGAATTCTCGTCGCGTTCTGGCTTCCTGGAGATTCAATACTCTTTAGCGCTGGCCTTGTTGCCGCGGCTCGTAATGATATGAATATTGTGGTTCTGGTTGCGGGAATCTTTCTTGCCGCATTCATTGGAGATCAGGTTGGGTATGTAACAGGTCGAAAACTTGGTCGTCCCTATCTAGAAAAATCAAAGAAACCCCGAGTGGGGAGGATGGTTGCTCGCTCTGAGGTGTTCTACCAAAAACATGGCTGGTGGGCAGTATGTGCTGCACGATTCTTTCCGTGGTTTCGCACCTTTATTCCGCCCATCGCTGGAATTTCCAAAATGCCGTACTACAAATTCCTCTCAGCAAATGCCGTCGGAGCGCTCGCTTGGGGAGTGGGCATAACAATTGCAGGTTACTTCTCCGCAAGTATTCCTATAGTGAAAACATTCTCCTACGCAATTGCCGCATTCTTTATTGGCGGATCGATACTTTCAATCATTTGGCGTAGATCTCGTTCGTATTGATCCTTGTTTGTGTAATCCACCAACAAGAACTCCAACATAAGTAATCAAAATTCCAAGGACGAGATTGATACCGATTTTCACATCCTCCGGTGGTGCAATCAGATCAAAAATCAAAGAACCAATCAGCTGTCCTCCGGTAGCAAATAGCGTGAAAGAAAGCACGCCAATCTTTGCCACTATCACTGACGATGAGGCTATATAGAGGACTCCAATAGTTCCACCCCAGTAGATCCACCATGGTGATGTTGGTAGACCGACTATCGCTTCGCCTCGTGCCGTATTGACAATCAACAGGATGACAAGTGTTGATGTGCCCATAAAGAAATTGAGCCATGTTGTTGAAAAACTTTGCCCAGACACATCATTAATCTGCCCATTGAGCGCGCGCTGGACACCAATCATAAATCCACCAACAAAGACGACGATGATAGGAACTGGTGAGATATTGGCGAGTTGGATTTCCTCCCATACAGCGACGAGTACAGCAATAATTGTGATTGCGGCAGCTAAAACTCTGCGGATTGTTATTGGTTGCTTTCCACCGCCAGTGATACCTATTCGATCTACCATTAACGATGCCAACGTTTGACCGGCAATCATGACCACTGAAAGCAGCGCAACGCCAATGATTGGAACTGTGAAGGTCTGGATAGCAACGAAGATTCCTCCCATGATTCCTGCAGAGAGCCGCCACAGGGGAAGTTCACCACTTTTTACCCCAGCAACGATTCGTCGAATGCCGTGCCTTACCTTGGGGTTGGCTAGAGCGATTATGTTAAGGAGTACAAATCCAGAACCAAACGAGTAAACCGCTGCCTCGGTGCTATTTCCTAGCGCTGCCGAGAGTCCACCATTCACCCGCGACTGGGCTGCTATAAGAATGCCACTTAGAGCAGCAAGGAGATCTAGACGCACGTTTAAGAAGCTTGATTACTTCTTGGAGGCACTTGGGCCGTGAACTTCACGCTTATCAGCGATCCAATCCATTAGCGCGAACAAGACTCCGGAGGCAACAAAGGTGAGGTGAATGATGACGCGCCAAATAGTGCCCTCGCCAACCTCTTTATCTCCAGCAAGTTCGATGAAATCCTTTAAAAGTTCAATGACAGAGATTGCCACCAGTGAACCAATTAATTTTATTTTCAATCCAGAGAAGTCGATAGTACCCATCCAATGAGGTCGATCATCAGATTCGTGAGCCGCATCAATGCGTGAGACGAAGTTTTCATAGCCTGCAAGAATAACTATAAGAATGAGATTGCCAATTAACGTCAAATCCAAGAGAGCAAGAAGATCCAGAGTGAAAACATGTGGATCTTTTTGACCAAGATTCTCAACAAGATGAATAAATTCAAGTATGAACCGGTAAATCAGAGCAATGAGTGCGAAAACCAAACCCACGTAAAGTGGCGCTAATATCCAGCGCGCTTGGAAAAGGAGATTCTCTAGAGAATGTGCGACTCTCGATGCTTTTTTCGACATGTGAAGAGAATAATCAAAAAAGGCTCATTAAGCCAGAATCGACTAAATGATTGGAAATCTTCCTGCTCGCCCAAGGGCAACTAGCGCTCTCCAGCTCAATTTCCTCTGCTTTCCCGCGCTTGTACCGATTCCGCTGCTCAACCCTCGCAACCAAGAGATGAGAGAACTCAAATCCCGCATCCGGATCATTGAAATAGCAAACCAAACAAATATGTAAATGCCTGAGATGGGAAATGGGAGATTGCGCTTGGCCAACCAAACCCGATTACGAGCATTCAAGCGATAAAACTCAGCGTGCCGCGTAGGTTGTATAACTGGATGTTTCACAGTTACATCAGCCGCGTACCACGCTAAAAACCCTTGGTTATAAACCTGCCAAACCAACTCGATACCTTCATGCGCGTAAAAGAAGTTGCCTGGCCATCCGCCAATTGCATCAAAGAGGGTTCGGCGAATGATCACTGCTCCTTCCCACAGAGTAGTCGCTGGTGAACTCTCCATTGAATCGCCAATCCGAAGTCGTGGAATCCAACGCGATGGCGCAATCCCTTCTCCATCCGGCACTACTCGCGGTTGAATTACTCCCCAATCTGGATGCTGCTCGAACTTGGTTATCAGGACAGCAATCGCATCTGTTGAATCTAAATAGGCATCATCATCGAGAAAGAAGAGAAATTCACCTGATACTTTTGAGACGCCGGCATTTCTCCCTGCAGGTATCCCAAGATTCTCGGGTAGATAATGAGTTTTTTCATTTGGGTACGCCGATGCAGGGTTCCAACTATTTCCCACGATGACTAGATCTAATTCGACACCCACCTGACTCTTCAATGATTGCAGGGCGCGTGCCAATTCTGTAGGGCGCTTACCCATCGTGAGAAGTACCGCACCAACTCTTCTTTTCACCTTTTTATTCGCCTGCTCGTAACTTATTGGAGGTGAGAATGCTTGCCAAGTGACCAATAAATACAAAGATTACTAGTGGGATTATCCAATTAAAGAGGTTATCTAGGAGTCGCACATCAATAAGAGAACTAAGGAGGGTAAGTACGAAAATCCATATAGTCATTTCGACCGAGTGAAACATGCGATGAAGCGGTATAAACTTGAAAATTCCTTTCATTATTCCGATGAGCGAACTACGCGATCTCCCAACAGATTCCCGATCCTCTAATTTTGGTAAGCCAGCAAAATAACGCGAGATATGGACTGCGTCGTTGAGCGCTTTATTGAGAACGATGATGAGCGCAAAGAGCGCGCCGATCAACGAGTAATTACTTGAGTCAAGTGATTTTTCTGGCCATCCTGCAAGGCGCAGCCCGAGCGCAATGGCAATAGCACTTTCGGTGAGATAGTGACCCAACTTATCGAGGAAGATTCCTGCAGGTGAAAACTGCTTTTTCCATCGTGCAATCTCTCCGTCGCAACAATCCCAGAGCATCTGCAACTGACCTAAGACCAATGCCAGAAAGACGCCAAGTAGCCCTGGAATCAATAATGAAAGGGCTGCGGAGAGACCAGTGAGGATCATCAACCAAGTAACAGCGTTAGGTGAGAGATTCATTCGCAGGAGAACGCGCGTGAGGTATGGTGAGATCTTACGCAAATATAAATCTGCAACCCAGTGCTCTGAATTTGCTCGACCAAGCACGGATTCAGGTTGCGTTACCGCTCTTAGCTCATCAATTGAAATCCTCTGGCTCATACCGCCCCCTTGGCTACATTATGCCCGCCACGAATGATGATGAGCAGACCAAGATAAATAATTAAGCCGGTAACAATCTCGCTATCGAGGCCCAGAGTATATCCAAGAAGACAAAGGGAAATTCGACCTGCAACTCGCAATCCAGCTCGACCATATCTCACCGGGCGTCCCTGCAAGGAATCATAGAGATTTGTGTAATGCCAGAGCGCTATTGAAACAACCAAAAGAAAATGCAGCGCAGGAGAAATCTCCAAAGGAATGATGAGCAACGCGACTAGTTCGCATCCACGCAGCGCAGAGGGAAATGTCCAAGCAATCTTTGACCCAGAAATCCTAATCGGAATCACGGTATCTCGTTGCACAAGTAAGAATGGTGCTGAGACCAATTTATCTGGCCAAGTGAGAATTCTCCGCGCGCGAGCGAGAACCACGTAAACAAATGAGAAGATTCCTACAATGATGATTATTTGGAACGAATCAATTATTGAGGTAAGAAGTGGGAGAGTGGCAAGGAGCAACCATCGCTCACCAATCGGCAAATTCAGAACTCTTTTGAGCCAGTAACGAGGACCTGAACGTTCTCCAGTGGGCGTAGTTCTTTTCTCTTCATATGAATCCTGCAGTTTTACGAAGTTATAATCACTAAGGTGTCGAACCGTTTGAAGGATCACCAACGCTAGAGCCAACCACCAAGTTTGCGCTTCGTTGGTGCTATATGCCAGCGCGCCCACATAAGCAAACTCCTTTACACGATCGGCGAGCGCATCAAGCCAGGCACCTAGTGCTGAAAATTCTGACTTGTATCTGGCAATCTCGCCATCCACGCAATCAAGGACCAAGGAAAAGAGAAAGACAATTCCGCTGGTCAAATATTGTCCAGTCGAGGCTATGTATGCCGCCAATAATCCCACGAGTATCGATATCGCTGTAACAGTATTTGGTTTTATTGGTGTCTCTACTAATACATTTGTGAAAGTTCGAGAGATTTTCCTTAAGACGAACGTAGAGAAAAAACCATCATCTCCCCGCGCTGCAGCGCGTAACCTAAGGGATTTATCGCTCATTTCTCCCGGTTCTTTCCCCATAACGGGTACTCTAATGCCAAGCCCCTGCAGAGCAGTGAAAAGATGGTGAAAAATGGCGCAACGACGAAGGGAACGCAACCCAGTTGCGCGTCTCTATCGGGTGCTAAAGCGAAAGACCAAGACGCTACAGCGCCTGGTCTTCCCACCAGAATTACTGCCATTCACTACAGATAGCGCACAGAATCATCAAGTGGCGGCTTTCTTTGCGGACACCCCCTCCAAGATCTATCAGATCGCGCAATGGATTCCAGTCTTTGAGAATGCTCCAGCGCATTTACGGCCGGTGATTATCACGCGTCATGCTGCGACCACCGAAGAGCTACAGAAAATCACATCGCTTTTGGTAGTACATGCACGGACATATGACTCACTCATGCAACTTTTAGAGTTATCCGAATTTAAAGCCCTGATCTATGTAAATAACTCTTATCAAAATTTCCAAACACTTGCCTATCAACAAGCCGCGCATATCCATGTGAATCATGGTGAGAGCGACAAAATCTCCATGGTGAGTAACCAATCAAAGGCATATGACCGAGTCTTCGTCGCGGGTGCCGCCGCTAAGGATCGTTACCTCTCTGCCGTGGCCTGGCTCGATGAAAAGAAACTGATTCTCATTGGACGTCCTCAGTTGGATCTAAAGACCACGCCAATACTTGAGAAAAGTGCGCTAAAGACAATCACCTACGCTCCTACGTGGGAAGGTGAAGATGAAGCCAATAATTACACCTCGATGGATTGTTATGGCACTGCAATTATTGATGCTGCACTCGCTCAAATCGGATGCCGCGTTATCTATAAACCCCATCCAAGAATCATGGATTCTAAGGATTCGTTTATTTCAGATGCACATACATACATCATGAAAAAACTCGCACGTGGACCCCACGAAATTCATTTAACAGGTGATGTTTTGAGTGTTCTTAAAGACACGAATGTACTCATTAGTGATATATCGAGCGTGACCCTTGACTACCTTTATCTCAAACCATCAGGGGCTATTTTTCTCTCTGATCGACGGAGTAGCCGATTGGAATTAGAGGCGGAATCTCCGGTAGCAAAGGCAGCATACATAATTGATAACACAACAATCAATGATTTACCTGATGCTTTAACAAAAGTGCTTACTCACGACGAGTTGTTCGACAAGAGACAAGAGGTCTGCCGGTACTATTTTGGAGGAATTGCAGCGGGCGAGAGCACCGCTGCTTTCTATCGGGAATTAGAGCGCACCATCGCTGAGCACGATACATCTGTATCTGCGCTCTCTCGGATGCGACGAAGTTAGTAAGGGAGTGACATGGTTCAACAGGTAATTATCCTTGCCGCAGGAATGGGCACACGCCTTGGAAAACCATGGCCTAAGCCGCTCACTCCTCTAAAAGATGGTCGAACCATCATGGAACAACAGATGAGCAACATCACTTTTGCTTTCGGAGAACAGGCCCGAATTGGTGTTGTCGTAGGGTTCAAGATGGAAATGATCATGGAAGCTCACCCTCGCGCAGTTTTTATTTACAACGAGCTTTTTGATCAGACTAATACCAGCAAGAGCCTCTGGCGGGCGCTCAAAGCAAGTTGTGATGGTGGCGTGCTTTGGATGAACGGTGACGTTGTATTTGATGCCAAAGTTCTTGAGAGAATCAAACCACTTATCGAGAAGGATCAATCATTTATCTGTGTAAATACTTCGAAAGTTGCTGAAGAAGAAGTGAAATACACAGTCGATAACGCTGGAAACATCAAAGAACTCTCGAAAAGAGTGGTAAACGCTCTTGGTGAAGCAGTGGGTATCAACTTTGTCGCTGCGAAAGATAAGAGTGCTCTCGTAAAAAGACTTGAGGAAGTGGCTGATAACGATTACTTTGAACGAGGGATTGAGATATCAATCGAAAAAGACAGAGCCTCGTTTGTGCCGGTCGACATTTCTGATTTGTTTGCAGTTGAGGTTGACTTTCCTGAAGATCTAGAGCGCGCCAACGAAAGCGTAAAATAAATCAAATCCACAACTAAACTTTAGTTGCTACCTGATTCAAAGTTTACATCGCCTTCTTGCACGACCTCTTCTACTTCTTCGAACTCTACGTCGCTGAAATCTTCTTCGGTTTCACTATCTTCTCCAAGGAGCGCCATGGCTTCCTCGAGTGACATCTCACCATCAATTTCCTCTTCTTCGAGTTCCTCTTCATCAGATTCTTCTACATCCTCGAGAAGGATTTCTTCTTCCTCTTCAACAGTTCCATTCTCTTCGATGATGGCGTCGATTAACTCCTCTTTACTGAGACCTTTGAAATCAACACCATTTTCCTTGGCAATAGCTTGTAACTCTTTCAGTGACATTTCTTGCAATTCATCTGCAGAGTATTCAACTACCTCTTCATTCTCGGCCAATTCCTCGCCTTCCCCTTTGGTATCAAGAGCTCTTTCTTCGATTTTAGTAGCAACTGCCCCACTCATTACTGCAGTTTTTTCGACCATTTCCTCTTTCGCTGCAGGTGATTTGGCTTCTTCCTTAAGAGCATCTGACTTGATAGTTGCAGCTCGAGGTGAGTCAGAGGCTGGAGCCTTCGCTTCTTTGTCATTTAAATTTAAACGACTCATCTCGGCCCAGGGGTTATCTGAACCTGACTTTTTTCCCGCCATTTCTCTTCCTCTCGCTTTGGGTTACTGTTGAGGGGTTTGCTCTACGTCATTTGTTGGATCTTTTGCAACGTCATCAAAGCTCGTGACAATCTCAACCACGGGTGAGGCACCATCAAATGACGGCATGGGTGAATCTGGGGCAATTGGGAAGCCTGAACTATCCGTTTGGGGTGGCTTCATGAAACCACTTGCATCGGTCATTGGTGCTTGGCGTGAATAAGCCATCACATCGACGTAGCCACCTGATGGCACTGATGCATTATTGGCGATCATTTGCATGGGCTGTGGGTAGCCACCCTGAAATCCAGGTTGGAATCCGGGTTGGAATCCGGGTTGGAATCCGGAGTCAAAGTTCTGCGGGGGCATGAAGGTCGCTGGAGGCTGCCAGTTCTGTTGCGGTTGCCAATCAGCGGGCTTGCCGAAGTTATTCCACTCGCCATATTGCTGAGGTTGCTGAAATGCATCCGGTTGAACAGGAGCAATCCACGATCCGTTCCCGTTATCTACCCAGTTGTT
>SYAM01000067.1 GCA_005787645.1 Actinomycetota bacterium | reverse complement strand
GTGACCGTGGTGACCGTGGTGACCGGAACGATCGTGGCCGAGATCGCAACCGTGACCGTGGTGATCGTGATATGACCATTCGCGAAGATGATGTATTGATTCCCGTAGGTGGATTACTCGACATTCTTGAGAACTATGCATTCGTTCGCACTGCTGGATATCTACCAAGCCCGAATGATGTGTATGTTTCGATGCAACAAGTGCGTCGATATGCCCTCCGCAAAGGTGATGTAATCACTGGTGCAGTTCGAGAGCCACGTGAGGGTGAACGCCGCGAGAAGTTCAACGCGTTGATTCGCTTAGACACTATAAATGGAATGAATCCGGAAGAGTCGCGAAATCGTGTCGAGTTCACCAAGCTCACACCGCTCTATCCGCAAGAGCGACTTCGCCTTGAGACGCTACCAAATGTGCTCACAACTCGGGTCATCGATCTCATCGCTCCAATCGGTAAAGGTCAGCGAGGATTGATCGTTTCGCCACCAAAAGCAGGTAAGACCATGGTCTTGCAATCAATTGCCAATGCCATCACGACAAACAATCCCGAATGTCATCTCATGGTTGTTCTTGTCGATGAGCGCCCTGAAGAAGTCACCGATATGCAACGTTCGGTCAAGGGAGAGGTCATCTCCTCTACCTTTGATCGACCAGCAGAAGATCACACGATGGTGGCCGAGCTTGCGATCGAACGTGCAAAACGCTTGGTCGAATTAGGCCATGATGTTGTAGTTCTTCTCGACTCAATCACACGTCTGGGTCGCGCATACAACATTGCAGCCCCTGCCAGTGGACGCATCCTCTCGGGTGGAGTCGATTCAGCAGCGCTCTATCCGCCGAAGAAGTTCTTTGGAGCTGCACGAAACATCGAAGATGGTGGTTCACTAACAATTCTTGCTACCGCTCTAATCGATACAGGTTCTCGTATGGATGAAGTCATCTTCGAAGAATTTAAAGGAACAGGAAATATGGAGCTGAAGCTTGACCGCCGCATGGCTGACAAGCGCATCTTCCCGGCTGTCGATATTGATGCATCCGGTACTCGTAAAGAAGAGATTCTCATGGGCGCTGAAGAGTTGAACATCGTCTGGAAACTTCGCCGAGTCCTCCATGCACTTGATCCGCAGCAGGCTCTCGAGCTTCTCCTTGAGAAGATGAAGGGCACCAAATCCAATGTGGAATTCTTAATGCAGGTCCAGAAGACCACTGTTGGGCCAGGCACTGAGGGCGATAAATAAGGGGATTAGCCCTCGCGAGAACTCCTCGGTACTCTTACCTCCCTGAGCGAGTCCAGAAGTTGCTGGTTCCCAAGTAGGCCCACAGCCCTCTTGATCCAGCGAAAATGAAATGGAGCATAAACAATGAAGGCTGAGATTCATCCAGAGTATGTAGAGACAAACGTCTCCTGCTCATGTGGCGAAACATTTACTACCCGCTCAACAGCAAAGAGCGGTGCGATTTCCGTTGATGTCTGTTCGGTTTGCCATCCCTTCTACACAGGCAAGCAACGCATCCTCGATACCGGTGGACGTGTTGCTCGTTTCGAAGAGCGTTTGAAGAAGTCAGCGAACAAAAAGTAACTTTGCAAAGACCGCACCTTCGCCTGTTTAGACAGGCGGGTGCGGTTTTTTAATTGGAGGAGTGGCGGTCATGAGTTCAGCGAGTTCTGCAGGAGATCGATTTGCAAGTGCAAATGATCTTGTCGCTGAGCATGCATCCATCGAAGCGCAATTAGCAGACCCTGCAATTCATGGCGATAGCGGAAAAGCTCGCCAACTCGGCAAGCGTTATGCGCAACTTGGTCCGATAATTGCTGGATACAAAAAGTGGCGCGCAGCCAATGATGATCTAGTTGCAGCACGTGATTTAGCAAAAGAGGATTCCTCATTTGCTGGCGAAATCCCAGCGCTTGAAGAGGTTGAAGCGATTGCGGCAAAGGGCCTAGAAGAGTTATTGCTTCCACGCGATCCCAATGATGATCGGGATGTGATTGTCGAAATCAAAGCAGGTGCTGGCGGAGAGGAGTCTGCTCTCTTTGCGGGAGATCTTCTTCGCATGTATCTACGCTATGCCGAAACTCAAGGGTGGAAGGCAGAGATCATCGATGCAACCGAAAGTGACCTGGGTGGATATAAAGATGTCTCTATCGCCATCAAGAATAAGGGAGTTCCTGAGCCAGGACGCGCTCCTTATGCGAAGTTGAAGTTCGAAGGTGGAGTTCACCGTGTGCAGCGCGTCCCTGAGACAGAATCACAAGGGAGAATCCACACATCTGCCGCCGGCGTTCTCGTCCTTCCGGAAGCAGATGAGATCGACGTGGAATTAAATATGAATGATGTGCGCGTTGATGTCTATCGCTCGAGTGGCCCCGGTGGTCAGAGCGTCAACACTACCGATAGCGCGGTCCGGCTCACCCATATTCCGACTGGAATCGTCGTTTCCTGCCAGAACGAGAAGAGCCAACTTCAGAATAAAGAGTCAGCGCTGCGAATTTTGCGCGCGCGATTACTTGCCGCTGCAGTCGAAGCCCAAGAGGCGGCAGCCTCAGCCGAACGTAAGAGCCAGGTTCGCACCGTGGATCGCAGCGAACGAATTCGTACCTATAACTTTCCAGAGAATCGACTAAGTGACCACCGAGTCAATTTCAAATCAAATAATCTCAATGTGGTCCTTGATGGCGAATTGGATCCGGTAATTCAAGCCTTGATTGATGCGGACAAGGCAAGCCGGCTTGCCGCTGGTTAACGCTATGGCAAGCGCTCGAGAGTTATTGGATTGGGCAGCGCAAGAGCTACTGGGTACTAGCGAGAATCCCGAACTTGACTCGCTACTCCTCCTCTCGGAAGAAACCGGGCTTACTCGAACTCAGGTGAGAAATGCAGATGGAATTACCGATGCGCAAGCAGATGAATTTCGTCATTGGATTGCGCGTCGAAAAGATGGTGAACCTATCCAATACATCACGGGGCGCTCCTATTTTCGCACCCTTACCCTTCACGTAGGTCCAGGGGTATTGATACCCAGACCTGAGAGCGAATTACTGGTGGAACTAGTACTTGAGCGAATAGAAAATTTTAGCGTTGTTAAAGTTCTGGACCTTGGCGCTGGCTCTGGAGCGCTGGCAATTGCAATCGCTACTGAATTCTCTGGAGCAGAGATTACGGCACTTGAAAAAGACGCTCTCGCACTTGAATGGCTTCGAAAGAATGTCGCTGCACTCAATACAAATGTCGAAATTATCCACTCCGATGTGATTAATTTTTCTCGTCCGGCACACTTCGATGTAGTGATTGCCAATCCGCCATACATTCCCAATACACATTCCCTCCCTCACGAAGTTAGCGCCTTTGAGCCACATGGTGCGCTGTTTGGTGGCAGATCTGGATTGGAGATTCCAAGGCTATTTGTGGAATCGGCTGCGCGATCATTGAAGAGTGGTGGGCTGCTGGCTATCGAGCATCATGAGGAGCAAGGCGAGCAGATCAGCGAGATTCTCAGCGAATCTTTTACAAATATTGAACTTCACTATGATTTGAACAAACGTCCACGTTATAGCAGCGGAGTAAGAAAGTAATGGCAGAGCTAGTTGATATCACACATCCCGCGGCGATAGACCGCGCGCTCCGAGAGATTCGATCTGGGAATGTCATCGCGCTACCAATTGATAGCGGATACATATTTGCAGCCGATGCTTTTAATCGCATGGCAGTCAGTGCGCTGCACTTGCTGCGAAACGATCCAGCAGGTCAAGCAGCATCGGTAATGATTGGTGATAAGAGTCGAATTGTGGGCATCACGCGAGATCTCTCATCTGCCGCCCACCAATTAATTGCCGAGTTCTGGCCAGGAATGTTGACCCTCTATCTATCTCCTCACCCAGCCCTCACGTGGGACCTGGGTGATGAGCGCTTACTTGATCAAGTAGCGGTACGTGTGCCTAACCATGATTTTGCAATTCATCTTCTCAATGAGACTGGACCTCTTGCAGTGGCTGGGGCTGCTCTCACTGGTCGCACTCCTTTTGCTCAGCCGATACTTATTAATGAAGTCTTTGGTCCAAACCTTGATTTGATTTTCGATGGCGGTGAGATCCCAGCCCAAGCGCGGAGCACTGTGGTGGATTGCACAGTGAGCAGGCCACAGGTAATTCGCCAGGGAGATATCGATTTCGCGAGCCTTCGCCAGGCCTGCCCTGTGATAAGCCAGGATGTGGGATAGATTCTCGGCCTTACCAAGATGGATCAGAGACGAAAATAGGGAGGGTACGTTGAGCGCCAAGTATTACGGAGCCAGTTACGAAGCGCTGGAATCCCAAGATCCCGAAGTCGCTGCAATGCTCATCTCCGAGCTGGAGCGAGAGCGAAAAGGTTTACAACTCATTGCAAGCGAGAACTTCACCTCACCTGCTGTCCTTGCTGCATTGGGCTCGACTCTCTCGAATAAATATGCCGAAGGTTATCCAGGCAAACGTTATTACGGAGGATGCGAAGAGGTAGATAAGGTCGAAGAGTTGGCAATCGCGCGCGCAAAAGAATTGTTTGGCGCTGATCATGCCAACTTGCAGCCCCACTCTGGAGCAAGTGCGAATATCGCGGTCTATCAAGCCTTCACAAAACCTGGTGACACAGTTTTAGCAATGTCGCTACCTCATGGTGGGCACTTGACTCATGGTTCCAAAGTAAATTTCTCTGGTAAGTGGTTTAACGTCGAGTCATATGGAGTTCGGCAGGATACTGAACTAATCGATTATGACGAATTACGTGATCTTGCCATTAAACATAAACCAAAGATGATTTGCAGTGGTGCAACTGCCTATCCCAGTTTGATCGATTTCAAACGCGTTCGTGAAATCTGCGATGAGGTAGGCGCGATTATGTGGGTCGACGCCGCACACTTCATCGGACTTGTCGCAGGTAAAGCGATTCCTTCACCAGTGCCCTATGCGGATGTCGTCTCATTCACTACTCATAAAGTGTTACGCGGTCCACGGGGCGGCATGATTCTGGCAAAAGCAGAACATGGCGCTGCTATCGACAAGGCAATCTTCCCAGGAATGCAAGGCGGACCCATCATGAGTGCGGTCGCGGCAAAAGCGGTTGCCCTTAGAGAGTGCCTCCAGCCGAGCTATCAGCGATATGCGAAAGATGTGATTAGTAATGCGCAAGCGCTTGCCTCTGGTCTAGTAGATGAAGGTATGCGTGCAGTATCTGGCGGAACTCAGACGCATTTGGCGTTGATTGATGTCCAGGCCCTAGGTGTGACAGGCAAAGAGGCCGATGAGCGTTGTGGTAGCGCTGGCATCACGCTTAATAAGAATTCGATTCCCTTTGATCCCCAACCTCCATCTATCACTAGTGGCATTCGTGTAGGAAGTCCTTCGGTTACGACCCAAAGGATGGGAGTCGGAGAGATGAGAACGATAGCTTCGCTCATCGCTCGAGCTATCAAGGAGCCAAATGCTGTAGCGAAGATATCTGGCGAGGTAAAGGAATTGTGCAGACGCTTTCCTGTTTACCCTGAAAACTAATGCGTGAGCATCTTCTAGCGCTTTTAATCACAGGAATATTTGTCTATCTTTTAACGCCGATTGCGCGAAGCTTGGCGATTAGATTTGGTGCAGTCGCAACTATTCGCTCTCGCGATGTTCACAAAGAAGTAACGCCGCGGTGGGGCGGGATTGCTATTTGGCTCGCCATCATTTTGGGAATTCTGATTGCGTCGCAATTGAAATTATTAAGTAAGGCATTTCTTCAGGATCAACAGATCCGAGGAATCTGTATCGCAGCAACAGTTATTTGCCTTCTTGGAGTAATTGACGATAAGTGGGGCTTAGATGCCATTACAAAACTTGCAGGTCAAACTCTCGCCGCCGCAATTCTGGTGAACTTTGGTGTGCAACTCCTTTGGTTGCCACTTAATGGTGTGACGATGTTGCCCACCTCGTTGGGACAGCTTGTCACCATTCTCATCATCCTTGTCACGATTAATGCGGTGAATTTCATCGATGGTTTAGATGGACTTGCTGCAGGGATTGTTGCGATTGCCGCAGGTTCTTTTTTCGCTTTTGCCTATCTTTTATCTGTCGTTTATAACTTTGATCGAGCAGGCGCTCCATCTTTGCTTACCGCAATCATGCTCGGTGCTTGCCTTGGATTTTTGCCGCATAATTTCTATCCTGCACGAATCTTCATGGGAGATTCTGGCTCGATGCTTCTTGGCTTACTTCTCGGTGTTGCTGCCATCACTCTTACGGGCCAGATTGATGCCAATGCGATTGCTTCCCAGAATTTGGCACCCACTCTGGTTCCACTTCTCCTCCCATTCGCAGTGCTTGCTATTCCGTTGATTGATCTACTTCTTGCAATTATCCGGAGAACGCGTGCCGGACGTTCACCATTCGCACCAGATATGGGCCATCTTCATCATCGTTTGCTCGCTCGTGGACATTCGCAGCGAAGTGCGACCTTCATGATGTATCTCTGGACCTTACTTGTGGCAGCACCTGTATCTGCATCTGCATTCATTTCATGGCGAATTAATTTGCTCTTATCACTTGCACTCTTCGTGCCGATACTCGTCCTTACTCTTAAACCTATAAAACCTCAAGCTGCACTCAAGTGATTAATTACCCGGCACTCTTTCTCAAAGGCGCAATGACTCCTGCACTTGTCATCGGAATTAGCGGTACGGCTCTTGCCGCCTTTGCAGCAGGAATCAAAGGTCTCTATGCTGGACTGGCAGCTCTGGTTGTCGTTCTTCTTTTCTTCATCATTCATCTCATCATTGCGGCGACCACGCGTACTCTTGATCCGCGCCTGACTTTCGCTTTTGTGGCCCTGAGCTTTCTGACCAAGCTCATCGGAATGGCGGGATTTATGATTGCGCTCTCACGAACATCAATCGATCGGCTCTGGTTTGCCGGTGTTGCCTTCGCCACAGCAGCGGGCTGGCTGGTAGGCGAGATGCTCGCCTATCGACGGTTGCTTCGCCAGTGACAGGCTCAAGTAATAGGCTCACGCCATGATGGATGACCGGCGTGGATGAAGGGCAGAGAAGATGACTGAACCTCCTCACGAAGCCAGGAGCAGTCGCGGCGAAGAGAGCGCGCTCTGGTCAATTCTGGGGTACCTCATCTCGGGGCAAATTGTCTGGGGTGGCATTGGTTGGCTCATCGATCGTTGGCTCGGAACCTCATTTGTGGTGCTCATCGGCCTCTTGGTTGGAATGGGTTCATCTATCTACCTGGTCTGGCTCCGATACGGGCGGCGCTAGGGTCTTGGGCCCGAGCTCCGACTTACTTGGTTTTACATCAGAGTGATTTCGCGCAAATGACCATTTCCCCATAGGGTTTGGCGCGAAGCACGGTGATCTGCGACCAGTAGTGGAAGGAATGGGTAGCCAGTGATTCGGTTAGCTACTGAAGGAGAAGGCTTCAAGCCTCCTAGCGCAAAAGATTTCGTGCTCCCACCGATATTTGGTGACAATGCCTTTACGACCAAACCAATCTTCTTAGTTTTTCTCTCGGTAATTCTCATCTCCACATTCTTCATTCTCGCCGCCCGTAAGGCTGCTGTAGTGCCTTCCAAGCTTCAATACGCGGGGGAGAGTGTTTACGGTTTTGTCCGCGACAATCTCGCAAAAGATGTAATCGGCCATGAATTCATGCGCTTTGTCCCTTATCTGTTCACGCTTTTCACATTCATTTTGGTAAATAACATTTTTGGCATCGTCCCAATGTTGCAATTCCCGACGATGTCGCGAGTTAGCTTCCCGTATGTTTTAGCGATAATCACCTTTCTTGTCTTCCACTATGTAGGAGTGCGAAAGCAAGGTGCATTCAAATACATAAGAGAGATTATGTTCATGCCGGGAGTTCCAAAAGCGGCATACATACTCATCACTCCTCTTGAACTTCTCACCTTCTTCCTAGTGCGGCCACTAACCCTCTCACTCCGTCTCTTTGCCAATATGTTCGCTGGCCACTTGCTGTTATTGGTCTTCATTTTAGGTGGAGAACACCTACTTCAAGGCGTGATTGGATTGAAACTAATCAGTCCGTTTGCTTTCTTCATTGGCATCGTGCTCACCTTCTTCGAATTCATGGTTCAGTGCCTACAGGCTTACATATTCACCCTGCTCTCAGCGCTTTACATTGCTGGAGCATTGGCGGATGAGCACTAGGGAGTTTTTGCATCAACGATAGGGCGCCCGTCTTATCGAAAAGAACGAAAGGTAGAAAAGGTAACAACATGGAAGGCACACTCAACCTGGTCGGTTTCGGCCTTGCAGCAATCGGTCCTGGTATCGCAACCGGGCTTATCTTCGCTGCGTATATCAATGGTGTAGCACGTCAACCTGAGGCACGTAGCGTGCTCCAGCCGATTGCATTCCTTGGCTTCGCGTTGGCTGAAGCGCTTGCACTCTTCGGTCTGGTCCTAGCGTTCGTTCTCTAAAATCATGATCACATTAGCCGCCGGAGAAGAAATCAACCCACTGGTGCCGCATACTGCGGAAATCATCGTTGGTTTCATCGCATTCACTCTGCTTTTTCTGGTCCTCCGCTCCAAAGTGGTGCCGATGTTCGAGCGCGCATTTGCTGCTCGGACCGAAGCCATTCAAGGTGGAATCGAAAAGGCTGAGCGTGCACAACGTGAAGCCCAAGCAGCCCTTGCTGAGTATCAATCACAATTGAACTCTGCTCGTGGAGAAGCGCAGGTAATTCGCGAAAGCGCACGCGTTGAAGGTGCGGCGCTGCTCGAGCAGATGCGGGCTAAGGCTCAAGAGGAGGCAGCACGAATTACCGCGGCAGCCTCTGCTGCAATCGAAGCAGAACGTACTGCTGCGGTGGTCTCGCTTCGAAATGAAGTGGGAGCACTTGCTATTGAACTTGCCAATCGAATCGTCGGTGAATCTCTCGATGATCAGGCGCGTCAATCGCGCATCGTCGATCGATTCTTGGACGAGCTCGAAAGCCAGAAGAAGTAAGAGAACTTTCCGGGAGTGAATTGATATGGCACTTGAAATGAAGGGCGCAAGCCGCCAAGCGTTAACCGCGCTTCGTGGCGTCGCTGGCAACCCTTCAGGTGATGAAGCGGGGCGAATCTCCCAGGATTTGTTCGCAGCAATCCAGGTTCTTGACTCTTCGCTTCCACTTCGACGCGCCCTCACCGATCCCACTCGTGAGAGTGCGAGCAAGATGGCATTAGTTGACGATCTCTTTGCCAAGACCGTAACCGCTCCATCGCTGGCAATAATCAAGAATGGTGTGAGTGAGCGATGGTCCAGCCCTTCAGATTTACCCGCTGGACTTGAAGTGATTGCAATTGAAGTAGAGGCGGGAGCAGTTGACGGGGTAGATGTGGAGCTGATGGGAATTACCCACGCATTAAGTGGCGCCAGAGAGTTATCTGGTGCGCTAATGGGTGGACGGGCAATCGATTCCCTCGTATCAGATCTCTTCTCGCAGAAGGTCTCTCCTGCAACTTTACGTATTGCATTGGCGATTGCGCGTAACTTGCGAGGTCGCCACTACATAGCCGCCCTCGAAGAGAGTGCAAATGTCGCTGGCGCTCGTCGGAAGAAGACAGTCGTCCACGTGCGTAGCGCTATTGCTCTTACTACCACTCAGAGCGATCGACTACGTTCCAGCCTAGGTAAAGAGTTGGGACGCGATGTTTCACTTGATTTAACAGTCGATCCATCAGTGATTGGTGGTCTCGAAGTGCAATTTGATGATGACATGGTTGACGGCACCATCGCCCGACGCCTTGCTCACGCTGGTCGAAACCTGACGAGCAATTAGAGAAGTCGTACCGAAGAAGTAACCCAGAAGAACCAGTAGAAGGAGAAGAAGATGGCCGAACTCACGATCCGCCCCGAGGAGATTCGTGATGCCCTGGCGAAATTCGTAAAGAGTTTTGAACCAGGTGGCGCTACCCGCGAAGAGACAGGCGTCGTTGTCGAGGCAGGTGATGGAATCGCTCGTATCGAAGGTCTTCCTTCGACCATGACTAATGAGCTGCTGCAATTTGAGAACGGAACTCTTGGTCTGGCGCTCAACCTCGATGTTCGCGAGATTGGCGTGGTTATCCTCGGCGAGTACACCGGTATTGAAGAGGGAACAACTGTCCGACGTACCGGCGAGATCCTCTCTGTTCCCGTCGGCAATGGCTTCCTCGGTCGCGTTGTAGACCCACTCGGTCGTCCAATTGACGGCAAAGGCCCAATCGCCGAAGAGGGACGCCGTGCTCTCGAGCTACAGGCGCCTTCAGTTGTGCAACGTCAACCTGTCAAAGAGCCAATGCAAACTGGAATTAAAGCAATTGATGCGATGACTGCGATCGGGCGCGGTCAACGTCAGTTGATCATTGGCGACCGTCAGACTGGTAAGACTGCAATTGCAATCGACACCATCATCAACCAACGTGAAAACTGGAAGTCGGGCGATCCAAAGAAGCAAGTCAAATGTATTTACGTTGCAATCGGGCAGAAGGGTTCGACCATCGCTTCGGTTCGCGCAGCGCTCGAAGAGGCTGGCGCACTTGAATACACGACGATTGTGGCTTCACCCGCTTCGGATCCCGCTGGTTTTAAGTACCTGGCTCCATACACCGGTTCGGCAATCGGACAGCACTGGATGTACAAGGGCGAACATGTATTGATCATCTTTGATGACCTCTCCAAGCAAGCCGAGGCCTATCGTTCAGTATCGCTCTTACTTCGTCGCCCACCAGGCCGCGAGGCATATCCAGGAGATGTCTTCTACTTACACTCACGTCTTCTTGAGCGTTGCGCAAAGCTCTCAGACGATATGGGTGGCGGTTCGATGACTGGCCTTCCAATCATTGAGACAAAAGGTAACGACGTATCTGCCTTTATTCCGACTAACGTAATTTCCATTACCGACGGACAGTGCTTCCTTGAGACTGACCTCTTCAACGCGGGCGTTCGTCCGGCAATTAACGTTGGTATCTCGGTCTCGCGTGTGGGTGGTTCTGCTCAGACAAAGGCGATCAAGAAGATTGCTGGACGTCTGCGCCTTGACCTCGCACAATTCCGTGAACTCGAAGCGTTCGCCGCATTCGGTTCTGATCTCGATGCTGCATCTAAGGCGCAGCTCGAGCGCGGTGCGCGGATGGTGGAACTTCTCAAGCAGGGTCAATACTCACCATATTCGGTCGAGCGCCAAGCGGCATCGATTTGGGCAGGCACTACCGGACAACTCGATGAGATCCCCGTGCAAGATATCCGTCGCTTCGAGAGCGAATTCTTAGATTTCATCGGCAGAGAGCGCAAAGCAATCTTCGATGTCATTGCTGAGACTCGTGAT
>SYAM01000066.1 GCA_005787645.1 Actinomycetota bacterium | reverse complement strand
TTCCTAATTGCTCTGCTGCGCGTATTACGAGTGTTCCCTTAGGAACGGTAATTTCAAATCCATCGATTGTGAGCGTGATTACATCAGTTTGTGGTTGCACTGCAGTCATCTCTCTTATGCACCTGCCTTGCTTGATGCAAAAAGCGTCGATGCAACTGGATCAAATAGGCAACCACCGTGCGTCAGGTGAGCGATATATTCATCTCGGAAATACTTGATGGACGACATAATTGGGCTAGCAGCGCCATCACCAAGGGCGCAGAAGGAACGTCCTAGCAAGTTGTCACAGATATCAAGTAGCTTGGCAAGATCTGCTTCGCTGCCTTTACCATTCTCAAGATCTCGCAGAATTTGTACTAACCACCAGGTTCCTTCTCGACATGGTGTGCACTTTCCACACGATTCATGTTTGTAGAACTCAGTCCAACGAAGTACGGCACGAAGCACACAGGTAGTCTCATCAAAAATCTGCAGCGCTTTGGTTCCTAACATCGATCCGGCAGCGCTCACTGATTCATAATCAAGTGGTGTATCTAGATGTGCATCAGTAAAGATTGGTGTGGACGATCCACCAGGAGTCCAGAACTTCAATCGATGGCCAGTTCGAACACCGCCAGCCAACTCGAGCAACTCGCGAAGCGTAATTCCGAGTGGCGCTTCGAATTGCCCTGGATTGTTCACATGTCCAGAGAGTGAGTACAGGGTGAAACCTTTGCTCTTCTCAGTGCCAAGTGATGCAAACCATTCTGCGCCTTTTTCGACGATTGCCGGCACTGATGCGATTGATTCAACGTTATTGACCACTGTCGGGCGGGCATAAAGTCCAGCGATTGCAGGAAATGGTGGACGTAGTCGTGGTTGACCACGGAAGCCTTCTAATGAATCAAGAAGCGCAGTCTCCTCACCACAAATATATGCTCCAGCACCAATATGCAAAGTTAACTCAAGATCAAAACCCTTTCCTAGAATATTTTTTCCTAGAAAACCTGCCTTGTACGCATCTTCTATTGCTTGCAACATGCGGCGAGTGACATGAGTGACTTCGCCACGAATGTAGATGAAAGCATGTTTTGCTCTAATCGCATACGAAGCGATGATGACCCCTTCGACTAACACGTGGGGATTAGCCATCAATAAAGGTGTGTCCTTACAAGTCCCCGGCTCTGATTCATCGGCGTTTACTACCAAATAATGATCTTTGTTATCCCCTTGCGGAATGAATCCCCATTTATTACCTGTTGGGAAACCGGCTCCACCACGGCCACGCAAACCTGAATCTTTCACCATCTGAATTACAGCATCGGGATCCATTGCCAACGCCTTCTTCATCGCGTTGTATCCACCATGACGTTGATAGCCCGCTAACGTATGTGAATCTCTCTCATCCCAATGTGCAGAGAGAACCGGCGTTAATTTACTCATCTATTTCCGCTCCCCCTTCGCGATCTTTAAGCCAAGCAATGTCGGTTCGCCTGCTTGTATACCTTCGTTAGCGCGACCGTCATTGAACCCTGCAAGAACTTCTGAAGCCTCTTTGAAAGTAGGGACTGAATCTGGACCACGGGTCGGAGCTGGCTTCTTTCCGGCGCGCAAATCGTCAACCAAAGTCGTAGCGCTTTCTACGGTTTGATTGTCGAAGAATTCCCAGTTGACCATAACGACAGGCGCATAGTCACAAGCGGCGTTGCACTCGATATGTTCGAGTGAGACCTTTCCATCAGCAGTGCGCTCATTATTTTCAATGCCTAGATGATCCTTGAGTCCGGCGAAGATTGCGTCGCCGCCCATGATTGCACAGAGGGTATTGGTGCAGACCCCAACATGATATTCACCGGCGGGGGTACGTCGATACTGGGTATAGAACGAGGCCACTGCATGGACCTCTGCAGTAGTGAGATCCAACTTTTTGGCAATCACTTCAATACCTTCGGCAGTTACAAACCCTTCACGGGCTTGCACCAAGTGGAGCATCGGCATGATGGCAGAACGAGAACGTGGATAGCGCGCGATGATGGCATCAAGACGCGATAGGAAATTGGCATCGAATGTTTGTGGTGCATTAGCCATCAGCGATCAACGCCTCCCATCACTGGATCAATAGATGCAACCGCAGCAATGACGTCAGCCACAAGGCTGCCTTCACACATTGCAGCAGTGGCTTGAAGGTTATTGAATGATGGTTCGCGGAAGTGAACTCGATATGGTCTTGTGCCACCGTCCGAAATGATGTGCGCACCAAGTTCTCCCCGTGGCGATTCAACAGCGGCATAAACCTGGCCGGCTGGAACTCGGAATCCTTCAGTGACCAACTTGAAGTGGTGAATCAGCGCTTCCATGGAAGTTCCCATGATCTCGCGAATATGTTCCAGTGAATTACCAAGTCCATCGCCGCCAAGAGAAAGTTGTGATGGCCATGCAATCTTCTTATCGCCAACCATTACCGGTCCTGGCTCTAAGCGATCGAGAACTTGTTCGATGATACGAAGGCTCTGTTCCATTTCATAAACGCGGATCATGAAGCGGCCATACGCATCTGCAGTATCGGCGGTAACCACATCAAATTCGAAATTCTCATAACCACAATAAGGCTGAGTTTTACGGAGATCCCACGGCATGCCCGTCGCGCGTAATACTGGACCAGACACTCCTAGCGCGATACATCCAGCTAAATCAAGATGTGCCACATTCGCTGTGCGCTTCATCCATATGG
>SYAM01000065.1 GCA_005787645.1 Actinomycetota bacterium | reverse complement strand
GTGGAGGAGGTGGAGGAGGTGGAGGTGGCGGAGGAGGCGCTGGTGGAACAGGGGCTTCTGGTGCAGGAGGTGGAGGAGGTGGCGGAGGTGGTGGAGGAGCTGGCGCCTCCGGATTCTGCGGGGCATTTAGATCGACAACCTGAATCTGATCGCCCAATGCATTCTGAAGAACATTTTCTTGAGGAGGTGCCACCGCATTTCCATCAGCTAAGACAATTTGTCCATCACCTGCTGCAGGTTGAACAAATTCTCTTCCATCTTGCAACGGAACCACAATTTTTTCAGCAGTGACGATGCTTTGAACCTGATTGTCTTGAACGACAATTACTTGGTCAGGTTCTGCAATCGTATTTGTGTTATTAATCTGCGAGACAACATTTGCTTTGTCAGTAAAAACTCTTGTTACATTCTCACCTTGCTTGACTTGAATCTCAATCTCACCAGATTGTCGAATTGTTACCTCTGTTTTATCCTTAGCAACAAATTGCAAAGATTGATCTTTACTAATTTTTACTTGGAGCCCAACGTTTTCTTTTTCAAGCTTGGAAGTGAACTGGTAAACAGTGAGTTTTTCTATTCCTTCGGACGCACTCGCTGATGTAGATGTAGAAGGTATATTAATATAAGGCACTCCAGTTGTATCGCGCACAACAAAAAACGATGAGAGCCCCGAAACACCTATGGTGTACCAAAGCGTTCTCCGTACACCCATCGGCGTTGGTGCCGATTTGACCTCTTCGGTTTCTAGCGTGAGTCCATTCGAGAACGTGACAACTCGAACACCTTTTCCATAATCATTATGAAGTTTGGTTCCATTCCGAAGAATGAGTCCGGTCTTGCCAGATTTACTTTGACTTACTGCGTTTATCCATGCAGGATGAGAAATCTCAACAGTGGCGCCATTAGCGCCTTGCGAAGTCGCCTCGATCTGGGTGCCGTTTTTATTCTTACGGCGAATGATCTTCACGGCTTCGATGTACTCCGTTCACGGAACAACCGAGCGCGGCGCGTCAGCTATTGGGGCGAGGTGTAGCCAAGTATCCCCATCCGTTGAGCCCTGAGGAAATAAGGGGTGGGGTAACCCCCTCATCCAGGAGGTGCACCCTCAGGCTCGCCGGGTTACGGCCTGAGCGCTTGGTTATGGGCGGGCAGGTGAATGTCCAGAACCGTCCCGTGATCCATAAATTTCCGCTTCCAAAGCTGTGGGGCCAACTCATCCAAAATCCGGCTACCTAATCCCGGAGCGCCACTAGCGCCACTAGCGCCATTAACCCCATTAACAGGGCGACCGTTATCACTAATCATCAAATGGAAATAATTTCCTTCACGTTGACCCTTAATTTCCACCGCAGTCGCCAGACCAAAACGCACTGCAGAGGAGACCGCCTCTTCAACTAACTGCGAAACATCACTTAAGAAATCCAGCGAATAATTCTCAGTATCAGCTAACGAGAGTTTTATCTCTGCAATCCCACGCCACGCACTGGCGAAGTCGTTTAACTTATCGAGAGGGGAACGCTCGTGCAAAATGAAGTCTTCAGAAATATCTCGGTTGATGACAATCTGCGCCATCTTTACCATTTTCCGTACACCAATCGCATCACCAGAGGTCGCTGCCTGCTGCAACTGCATGGCAATGGCCGTTAGCTCCGCTTGGAGCGAACCATGTAGGTACGTGGCGATCTCCGAATCTTGATTCATCTTCGCCAGGGTGTGTAAGTGCTCTTCTAACAAATCATCAGTGACCGACTTATCAAGTAGCTCTAAGATTTTGGCTCGGTCCGAGAAAATTTGATTGATCATCGTGATGATGATTGTGAGAACCAAGTTCATAATCGATAGCAGCCAGAAGATATATGCGTTTGGCCTACCCTCGCTGAGTATCTCTAACATCTGCATAGTGATTGACGACGGAATCACTCCAATTAATAGGAGGATTACAGGGTGCAGCCAAGTGCCGATAACAATATGGCGATCGCGCAAAATATCCTCTACGAATAAAATCGCAAAAATCGAGATGGTCGCGGCTACAGCAGTTCCAGTTGCGACAATCAACCCCTCAGGAATCACAATCCCAATAAAATGCACTGCGAAGAAGAAGAGTGCGATCGCAATAAACGGCACCTGTTTAGCCAACAGCGAATCCGCAATCAAACGAATAAATCGAAAACGAAGTAAGTGATTTGAACGATCGAGCCATAACCGGTGGCTTAGCGGACGAATTTTCTTCTCAATAATCTGTTTGATGTCCTCCGCAACAGCCGACGCATCCTCATCGGAGATCTCACTCTCGTCGAGTGAAGCCAGACGCCCACGAAGAGTGGCAGTTACTTTGTCGATGTACGTCGAAACCTCACTAAGGCGCTCCGCAGGCTTAGTTGTAATGTAAATCTGCCGTTCGCGTTTGAGAAGGAGAAAACGTCGATAAAGATCCTGATACTCCTGGATATACCGCTCTTGCCCCTCTGCAATAAATCCAATCGCAGCCATGGCAATGGTCACTGTTATTGCCGAATTTAGCGCCCGTAAAAGTATGTTTACCTCGTCATTTAATCCAAAAATATTCGGCGCAAGATTGATGATGACCCCACGGAGCGCACCGCCGGCAGCAACTAAAAAGAGGATCTTGACGAGAGGTTTGGGTTTGCGTTGCACGCTCGGCAAAATCGCGTATGAAACAAAGAGCATAAAAAGGCCAAGTGCGAGCTCAGAAATCACACCAATCAGTAACCAGTAGCCGCGCTGGGCGAGCGTGATCTCTCCCTGTGGAATAGTGATTGCAACGCCCAGCGGTCCGAAAATGGAGAAGAGCAGATAGGTGCGCAAGGTGAAGATATAACTTCCCGTGACTCGTTCGAGTATTGATGCAACTGCGTTAGGTAACACGGTTACCTAGATTTCCCTGCCAAGCGCATATACGCGCGAGTTAAATGAACCCGTTGATTCTGCGTCGAATCGCGCGGCAATTGCAATTGCGTGTAGATCCGCGCAATCGTATTTTCTACTGCCTTCTCACTCACGCCGCGTTGGCGCGCAATCTCAGCCGTAGTCAAACCGCGCGCAACCATCCCGAGAATCTCAATTTGCATCGTGGTTAATGGAATTGGCTCCCGCTTCGGGAAGATCTTTCGCACGACGCGGCCAAATCGCGTTTCATTCACTACATAAATCTGCTCGATGATCTTCCGTACATCATCAATATCTTGCTTACATAAATAGAGCGCACCGGCGGGTAGTGGCGGCAATTTGGTAGTGAGTAGTCGCGGATCTCTAAATGTAGAAAGGATGATGATTCCTAAGTTTGCCTGACGTGAGCGCAGGGCATGTGCGACATCGATACCAGTTGGTCCAGGCCCCAAATCGAAATCCAGCATCGCAATATCAAAGGGGCTCTGCGCTTGAATGCGCAGCGCCTCCTGAGCAACGCCGGTTGCGCCCACAACATCGAAGTTCTGCGCCCGAATCGCTGCCGCAAGAGTGGTGCGAATGAAGGGGTCATCCTCGACAATCAGAATGCGCGCAGGTCTCATGGCGGTGAGTCTGCCAGGTCACGCGTTATTTCTGAACTAGCTCCCGACACATATTTCTAAATGCTCGGGTATGCGCATCAATATCCGCCTCTGTCGTATCCGGTGAGATTAGCGCCATATTGTGAAACGGCGTCAATAAGAAGCCTTCATTGAGTAGATATAGATGGAGATACTGCTCTAACTCAAAATCCCCTGCATCAGCAGCTTCGCGCCCAGTGCGTGGAGCGCGCACCGTAAATGTGTACTCCGCGCGTGCACCCAATCGATTCACATGCCACGAGAGCGCAAATTCTCGGATTACCTCTTCGACTCCATCAGCCCAACGATCAGCCAGCGGAATCATATGTGCGTATGCCTGCTCGGTTAACACCTCAGTCAACGTCGCGCGCATCGCAGCGAGCGAGAGCGCATTACCAGCGAGCGTGCCGCCAACTCCACCGGTATCCACGAGATCCAATTGCACGAATTCTTTTATCTTCGCAGCAATCTCACGCGTCATTCCAAAAGTCCCCGTTGGAATTCCGCCACCAATTGCTTTCCCGATAGTGAGAAAATCTGGCTTCAAACCCAGTGAGCCAGCCATACCACCAGGCCCATACGAAATCGTATGTGTTTCATCAAGAATTAAATATGTGCCATATTGTTTTGCTAGCCGTTGTAACTCTTCTAGATATCCCGGCTCTGGTAGGACTATACCGACATTAGTCATTGCAGGTTCTAATAAGATCGCTGCGACATCTCCAGTTGTGAGCGCACGTTCCATCGCGCCTAGATCATTAAATTCGACAACAATCGTCGTCGTATCGAGCGCTACCGGTGCGCCAATATTTCCTTCGCGTGCGACTGTGTGATTGTTCCTATCGAGTGTTGCAAAAGTCTCGTCCACACTTCCGTGATAACACCAATCAATCACTACGATCTTCTGGCGACCAGTAAGCATCCGGGAGTAACGAATCACATGGCGATTGGCATCAGTTGCCGAGACCGTAAATTGCCACAGCGGCAGACCAAAACGACGACTTAACTCCTCAGAGACTACGAGCGCATCTTCACTGGGCAACATCATCGTGATGCCCTTATCAATCTGCTTACGTATCGCAGCAACAGTTGAATCGGGTGAATGGCCGGTCATCGAACCGGTATCGCCAAGGCAGAGGTCCACATAATCTATTCCATCGACATCGCGAAAGTGTGCGCCCTTTGCGCTCGCGACAAAGAGTGGAAATCCACCGGGCCACTTCGCCATCCACGACATCGGGACACCATCTGGCATATGCGTCTTTGCCTTCTCGGAGAGCGCAGCAGACTTCGGGTGGAGCGTACGGAATCGTTCGCGCTCGCGCGCCAACAAGTAGGCAAGGTGGTCGCGATCAATCATTATTACTTCCCTAAGAATTCCCGTAACGCTGCGACAGCTAATTTATGGTCATCAACTTGTGGCACGCCACTTACAAGAATCGTCCCGCAATGTCCCTCGCCCACCACATGCAACGGGTAGCCACCACCATGGAGCGCATGCGTCTCTTCAGGGAGATTATTGATTGCATACCAGGTGAGCTCATCGACGCCCTCTTCTTCAGCAGCAACACGTTCATACATCGAAGAGTGCCCGTCACTGGCTACGACGCGCGCCTTTCGATCGATCCACCGATCATTTTCATGTTTTGCTCCAGGAAGCGAAACATGAAAGACCACCCAATCGTCGATACGTACCTCAATGGCAACGGGCAGGTTCTTTGCCCGAGCCATTCGTACTGCGATTTCACCTAGAGCAACTGCATCCGCAATTTCTAGTTTGCGAAGAATCAACTCCTCTTCTTCAGCAAGCAATTCATGGCTGCTAAAGCCACCACTAGTTTCGCGTTTCATGATTGCTATCTATGCCTTCGAGAAAGTGAATTGCGCGTGCAATAGATTTGACTTGCTTAAGTCATAACCCAGATTTTGGGCATTGGGTGGCGCAGTCTGCGGTTCGATACAGACACCTTCACTATCGAGCGTATAAACGACCCACCATGGCGTAGGTGATGTCACTTCAAGTTTCGCTCCGCCCTTCCAGAGCGTAGTTGGCGTACCGATCGGATTGAAGAAAACGTCATCCCATGGTTGCGGCGTGATGGGCGAGATGAATTCACCATTAGGCATCAACGTCTCATCGACTTTGAGCATCTTCTCGGCAGTGAAAATCACTTCCGCACTCTGCGCACTGCCACCAATCTCGCGTGGGAACCATGTATGAATTCCTGCCCAACCTGGTAAATCGCAATCACCTGCGAAATATTCCAATTCATAATTGAGCACATTGCCAGAAACTGAAACGCGTAGCTCAGCGCTAGCGCCATTATAAGGAGCGGGAAAATCAACACGGCTTACGCCATTACCGCAATCTTCCCACGGCATGAGAAATCCCAAACCGTGAATCGCATGCGGTGGAATTACATTGGTGGGCAGCTGTTCTTCGCGCCCATCTTTATGGCGGAACTTGCCATTAAGTACTCGTCCTGCCCACGGGATCATCGGATACCAACCCCACCAGAGGATGTTCTCTCGTTTCTGCACGGAGAATTCATACCCACCCCACTGCACAGAGGAGAGGCGTGCGCCATGTTCTAAATCGATTTCGACGGTGATCTCATCACCCTTGATGATCTGTTTCATAACTCCTTCTTATATGGTGGTTGGGCGCCTTGTCTAGAGCAAGTAATTGCTGATGCTTGCACGGCGCGATGCAAAATGTGGGAAAGCTCGGCGGCGAGCGCTCGTTCGAGTCCATGTGTGACGATTCCCTCAGCAAGAATCGCGCCCACGGTATCGCCAGCACCGACGGTATCCACCACATCTACCTCGATACCAGGCACCTCGATGACGTGATCTGCTGTGATTCCGACCAATCCTTTTTCACCACGGGTAATTACGACAAGTTGCACGCCATGGGCTAACCAACTCTCTGCCACTTCAAATTCATCAATCTCAGGATAGAGCCATGCAATATCTTCACTGCTCGCTTTTACAACATCTGCAATCTCTAAGAATCGCGCGACCGAGGCTTGGTAGCGCTCGCGATCTCCTACAACAGTTGGTCGAATATTTGGATCAAAAATTATGGGTACTTTTCCAACTGCACCTTTCATCCACTCGAAGAGAACGCTTGCGCCAGGTTCGACAATTGCCGCGAGGGTGCCAAAGTAGAGCGCATCAACTTCATCACGATTAATGGGTGGTAAGGAATTTTCATCGTAGGCAAATGTTGCTGTGCCATCAATGATGAAGTGATAACTCGCACTACCATCGGCTGCGATAGTGACATTTGCTGTGCAGGTAGGTAAATCGTGTGTGGGTGTGAAGCGCAATCCCACACCTGCTGCAATGAATTGCTCGCGCATCATCTGTCCATATGCATCGCTAGAGAGTCCGCCAATAAATTCGTTCTTTATTGCCAAACGCGCTAGAGCATGTGCGGTATTCGCTGGGCCACCACCAGGGATTTCGCGAAGCTGGCCACCAGATGAGATCTTGTCGATGAGCGCTTCACCACAGACCCAAATCGCCATAGCTTCTACCCTATCTAGCCAGACCGGAATAGGCTCATCGCATAAATACCTCATATATATAAGGAGCGCAGATGGCCAGCCTTGTTATGGAAGTTCCCGTTCTCGTCGCAGCAAATACCCCAATGCCGATGAAGAAAGTAGAGGTTGCTGATCCTGCACCACATGAGGTGCGCGTGAAGATGGCGGCTTCAGGTGTCTGCCATTCATGCCTTCATGCATATGACGGATCGCACGAGACTCCGATGCCGATGATTCTTGGTGATGAAGGCGCTGGCATTGTGGAGTCGGTTGGCTCTGCAGTGACCACTCTTATTCCCGGTGATCATGTAATTATCTCGTGGCTACTTAACTGTGGCACCTGTGCACAATGTCTTCGTGGTAAGCCCGCATATTGCTACGGCCCATCACCATTTGGTGCCATTGGATTTGATAACACCGGACGTTTCACCGATGTTGAAAGTGGAAAACCAGTTCTCCATTATGGCCCGGCAACGTACGCGCCATATGTAGTGGTCCCGGCAACTTCGGCAATCAAAATCCGAAAAGATATGCCGCTTGAGAAAGCCGCGCTTATTGGTTGTTCGGTGACTACTGGATTTGGTGCTGTGACTAATGCTGCTGCTGCACGTCCTGGCGATAGCGTTGCAGTCGTTGGATGTGGTGGCGTTGGACTTAACTCCATTCAAGGTGCGCGAGTTGTTGGCGCCAATCCAATTATCGCGATTGATACCAGCGATGCCGCCCTTGAGATGGCTGTAAAACTTGGTGCAACGCACACGATCAATCCAAAGAAAGTCGATGTCGAGAAAGAAGTATTTAAGATCGTTCCGCATGGAGTAGATCACGCGATTGGCGCCGTCGGAAGCGTGCCAGCATTTATGAACGGATTGAATATCCTCGGCCCGGGCGGCACGTTGATTGTTCTGGGTGCGCCTGGAAATGGCGACAAGATGACCATTGATCCGATCTTCAACATCTTGCGCGGTGAGCGCGGTATGCGCGGCAGTAAATATGGTTCATCAAATCCAGCGATTGAGTTCCCAATGCTCATTGAGCTCTACATGACCGGCAAGCTCGACCTGGATTCGCTCCTGACTGCGACCTACTCACTCGATGAAGCCACGAAGGCCTTCGAAGTCCTCGCAAAGGGTGGCGCAGGGCGCGGTCTGATTAAGTTCTAGACTCCAACCATGAGTGGAAGAGCACAGCGCCTTGCCGGGAAGAAAGCGGTAATTACCGGCGCTTCTCGCGGTATCGGCGCTGCTGTTGCCCGCGCTTTCGCCGCTGAAGGGGCTGATGTTGC